>NZ_CP130610.1:910847-1214463 GCF_030544485.1 Halomonas sp. HAL1
AGCGAGCTTATGAGCAGCACCCGCAATGCCCACTACATGACATCCTTTTGCTTTGGCTAACTGAACCGCCAACGAACCAACCGCACCGCTGGCCGCACTGACCAGAACGTTATCGCCCGGTTTGCACTCTGCAATCAAATTAAGACCGGTCCAGGCGGTCATGCCCGGCATGCCTAACACACCCAGGTAAGCCTGTTCAGGAACATCAAGGTCGGGTAATGGCGTCACCCCTTGGGCAGGCAGTTGGGCAATATCACGCCAGCCGCCCATGTGGCTGACGTTGTCACCTACTTTTAAGCTTGGATCATTGGACTCGATCACTTCACCAATGGCACCGCCTTCCATGGGTTTGCCGAGTTCAAAGGGGTCTACATAAGTGCGAACGCCATTCATGCGGCCCCGCATATAAGGATCCACAGAGAGCCAGCGATTACGAATTCGCACTTCTCCGTCGGCTAGCTCAGGCAGCGTTTGCGTCTCCAGTTTAAACAGAGAGCGATCGGGTAGGCCCTGGGGGTAATCAGTAAGCGTATAAAACTGTGACTGCATAAATGCCTCCTGCGAATAAATGGCGCCTTGAGCTATCTGTTTCAGCTACGCGCGTTGAACTCCTTGCAGCATAGAGACCATTAGCTTGCTTGCAAGTTCGCCATGCATGAGAAATCGGTAGGCGATAAAGCACCCCAAAAGAAACAGGGCGACCATTGCTGGTCGCCCTGTATGTATAGAGTGGCACTATTTATGAGTGGCACTATTTTAACGTTGACTGGTTTACTGTCGCATTAATTAGGCTAAGGGGTATCACACACCAACCAAGAATGTGTTATCCGTTAATCCAACAGCGTTACCATAACCGGTGCTGTACCGCGGCGTAGCATGCCAAGCTTCACTGCCGCGCGTTTGGATAAATCAATAATGCGCCCTTTAACGAAGGGGCCGCGGTCATTGATCAATACTTCTACCTCTTGCCCCGTGTCCGGGCGCGTCACCAACACCTTCGTGCCAAACGGCAAACTCGGGTGGGCGGCTGTCAGTGCCTGCTGGTCAAAGGGCTCTCCACTGGCTGTGGTGGCTCCTTGAAAGCGGTCACTGTAAAAGGAGGCGACGCCTTCCTGTGTATCTGTTTCGTGTGCGAAAGCACTATTGGCAGCGCTACCAGCTACTACCGCTGCCAAACAAATCGTTCGGATCAGTCGTTTTTGGGCTCCCATAGGAGTACCTCAGTTTTGCGTATTACGGATCCCGCATTCTTTGATGAGGTGCCGAGTAGGCCTTGCGATAGTACCCTTGTCGTTGCGGGTCAGCAAGCTTTGAGAAGATCGACGCAATTAGGTTCATTTTCAAGATTTTTTTAATCGCAGTGTTCGTGCCCTTGAGTTTCAGTGACTTATCAACGCAAGGGTTAAGTTAGTAAAAAATCAGATTTGTGCAATGCAGTATTTTTTATCAAACGCTCACTTTATTTCGCTAAGCATCTTATAATCACGTTTGCTTAATTTATTAATGATTGTCATTACAACTTAACAAGGGAACGTTCATGGCTAAATCGGCTTCGCTAGCGTTTGTGTTGGTGGCGTTGGGCGGCGCTGCCGTCGGTTTTCTGGCTGCTCAGGTTATTCCCTTGCAACTGCAAACTGCTGAGGATAAGCCCGCCAAGAGGCTCATGCTTGCAGAGCCTTTACGCGGGGAAATAACCTTGGCGAGCGAACTTAACGGGAACGATGGCAGCCGCTTTGTGCGCTATGCAATCTCGCTAGAAGAAGATGAAATCGTTGAAATCGCTCTTGATGGTGCCTTGGAAGGCGTTGTGGCCCTTTACGATGATCAGCTTCAGCTACTCGATAATGCACCCGTTGTGCGCCACCGTATCGAAGAAAGCGGTGACTATGTCGTGGTGGTAAGCGGGGCCGATGCCTATAGCTATGGCCCATTTACCATTGATAGCCGCAGCGTAGAGCTCACCGATGCCGACACGGTAATAATAGGCGAATCATTTGACAGCTGGTTGCAGGGCGATGCCGATGAAATAGCGCTAAACATAGAAGAGGCGGGTCTTTACCAGCTTGAAATGCGCTCTGATGATTTTGACCCCTATTTAGCCATAGAAGGACCCAACGGCTATACCCGTGAAGATGATGACAGCGCCGGTGATTTAGACGCCCGGATTGCCGATTTCTTTGAGCCCGGTGAATACACGTTGACCGCGCGCAGTGCTTATGACGATGGTAATGGGGTTTATACCCTTTTAGTGGCGCCTCACGAACTACCGGGCGATGGCGAGCTGCGCAACGATGGGTCACTCACTGCCGAAGGATCGCTAAGTGGTTGGTACAGCGGTGAACCACTGATCTATCAGTTGGAGCTGGCAGAGAGCTCGTTGGTTACCATAGAAATGCGCTCCGCTGATTTCGATACGTTGATTGAAATTAGTGGACAAGGCGTTGCAGCCAGCGACGACGACGGCGCAGGGGGCACCGATTCCCGTCTTCAAGAGCAATTGCTGCCTGGTACTTATACGGTAAGCGCAAGCGGTTTTAGCGCTACCGGTAGTGGTTTGTTCGAATTAAATATTGAAATGGAACCGACGGAAATTCCTCCTCAACTTTAATTACTACCTCACTTATCCCGGTAAATTTATTTAAACCAGCTAGGCTGAAAAGGCATTGCCAAAAGCACGCATTGTGTCTGCTTTAGCACTGTTTACTGTCATTCAATAATAGGCATGGATCGCTTATGAACCAACAAATCAAAACACGCCGTTCAGCACATTTAATGGTGGTTGACCCGCAAGGTCAGCTACTGCTTTTTCGCCATCATGATGAGCATCAAGCGCCTTTTTGGACCACTGTAGGCGGCGAATTGCTTGAGGGAGAGGATTACCCCAGCACGGCAATGCGCGAGCTGAAGGAAAAAACGGGGTTGACCTGCCCACTCGGCCCGCTATTGCGCGAACGAGATAATATTGACGCCGTGGGAGGCTCTCCGCCAGCCCGCTGGCTTGAACGCTACTTTCTGGTGCGCTGCCCGCCAATGGCTGAAATTACCACTGCCCATTGGAGCGATGAAGAACCTTCTACTATTCAGGCCAGTCACTGGTGGGCTCGGGAAGAGATGCGCGAGGCCGACCCCGCGCTTTTTAAACCCAGGTGGATACCTGAATTGCTGGATGACATTCTATCTAGCGAGCCAGCGATTAAAGTAGCCGAGGTGAATCTGTTTAAGTAAGCCTAGCGGCCAGCTTTAAGGCAGCCAACCACCACCAGCACTGCCGCTGTGGGTAAGCGCCAGTCGAGCACACTCATGCCTGCTAGAACCAGTAGCAGGGCGGCCAGAATCGGCACGCCATACGCTAAGCTGCCCACTAGGCTGGTGTGCCCCCAGCGCAGTGCTTTGTCCCAAGCCACCATGGCCACGCCGTAAGGGCCTAACCCCAGTGCAATGCCTGCTAGCAACGCTTCCCCGCTGGGTAAAGGGAGTTGTCCTTCAAGTAGCAGGCTAGCGGCCACGGCAATAGCACAAGCGATCAGCAGCAGTCGTGGCAGTAGCGGTGTCAACGCCACTGGGGCTGCCTGGCTGAGCCATGAATAAAACGCCCAACAGCAGGCAGCCAGCAGTGCTAATGCGTAGCCAGTGGTAGCGCCCCCTAATCCGCCGCTGATGGCTTGAGGAACCAGCAGTAACGCTGCGCCTGAAAACGCAATCAGCGCACCGACAACGCCTGCGATGCGCAGACGGCCAAAGCGGCTCCACTGACTAAGCAGCACAAAGAGCACGGGCCAGGTATAAGTAATCAGCGCCGCTTCAGCGGCGGGCGCTAGCCGCATACCTATAAAGTAAGTACTCACCGCGCCAAAAATAAGTAACGGAATGCCCACCCAGACACTTAACTGCCAAACCGCGCCGCTGGCAGCAACATTAACCCGGCGGCTCAGCGGCAGCGTTGCCATCGCCCCCGCAAGCAGTGTTACGGCGGTTAGCTGTAAAGGCGGTGTCGACTTGGCAAACTCTGACAGCAGCGGCGCGGCGCTCCAAAGCATCACGGCCACCAGTGCCGCACCAACACTGTACCAACGTGGAAAAAGGGCGGGGGAGTGAGCGCGATGCATCGGAAGTCTCCTTGATTTGAGCATGTGCCGAGCAGCATACTCATCATCAATGCATCACAATATCGATCTTTTATGATCATTTTAATCAAGAACGGTGATATATGCGCGCGCCCACCTTAGACCTAACCCTGCTTCGTACCCTGGTGGCAATTTCGGATACCGGCAGTGTGACCGCCGCCGCCAAACGCTTGGCTTACACGCAGTCTACGGTGAGTATGCAGCTGCAGAGGCTGGAGGCGCAGTTATCGCTAACACTGCACGAGCGGGAAGGGCGGCGAATACGCTTTACATCAGAAGGCGAGCGCCTACTTAATCATGCTCGGCGGCTGCTGGCGCTTAATGATGAAGCATGGAGTGATATGCAGGCGCGCCAAGTTACCGGTGACCTCACGTTAGGCATACCGGAAGATTACGCCTCGCTGCTGCCCTCGGTGTTTGCTTACTTTAATCAGCTCTATCCGGCGGTGGGACTCAAGGTGATCTGCGGTACCAGCGCCCATCTCGTAGAGCAGGTAAAAGCCAAAGAGCTTGATCTGGCACTGGTGACACGTCAACGCAACTCGCCAGGGGGCGATGTGATCCGTCGAGAGCCTTTGCTGTGGGCCGTTGGAATGTACCAGCAGCCGCTGCTAAGTGATCCACTGCCGTTAGCGCTTTATTCGCCGGGGGCTGACGTGTTTCGTGAAGTCGCCGAGCAGGCGCTGCAGTCGGCAGGGCGCAGTTGGCGTGTTGCCTATACCAGCCAATCAATGGCCGGGCTGGCGCCGATTGTGACCGCGGGGCTCGCGATAGTGGTGGTGACGCGCAGCATGCTGACGCCGGCGCTAAGGCCACTGGATGAGAGCAGTGGCCTGCCTGCGCTGCCAATGATCGAGCTGGCGCTTCACCGCGCACCCCACCGGCCCTCAGAGCCAGCGCGGCGCTTGGGTGAGTTAATACGTGAGCAATTAGCCGTGCCTGACTAGGCTATATAAACACCGATCGTAGCGATTCAACCGTTCCCAGCAGGCAGTAGAGGAAAAGCATTGGGTAAAAGTAACACTTAACGTTGAGGGCAGCGAAGTGCTTTAATCAGCGAAAGGGAACGTTACTGACTAGACTAAAAAGCAAATAAATTTGCTGTTAGGAGCACTACATGCACGAACTGGATCGTTATATCTACCCGCACCGGGTGCTGCACTGGCTAGTGGCGGGTGCCGTGTTACTCTCGTTGGCTAGCGGTTTGACGCTAGGCTTTCTGGGG
Source organism: Halomonas sp. HAL1 (assembly GCF_030544485.1). Taxonomy (NCBI): domain Bacteria; kingdom Pseudomonadati; phylum Pseudomonadota; class Gammaproteobacteria; order Oceanospirillales; family Halomonadaceae; genus Halomonas; species Halomonas sp. HAL1. Next base: position 916,197 of record NZ_CP130610.1, read on the forward strand.
TTTGAGCGCACCGTTGCGTTGGTAGGCAATACGCTCACGAACTTGCTGTATACCAGTCATAAAACACTCGGCGTGTTGATATTACTGCTGATGACGCTGCGTATTATCACCCGACTGGCATTCGTAGTGCCTGACCACGAGCCCCCGTTAAATGCATTCGAGCGTATCGTCAGCACCAGCGTGCACCATCTACTCTACTTAGCGCTTATTATTATGCCGCTATTGGGCTGGGCCGCCACTGCTAGCGGCGGCTTTCCAGTAGAGTTTTTCCACTGGCATTTGCCCGGTTTACTTGCTGAGCGTGAGCAGCTCTCTGAACAACTTTTCATGTGGCATGGGCGGTTAGGCTGGATCATTTTAGGCTTAGTGGTATTACACGTTGCTGGCGCAATATTCCATTGGAAAATCAAGCGTGACAACGTTATGAAGCGCATGAGCCTGTTTGACTAGAATTAAGAACTCGCCGAGCCGTAGCGATAGTAAGCGGCGGCTTGGCTTGATTTAACTGCATACATATTGCTATCAGCTTCACTCAGCAAGCTTTCAAGCGTGGCATCCTCTGCGCCGTGACAGGTGCTTACCCCAATACTGACGCTAACACTGACTTGCTCACCGCCGGGAAGGTTGATCGGCGAACAGATGGCTTGGTCAATACGCGCCAGAATAGGCGCTAACGTATCGCCGGTGCCTATATTCTCCATGATAATAATGAACTCATCGCCTCCATACCGGGCACAGTGATCATTGGTGCGCGCTAAGTGGACGATGCGTTTGGCTATTTGCTGTAAAACAAAGTCGCCTGCTTCATGGCCATAATTATCATTAATAGGCTTAAAGCGATCCAGGTCGAGCATTAATAGCGCCAAACGATGACCATGCTGACGATTACGCTGTAGCGCACCTTCGGCAGAACGCATCAGTCCATGGCGATTCAGCAGGCTAGTGAGTACATCATGATTGGCCAAATGCTCCAATGCTTTGGTGCGGGCAGCGACTCTTCGTTCCAATAGGGTTTCCTGTTTCTTGAGTGCTGCCAACATCGCGCTTTGAGTTCTCTCTTTTTGCCGTTTAAGTTTATTGAAGCGCGATGCTAAGGCAAACGAGAGCAATAACATTTCCAGCGCTGAGCCAATTTGAATACCGTGCAGAGTAATAAAGTTGGCTGGAAGTAGGCTCAGGTTACGCAGCGCAAAGACACCCGTACCTAGTAAAAATAGTGACCAAGCAAATACAAACAGCCGAGCACTGGGTACGCGTTGTAAACTACAGTAGCTGCCGCATAGCAGAAGCAGTAAAGCTGCCATAAAGCCCGTCACATCCATGAGGTGAAGTGCCGAGGGAGTGGGTAATAACAGTGTGGCAATCACTGTCAACCAGCAGTAACTGCGAAAGGTACTCAATACGTTGTGCCAGCGGGGACAATAGATCTTCGTGTTAAGAAAACTTTGCGCAAACAGTGTGGCCATGGTGGAAGCGAAGGTAAAACCGAGTGCCACGAGACGAGCCGTGTTGTCACCCAGAAAGCTCCAAAACATCAGTGTGCCGATGCCGTTAAAGGTCAGAATAGCGAGAGCAAAGCCGCCGACAAAGAGCGAATAGTGAAGAAAAACCCGTTCCTTTAAGCCAAAAAATAGCAATAAGTTATATAAACCCATTGCCAGCAGCATGCCGAAGTAGGTAGCCAGCCAAAAATTATGGCGATCGTTTTGGGTATAAAACGCCTCGGGCGTTATTAGCTTGTAGTTGAGCATTTTGCTGCCTGAGGCAGCCACATGGGTATACAGAGTTACTTGCTCATGGGCAGCAAGCTCCAGTGAAAAAACCGCCTGACGATGGGCTAGGGCGCGCTGTTCAACCGGGACTGCACTACCGCTGCGCTGCGCCTCAATGCCTTGTTGGCGCAGTGTGTAAAGTGTGACGTAATCCAAGAATGGGTACTCAAACTGTACCATCCAGCGCTGGGTTTCCGGCGAGTCATTACGCACTTGTGTTCTAAGCCACACATCATGACGGGTATAGCCGAAGTTTAAATTTTCTTCGTGATGGGAGTGCTTAAAATTAGGCGGGTGAGAGAGTAAGTTATTAAGCGTGATTGATTTATCAGTTGCATGCCAAAATTCACTGTAAGGAGCAAGCGAGTAGCTCGCCTGGTTTGGCGCTGCTGATAAGAGGGTATTTGCATGTGCCCAAGGTATCCAACATCCAGCCAACAGCAACAGTAGGCCGATATAAACACCTGCCTTTAAACGTCGAACATGCATATCACATCGCTTTTTTTAGTTTTTATTCCGCTCTTTGTTCCCTGGGTTCCCTTACCCATACCAGGGGCCGCCCATCGTTATATTATAGCGCTTAGGTAAACGTGCAATTTACTCGCCGTTTGGCACTAATGCAGCAGGAGAAAATATCATCACCAAATTTTTCTGTGCTGTTTGATGGGCACTTTCAGTGTAGACAAGTTTGTAAAATTAACTGTTTAAAACTTCCATACTTAATAAAAGATATGACCTAAATGTTGGGTAAGTCGTTGAATTAATTCTCCGCTGTGACGCCAAAAATGCCAGTAGAGCGGCACCGATAAAGAGTGGCCTGGCGCCACGCTGACCAGTTGACCACTTTGCATTAATTCTCTCGTCTGTAATTGCGGCATCATGCCATAGCCAATCCCTGCCGCGGCTAAACGAACAAAGCCCTCCGAAGAGGGGCAGAGGTGATAAGGAAAGTGGCTGTGGAAACCAAACAGCGCCATAAACCGATGCTGCAACTGATCGTGGGGGCCGAAAACGATGGCTGGTGCACGCTGAAAGTTCTCTGTTGTCGGGCCATCTGAAAAATAGCGCTCAACGTAAGCGGGTGTCGCCAACGGGTGATAGCGCATTTCTCCCAGCGCTACGCAACGCGCACCCGCAATCGGTTGCGGTGTGGCGCATAGGCAGGCCGCTACATCTCCATCGCGCAACCGCTTGAGTCCGACATCTTGATCTTCAATCACAAGGTCCAGTAACACGCCTTCTTGTTGACAAATAGTGGCAACAGCCTCGGCCCACCAGGTGACTAGGCTGTCCGCATTAATCGCAATACGCAGGCGCGGCGCCTGATCATCTAAGGTGGGTAGTGAGCCACGCAGGTCACGCTCTAATAGCTGTACCTGCTGGTAGTGGGTTAACAGCCGCTGGCCAGCAGGGGTTGGAGCTAAATGCGGGTGCCGAACCAACACTGGCTGACCAAGGCGAATTTCTAGTGCTTTTATACGTTGGGACACGGCAGATTGTGACAGTCCCAATTCATCCCCCGCGCGCTCAAAGCCGCCGCACTCCACCACGGTCGCCAAAGCATGAAGTAATTTGTAATCGAGCATGACGGTTTCCCACGGTAGCACTAAGTGACATAAGGCAAAAAATGGCGATAAAACGGTGTAGCGCTTTTTATTTAGATTCAAATAGGATTGAATCTCATAAGCTAATGAATTACATTTCAGGCAGGGCTAGAGCATCAGAATCCTCACGGGTTGCCTAGCACTTTATGTGAGTAGTTTCTGTAATGCCACAGCCTAAAGGACACCGTAATGCCCGCCATCATGCTCCGTCGCCCTCTTGCTGGCATCGTTGCGCTTAGCGCGCTGATGCCTTTTGCCCCAGTTGCTATCGACACCGCTGCTGCCGACACCGTTAGCGCTGACGCCGTGGTTAATCACTACGCCGATTTGGCGCATGCCAATTACGCCGATGCACTGAAGGCTGCCCAAGCATTGAACGAGCGTATCGACGAATTGCTCGCCAATCCCACGGCTGAAACACTGAGCGCAGCCAAGCAAGCCTGGCTGCAGGCGCGGGTGCCTTATCAGCAGAGCGAAGTGTTTCGTTTCGGTAATGCGGTGGTGGACGACTGGGAAGGGCAGCTCAACGCCTGGCCTCTGGACGAAGGCATGATCGATTATGTCGAAGGCGACGACTACCAGCATGAACTGGGTAACGAGGGCGCCACCGCCAATATTATTGCCAACGAGCAAATCACTGTCGGCGGCGAAACTCTGGACGTTAGCGATATTACCCCGGAACTCCTTGCTGACCTGAACGAAATAGGCGGCTCGGAGGCCAACGTCGCCAGCGGCTATCACGCCATCGAGTTTCTGCTCTGGGGGCAGGATCTGCATGGCTTTGAGGCAGGCAACGGCGAACGACCGGTAAGCGATTACCAAATCGGCGACGAGTGCACTCATGGCTACTGCGATCGCCGCGGTAGCTACCTGGATGCGGTGTCCGACCTGCTCGTTGACGACCTTGAGTGGATGGTGGCCCAGTGGGCGCCGGAAACTGAGGGTAACTACCGCCAGGAGTTGCTTGCCGAAAGCGATCAGGAGGGCCTGCGCCGTATGCTGTTCGGCATGGGTTCGCTCTCTCTGGGCGAGCTGGCGGGTGAGCGATTAAAGGTCGCCCTTGAAGCCAACTCTTTTGAGGATGAGCACGACTGCTTCAGCGATAATACCCACAACTCCCACTACTACAACGGCCAGGGTATCCAGAATATCTACACCGGCAGCTATCAGCGCCTTGATGGCAGTGTGGTAGAGGGACCTTCGCTGCAAGACCTGTTATCTCAGCAAAATGCTGAGCTGGCCGATACACTCCATGAGCAGCTAGAAGCCACGATGGCGCGGCTTGATGCTATCAAGGAGGCGGCTGAAGCGGAAAGCTCGCCGATGGCCTTCGATATGATGATCGCCCCGGGTAACGAGCGGGGCAGTGAACTGATCAACGAGGCGATCCTTACCCTAGTGGCGCAAACAGGGTCTATCGAACAGGCCGCAGGCGATCTGGGCGTGGCCTCCCTGCAGCCTGATGATGCCGGTCACCGGTTCTAGGCTGGACTAGCGTCTACCATGAGCCGCCGATAGTGTTGCTATCGAGCGGCTCTGTTGGTTTTTGTCGAATGGCTCGTATTCAGTATCATCCCTCGCAAGGTATCACCATGTACCGCTTACTCCGGTTTATTGTCTTAGCCAAGTGGGTGCCCAGCACATTAGCCCACAGCAGTTTATTACTGTTCTTGCTGGCCACGCCCCTGCAGGGAGCCGAATCACTTATCCAGGATTACCCCATTCAGTTGCCGCCTATACAGACCTCGCCCATGAGTGGCGGCGATGGCTCGGTAGAGCAGTTTGACCATAACGCCTATTCATTGCCGCTGAGTAATATGTCGATGACCAAGCGGCTGGATTTCAGCGTTGGCAACAGCTTCTTTCGCAACCCTTGGGTGGCGGCGCCCGCCAGCACCGAGGCCCGGGATGGCCTGGGGCCACTGCTCAATACCAATAGCTGCCAGGGTTGCCACCTTAAAGATGGTCGGGGGCACCCACCCTCGGGCGACGAAAACCCCATCGCGCTGTTTTTGCGCCTCTCGCTACCCGCTAGCCAAGCGGATCCAGAAACACTGGAACAGCGGGGGGCACTTCCGGTACCTAACTACGGTTTGCAGCTACAAACCGCTGCGATTAGTGGTGCTAAGCCCGAAGCCAAACTAGTGATTGAGTATCGCCCTCGGGAAGTGAGCTTCACCGATGGCTCCAGCGTCACCTTGCAAGAGCCGATCTACTCGATTGCCGAGCCCGCCTACGGAGAGCTGCCCGAGTTGCTGCAAACCTCACCGCGGCTGGCGCCGCCCATGATCGGCTTGGGCCTGCTTGAAGCGATCCCCGAAGTCGACCTGCTGGCGGCTGCCGACCCTGACGACACCGATGGTGACGGTATTTCCGGTCGTGCCAACCGCGTGTGGGATGCGCGCAGTGGCACTACGGTTATGGGGCGCTTTGGCTGGAAAGCGGGCGAGCCCAGCATCGAGCAACAAGGCCTGCACGCTTTCGCTGGGGATATGGGGTTGACCTCCAGCTTGGTGCCACATACCGATTGTATGGAGAGCCAGGGTTGCGATGCTTTTCCCAACGGTGGCACGCCTGAAGTCAGCGATGACGTGGCCGACTTCGTTACCTTTTACGCCTCTAGCCTTGCGGTACCGATGCGCCGCGATATGGATGATCCAGCAGTGAAGCAGGGCGCTGAGAGATTTAACGCGCTGGGCTGCGCGAGCTGCCATACGCCGCGCCATCGCACCGACGCGAACGCCGCCCGTCCAGCGCTGGCTGGACAGGAAATATGGCCCTATAGTGATCTGCTGCTTCATGACCTGGGGGACGCCCTGGCCGATCACCGCAGCGAGTTCCAGGCCGATGGCCGCGAATGGCGCACGCCGCCCCTATGGGGTATCGGCTTGGCGCAAACGGTGAACCCTCGGGCTGGCTTTCTCCACGATGGTCGCGCTCGTACCCTGGAAGAGGCAATACTTTGGCACGGTGGCGAGGCAGAAAGCGCTACCCAGGGCTATCGTGCATTGCCCACCGACCAGCGAGCGGAACTTATCCGTTTTCTTGAGTCTCTGTAAGTTTTTGTTGTTAAGGAGTTAATGTGATCGTTTCCCTTCGCCGACTGAGTTTGTTGGCCTGTACATTACTGGCCGCGCCGCTCTCCTTTGGCACGGACACTCCCACGCCCCGGGAAATGTGGCATGGCGCGGTGGAATTGCAGTATGCCGAATTGAACACTGCCTCTGAGCGTTTGGAAACCACTGCCGCGCGCTTTTGTCAGGGCTCTGATGAGGCGCTCAGGCTGCGCCTGGAAAATGACTGGCTGAGCGCCTATCAAGCCTGGCAGGCGGTGCGCTTTATCCAGTTTGGTCCCATTGAGCAGAACAGCCGAGGCTGGCAGCTGCAGTTCTGGCCGGATCGTAAAAATCTGGTGGGCAGTAAGGTGCGCGGCTGGCTGGAGGCAGCCAAAGCCCCGGATGCTCAGGATATCGCCAGTGACAGCGTGGCGGTCCAAGGCTTTCCCGCCCTTGAATACTTGCTTTATGACGACGCCATGGACGCACAGGTCCTGAGCGCCCCTGGAGCCTGCTCGCTGATGCAGGCCATCACCACGCATCTTGCGGATACCACGAGCGCGCTGCATCGCGACTGGCAGGCCTTTGGCGAGCACTATCTTAATACTGCCGACTACACGGAGGCCACGCTGGCGAGCGCCATCCAAGCCCTTGAAATACTCGAAGATAAACGGCTCGGTGAGCCCATGGGCCTCAAAGGCGCACCTGCCAACGGCTACTTAGCCGAAACGTGGCGTAGCGGACAAACGGTTCGTTTGGTAGAGAGTAGCCTGGAAGGCCTGCGTACCGGCTTTTTGCCGGGCCTTACCGCGCTGTTGCGCGAGGCCGGTGCGCTGCCGCTTGCCGAGGCGTTTCGTGATCAGTTGGATAAGACACTCGTTCAGGCCAGCGAGCTGCCGCCGGGCTTGGTGCCTTCCCTTGAAGACGAAGAGGCGTTTCGTGGTCTGCAGTCGCTCTACCTCGACATCAGCCAGCTACGCCATCTGCTGGGTAACGAGATTGCTGGTGAGCTGGGGTTGGTGCGCGGCTTTAACTCTAGCGATGGGGATTGAACTATGCATAGACGACAGGTACTCAAAGTCGGGTTGGGCAGCTTCGCCATGGCGCTGACCCCGCTGAGCTGGGCGCTGCCCGCACGAGAGGAAGCCGCTTGGTTGTTTAGCGCGGTGGATGACCCCAGCGGTGCGCATTGCATCGCCGGGGTAGCGCTGGATGGTCAGACCCGCTTTATGATCGAAGTGCCCGAGCGCTGCCACGGCGGCTGTTTACGGCCCGATTCCCGCCAGGCGGTATTGTTTGCACGCCGTCCTGGTACACGGATGCATGTGATCGATGGCGACAGCCGTCAGTTAGCTCACACCATTGCAGCCGGTGAGGGCCACCACTTCTATGGTCATGGCGTGTTCGATCTAAGCGGACGCTACCTTTATGTCACCGCCAATCGTTTGGAGGATAGTGAGGGGCTCGTACGCGTTTACGATGCCGCCAACGACTACACCCATGTGCGCGATATGCCGCTGGACGGTATTGGCCCCCATGAGCTTAGATTGATGCCGGATGGTGACACCCTGGTGATCGGTTTGGGGGGCATTCAGACGCACCCTGACTACGGTCGGGTAAAGCTTAACCTAGACACCATGGCACCGGCGCTGATTCTGCTGGATCGCCACAGCGGTGATGTCCTGGCCCGTCACAAACCTTCCCATCACCAGCTAAGCTGCCGTCATCTTGATGTGGCGGCGGACGGCACGGTGATCGCCGGTTATCAGTTCGAAGGCCCCGAGTGGGAAACCCACCCACTGATCTGCCGACTGGATGCCCAGGGACACTTTTCTGAACTGTCGCTGGCCGATGAAGTCACCGCCAGTCTGAAGCACTACACTGCCAGCGTGGCGTTTAGCCGTGTGTCTGGCAATGTTCTGGTGACTGCCCCTCGCGGAAACCGGGTGCTGCTGCTGGATGCCGCGCAAGGCAAACTTGTTGCCAGCTTCGCATTATCCGACGCCGCTGGCGCCCGGTGCGATGGCAACGGCGGCTTTCTGGTTTCCTCCGGCCAAGGCGGGCTCTACCGTGTTACGCCTGACTTAGCGATGCCCGAGCTTCTCGCCAGCCTGGAACTGCGCTGGGATAACCATCTGACATGATTTTCAGAAAAGCGGCTTGGGATAGCATTCCGCACCAGTGACCGGTTGCCACATAATCCTCCAATGTTAATGACTCCTTCTTGGTGAGCGGCGCTGCTGTTAGACTTCAGCGCTCTTTACAGGAAGGCAAGGAGTCCCATGGAACTGCTGCGCTTAGTATTTCATCACTACCGCTGGCCTTTTTTAGGCGCCATTGCTTTGAGCCTATTGAGCGCTGGCTTAGGGGTCGGGGTGATTGCTTTTATCAACCAGCGGCTTATTGAGGTAGGCAGCATGGCGGCGCTGCCGCAATTTCTAGGCCTGCTGGCGGTGCTGCTGGCAGTCACGCTAAGTACGCAATTGGCGCTGACGGTACTGGGGCACCACTTTGTGTTTGACCTGCGCTCGCGACTGGTGAAGCGGATTCTCGACACCGATATTGAGCGCTTGGAGCAGCTGGGCAACGCCACCTTGCTTGCTAGCCTGTCCAGCGATGTGCGCAACATCACCATTGGTTTTGTGCGCCTTCCGGAGCTGATTCAGGGCGTGGTGCTTACACTTGCCTCGGTGGCCTATTTGGCCTGGCTCTCGCCGCAAATGGTGGTGATTACCGTTGTGTGGATCGCGTTCACCATGGGCGTGGGCTGGGTGCTGGTGTCGCGGGTGTATCGCCACTTTCGCCTGGTGCGTGAAAGTGAAGACAGTCTCTATAAAGATTTCCAGGCGGCCATTGAAGGGCGCAAAGAGCTGGCGCTGAACCGCGACCGTGCTCGGCGCTTTTATGATGAGCGTTATACCGCCAATGCCCGCGACTACCGTCACCACATTATCCGCGCTGATACCTACCACTTAAGCGCTAACAACTGGTCTAACATTATGATGTTGGGCGCCATCGGGGTGGTGTTTTTCCTCTCTAATGGATTGGGCTGGGCGAGTACCACGGTGGCTTCCACCTTTGCGTTGACGCTGCTGTTTCTGCGTACGCCGCTGATTCAGGCGGTGGGCGCTTGGCCAACGCTGATCAGTGCCCAAGTGGCTTTTGATAAATTGAGCAGTCTGGAGCTAGCCGAGTACCAATCAAGCTTTGCCGTCGACGATACGCTGGCTGATTGGCAGCGTCTGGAGCTGGAGGAAGTCACTTATCACTACCCGGACACTGCCCAGGGCGAGGGCTTCCAGGTGGGGCCTCTCAATATGACCCTTGCGCGCGGTGAGCAGGTGTTTTTGATCGGCGGCAACGGCAGCGGTAAGTCGACCCTGGCAAGGCTACTCTCTGGGTTATACCGCCCCCAAAGCGGCACCATTAAGATTGATGGGCAGGTGGTCACTGCTGCTCAGTGGGAAGCGTTCCGTGCTCGCTTTGCCAGCGTGTTTACCGATTTCCATCAGTTTGATCAGACCATGGGCCCTGAAGGGCTACCTGCTGACCCGCAGGTCGTTGATACTTGGCTTGAGAGACTGCAGATGCAGCACAAACTGCAGTGGGAGGGTGATCGCGTTATCAACACGCAGCTCTCACAAGGGCAGCGTAAGCGCCTGGCACTTCTGCTGGCGATTGCCGAAAAGCGCGATATCTTGCTCCTCGACGAGTGGGCGGCGGATCAAGACCCGCAGTTCCGACGGCTGTTCTACCGCGAGCTATTACCGCACTTAAAAGCGATGGGTAAAACCGTGTTCGCCATCAGCCATGACGACAGTTACTTTGTGCATGCTGACCGCTTGCTGGAAATGTCAAAGGGGCAATTAAGCGAGCTGAAGGGCGAAGAGCGCGCGAGAGCAAGCGAGGATGCGGTAACGCAAATTAATCTGTAAAGACGATCATTTAGCGACTTGCTTGGCATGCTTGCGCGCTTGTAGGTCGCAACCTTCTAGTGGACAGTTGCCGCAGGTATCGAACTCGTCCAGTAAATAGCGCAGGCAGCAGAGCTTGCGCACCCGCTTAACTTCCTCGCTACCCTTGGGCGTAAAGTGCCGCACTGGCTGAAACAGCGGGTTACGTTTGCCGTTGGGTAGGTTGCGCGCTTCCAGCAACGCCTTGGCGGCCTCAAACGCCTGCCGATTAGCAAGCGGATGCTCGCCTAGTGCGTTGACGTAAAAGTCCAGGTAGCCACCGGCATTGCTCCAGAACACCCGCTGTGCAGCGCCGGAGATAGCTGCTAATTGCTCAATCAACGGTGCCCAGTGCTGCTCAATCAGGGTAGCAAAACGCTCAAACGGATCTTGAGTGGATATCGGCGTACCTTCGTGGGGCAACCACAGCCGAGAGGTGGCACCCTTATCGTTAAAGATAACCTGCATGTCGTCCAGCCCCACCGGCAGGTCACGGTTAAGCAGCAGGTTGGCTGTGAGTGTGGGAACGGTTAGTGCGCTTAAGTGCCATTTCGACCAGATCGATACCACTGCCCGCTGGTCTCCGCCTGGGTATTGTTCAGCGAAGCGGGAGAGGTCCTCTTTGAGCCAACCGGCATCCCGCCAACGAGCTGTTTTGAACGCTTCCAGCGGTGGCGTTCCACCTATTAACGGCGGCGTAAAGTTCGCCAACGGCTCGGTGTAGCAGGCGGCCAATGAAGGCTCGAACAGTTGCGGCTGACGCAGAGCAGAGGGCATCGCGAGGCTCCATCACAGGGATTTAGCGCAGGGTTTTGAAACAGCACACAGGGGAAATACGGTATCCAGCTTAATCGATAATGCGTATCAGTTGAAGCGTTTGGTTGCGAATGAGTGCTTTTAAAAGCCTTTGGCCTCGGAGAATAACGTTATTGAGCCACGGCGATATTGTGCTCTCCGTTGGGATGCTTCATGACCTGCATCGGTAGGCCATAAATCGCCTCTAAGGTGCTGCAGCTCATCAAATCACCTGGGCTGCCATGGGCCAGTAAGCGACCGCTGTGCAGTGCCATCAGTTCGTCACAGTAGCGCGAAGCCATGTTGATATCGTGCAGTACAATAATCACCCCAAGGTTTAGCTCATCGCACAGCTTACGGATTAGCGCCAGTACTTCGATTTGGTGGGCGATATCCAGCGCCGCTAGCGGCTCGTCCAGCAGCAGGAATCGGCTGCCCTGGGCGAGTAGCATCGCCAACCATACCCTTTGACGTTCACCACCAGAGAGTGTGTCGACCAAGCGGTCGGCAAAGGCCTCTGTGTGGGTCAGGGCAATGGCGCGATCAATGGCATCTTTGTCTTTCTGGGTGTGGCGGCCCAGCAACCCGTGCCATGGGTAGCGGCCAAAGGCGACTAGCTCGCGTCCGGTAAGATTTTCTGCACTCGGTAAATGCTGGGGCAGGTAAGCCACCTGACGGGCGAACTCACGATTTCCCCAGTCACTCAGTGGGCGCTGATCAAAGTGAATTTCCCCCTGGCTTACCGGCTGTTGCTGGGCCATGAGCTTGATCAGCGTCGACTTGCCCGAGCCGTTATGGCCAATCAGGCCGTAAACCTTGCCCTCATGAAAGCTGTGATCAATGGGATTTAGAATCTGCTTACCATTGATTTCAAAGGTGGCACCTTTGACCTCGAACATGAATGACTCCTGGCGATAGGGTTGATGATAATGCCTCCATTCTAGTGCTAATGGTTCTCATTTTTAACAAAAAAATGAAAAGATTTACGTGATAGAGGGCAAACGCGCTTGGGGAAAGCAGGCAAGGGGTAGGCCTCAGGCGGTTAGCCTCTGCTTGATTGGCTAACCGATGCGATTAGAGATGATGCTGATCGTTCATCAGCAAGACGCTAAACACGCTAGCAGTTGGCTATGTTGTTCGGGGTGTGCCGCAAGTAAACTGTTCCATTGAGCAGGGTTCGGCTCGCCAGTGAGATCCGTGACGGTGTAGCCAGCCTCTCGGGCAATCACAATACCGGCGGCGATATCCCAAAAGTCCAGCTTAGCGCCTTGAGACCAAAACGCATCAAACCGGCCCAGGCTGGTGTAGGCGATCTCCAACGCCGCTGAGCCCGGGCTGCGGATACCCGCCACCTGGGGCATTAGCACGTCGAGTTGATTTATGGCCGTCGTGCAGTCGCCTTTAGCGTGGTAGGGCAGGCAGGTGCTTACCAGCATCTCGTTCAGTGGGCGCGGTTCAGGCGTCGTGAGCGGCGTGTCGTTGAGGAAGACGCCGGAGCCAAGGCTGGCCCAAAGCATTTCATCAAGCAGCGGTTGATAGACAACGCCGATGATCAGCTCATCGCGTTTAGTAACTGCGATGGAGACCGAGAAGTGAGGCACCCCATGCAGAAAGTTGCTGGTGCCATCGAGAGGGTCAATGATGACGGTATAGTCACTATCGGTGGGCGTAAGCCCGCTCTCTTCACCTAGGAAAGCGATATCGGGAAAAGCGCTGTTGATACAGTCGATAATGATGTTCTCGGCGGCTGTATCGTAGTAGCTGACAAAGTCTGACGCCCCCTTTTGCTCAAAGGCAATTCTTCCCTTTAGCGAATATCCCTCGCGTAATAGCGCACCCGCCTCGTATGCCGCCTGCTTCACCGTTTCGAGTAGGTCATTACTGCTATCGAGCATTGTATTTCCCCTGGGCATTCATCGTGTATTAGTGAATGGCAAAACTGTATTCATTCAATGTAACTAGCCATTCATGACGCGGAGATGACAGTGGCGGATAGATTGGTAGCTAAGCCAAGGTCTACGCCACAATCAGGCGCTCAACGCTGGAAAACTCCACGCCGATCAGGTGTATCGGTTTGCCAGAGGCGTGGTGCTTATCGGCATAGCCTTTGTGTTTGATCTGCTCTAGTGCTCTACCTTCCGGCAGTTGCTCGACCACCTTGAACTCGAACAGATAGATAAGCCCGCCAACATCCACGCTCATATCCACCCTGCTGTGGTGGCTGGCGTCTCCCACTGCCACGCCCAGCTCTAAGGCCACGAAGTGGCTGCAAAAGACGCTGGCATAATGCCCTTCGTATTTGGCGATTGGCTGGTTTTTGAGATCGTTGCGGTACCAGTCGTGAGGGAGCCCCGCGTGTAGCGCCATAAGATGCGCTTCTAATCCGCCGAGATCGTGCTGGTTTAAATGACGAAACAGCATTCGGCGCTCACGTGGGGCGTTCTCGACCCCCAGTGAAGGCAGCAGCGCATGGTCGAGGCTGGTTTCATCTTCGCGATTAGGAAAGCCGAGTAGAGACTCTTCCTCCTTCTGAATGGTCAAGTAGCCGGTTTGAAACAGCAGGCCTTCGGTGCTGATCTGGTCAACATCAAACTGGCTGAGCAGTTCATACTCGGTTTCCCAATGACCCAGTGAGGGGGTGGGCATCCCGCATTGCTTGAGAAGATCTACCAAAAATGCGGGCGTGGCGGGCTCAAGCCAGTAAGGGTCAACTCTCGCTCCTGAAACAACAGTAATACATCGAAGGGGTTATAGACAGACGTTGTCTCACCGCCACCCCAGCGGTAGCCGTTATACCACTGTTTGATTTCCTGATGATCTAACCCAGAAAGTTCAGGTTTAAATACGGTATCGATGTCGTTATTGGTATAGCCACAAAGGGTCGTATAGTCGGACGACAGTGTGATATCACGAAGGTTGTTTAGTCCCGAAAACAGGCTGACCTTGCTGAATTTGGAAACGCCAGTAAGCAGCACGAATTGCAAGTGCTGGTCGGCGTCTTTGAGCACGCTCCAGTACTAAGATGTTATCCAGAATCGGCTTGTCGTACTCATCAATCAGAATGACCACTATATCCAGTAAGAGACTTTTTCCGAAGCGACGCCGCCGTGAGAGAAAATAGTATTTATTCTGGTTAACCAAACGTTCAATGTGCGAAGTTTTACCGACGTAGAAATAGTGGCCCTCGCGGATATCTGAGAACGTCTAAATCCCGACGGGCAACTTGCGGCGGTGTGCATCTGGCACGGCGGCCTCCAGCAAACAATGCATCGATAATCAACAGTCTATCATGCCTATTGCAAATGCCGACCTAGACTCTTCACCTGCCACTTGACCCCACCATACGAGCCAGTACCCGGTCTTTGAGCCAGAAACGGTGAATCAGCGCCATCATGATGTGGCCGATGACTAATCCACATAACAGCCACGAAAGCGGGCCGTGAAGGAGCTCGGCGGGGGCGACCATCCAGGTGATGTCGCGTTCCGCTTCGGGTAGCAGCTCAATGCCATAAAAGCGTAGCGCTCCACCGCGGCCGATCTGGCGCAAAATAGCGAAAGCGGGCAGCCACAGCAGCAGCCCATAAAAGGTGATATGGACGAAGCGCGCCAAGCGCCCACCTAGCCCTGGCGTGTGGGGCGGGCGTTGTTTGCGATTTATCCATGCCCAGCCAAGGCGAGCCAGCGTCACGATCAGAATCATAAAACCTAGCGAGCCGTGAGGCCCGATGCTCGCCAAGAACAGCGTGATAGCGTTTTCGCCCATTCCTCTCCAGGCCAGCAACACGGTAAATTGCAGCGTGACCAGCGCGGCGGTCAACCAGTGAAGTGTACGGCTGACCCGCCCATAGCCGTTGGGGCTGTCTCGCCAGCCAATAGGCATTTGAGCTGGCTTGCTTGTGAGATCACTGTTTAACGCCGTGTTGTTTGCCGTTCCTTTAACCATTGGCCTTGCCCTGGCGCCAGTAGCCCATGCTGGTAACGTACTGCTTGGGTAGCCCGCACTCGTTGACCAAATAGCGACGCAGCTTCATGGCGACCTTGGTTTCAGCGGCGATCCAAGCATAGAAGGGCGCGCTGTCGTCCAGGGTAGCGGGTTCCCAGAGTGGGGCGTTCTCATCCTGGTCTAGTTCATCCTGATTTAGATCATCACTACTGCCATTGTCTGCGGTCGAATGGTTACCTCCCAGTGCAACAATCTCTTGCTGTAAATCGATATCACGCAGTGCCCTTATTAGCAGTTCACCGTGTTGGCAGCCAGGTTCGGCATCACGTGCCAGCCAGCGCAGTTTGGCGGCCTGGGGCAGCGGCTGAACGTCGTCGCCACGAGGCACTTCGAACAGCGCTTCGACCTTGGGTTTGAGCGGCAAATCATCAAGGGTTTCTAGAATGCCAGCAGCAGCGGGTAGGGCGGTTTCATCGGCGATGATCAGGATACGGCGCACACCTTGGGGCGGCTTCCACTCGTAGCCCAGCTTTGGGCCTTCCGCACTGGCGTCGGGGGCTGTCATGGCTAGCCGGTCACCAGGGCGGGCGTGCATTGCCCAGCGCGAGGCGGGGCCATTGTCGCCGTGGAGTACAAATTCAACGTCCACCTCGACTTGCTCTGGACGCAGGGCACGGATGGTGTAAGTACGCGCGGAGGGGCGCTGGGCATCCGGCAGTGCGCGGTAGGCGCCGTACCAGTCGTGCTCTTCCAGCCTGGCGATTTCAAACAATGGGTCCAGAGTACCGCCTCCTTCCGGAAAAAACAGTTTGACGCGCTGATCCGGTGCGTAGGTCGCCATTTGGCTGACTTCTGGGCCAGTGAAAGTGAACCTAACTAATGAGGCGCTGACTTGGGTGCGTCGGGCGAGGGTGATATCAAAAAGCCGGTAGCTCGGTTTGGCTGCCATAGTGATGTTTCCTTTATATAAGGAGTCAATTGTAGTGCTAATCGTTATCATTTAGAATCGTTGTTAGTTATTCAATCGCTAATTTCCATAAACTCGTTTGCATAAATAGTAAGGCTACGAAAATGACGCTGCTGCCTATCACGTCTCTTTTGGCGAACTGTCCGGTTATCACAAAAGGGTGTTCGCTATGCTAGGCGCCGCGCAATTTGCCCAGCGAATGGGGGGAATGTCGCCTGCTAAAGCCTGCCTATTGCTTAGCCTGCCGATGGTGGTGCTGTTTTGGGTGGGCCTCGAGGGCCAAGGCGGTTTCGCGCTGGGTCTGCAGGCATTAGTGGCCCCCTCTTTTGAGAATGTTGACGAGCTGCTGCTTTACTACGCTTGGTGGCCGCGCTTCTCTATCGCCCTGCTCGCCGGGGGCGGCCTGGGGTTGGCAGGCGTGCTCATGCAGCAGGTGCTGCGTAACCCGCTGGCTTCGCCCACCACCCTAGGGGTGGCATCGGGCGCTAACCTGGCGCTGATGACTGCCACCTTGCTGGCGCCGGGGCTGCTTGTCGCCGGGCGCGAGTGGGTCGCCTTATTGGGCGGGGCGCTGGCGGTTGGGCTAGTTTTCCTACTCTCGTGGCGGCGTGGGTTAGCGCCAATTGTGGTCGTGCTAGCGGGGTTGGTGGTCAATCTGTACTTGGGGGCGCTGTCTACGGCGCTGCTACTGTTTAACCACGAGGCGCTCTCGGGGTTGCTGATTTGGGGTGCCGGTTCGCTGGCGCAAAACGGCTGGGACGGCGTTGCAATCCTCTGGCCTCGGCTGGCGATTAGCTGCGTGGCCGCGTGGTTTTTGCTGCGCCCCTTGGCGGTGCTGGA
Source organism: Halomonas sp. HAL1 (assembly GCF_030544485.1). NCBI lineage: Bacteria > Pseudomonadati > Pseudomonadota > Gammaproteobacteria > Oceanospirillales > Halomonadaceae > Halomonas > Halomonas sp. HAL1. Next base: position 933,127 of record NZ_CP130610.1, read on the forward strand.
GCTGGATGATGCCAGTGCCAAGAGCCTCGGTGTATCGCTTGCCTATCTACGTTTTGGGGGCATGGGACTGGCGGTGTTTATTACCGGCAGCATCGTTAGCGTGGTGGGCATTATTGGTTTTATCGGTTTAGCGGCACCCAATATTGTACGTATGGCTGGCGCGCGCCGGTTAGGGCCACGGTTACTCTGGTCGACGCTATTGGGGGCCGTACTGTTGGCAACAACGGATCTGTTGTTACAGCAGTTCTCTGGCATGGCAGCAACGTTGATTCCCACCGGGGCGATTACCGGTGCCTTAGGTGCGCCACTATTAATGTGGCTAATTCCGCGTTTAAAACTACAGGGCGATCGGCCACCGAAAAGCGCGGGTGTCTTCATGCACCGGCATCCTGCACCCTCGCGGTTAGCCGTTGGCTTACTGCTCGCGCTGCTCGCCGCAACAGTGGTGGGTCTACTATTTGGCCAGGGGGTGGACGGGTGGTATTGGCTTGCGCCTAATAACTGGGACGTGATGCAGTGGCGCCTGCCCCGCGTAATGGCAGCCGCGGCCAGCGGCTTGATGTTGGCCATTGCAGGTACGATTCTCCAACGCCTATCTGCCAACCCTATGGCCAGCCCTGAAGTGTTGGGTATCAGCGGTGGCTGTGCTATTGCGCTGATTCTCGGCATTTTCTTACTGCCCGCACCCACCAATATGATGCTGATTGGCGTAGGCACGCTAGGGGCGTTTGCAACGCTATTGGTACTGGTTGGAATCAACCGCAAGAGTGGCTTTCTCCCTGAGCGTTTGCTGCTCACCGGGGTGGCGATCAGTGCGCTGTTTGATGCGGTTCGCAGCGTAATGCTGGCAGGTGGCGATCCTCGTGGCCAGCAGGTGATTGCTTGGCTGGCGGGATCCACCTACTACGTGGATATCACCAATGCGGTGGTGGTAGGGGGCATTGCCGCCGTGCTGGCGCTGATCACGCTACCCTTCACCCGCTGGCTGGATATCTTGCCCTTAGGCGCGCCGACGGCCAAGGCGCTTGGGGTAACCCTCAACCGCGCCCGTTTGGCGTTGCTGCTACTGGTGGCCCTGCTAACCGCCTGCGCTACCCTGGTGGTAGGGCCGCTTTCGTTTATCGGCCTGCTGGCGCCGCATATGGCGCGCTTGGTGGGTTTCTCCCGAGCGGGACAGCATCTGCTGGGAGCTGCATTGATCGGCATGCTGTTGATGGTGTTGGCCGATTGGGTAGGACGTCAGATTATTTTCCCCTACGAGATACCGGCGGGCTTGGTCGCTTCACTGATTGGCGGCGCCTACTTTATGTGGGGGCTGCGGCGGCTTTAATTCTCTATAAGAAACCCTCTATAAGTAAAACTGATACCCCATTAGCAGGATGATTATTAGTTATTCAATTTGTCCGTTAATTTAGCGCCATGTTTTAAGGGTGCAATGTTGTAAGAGTGCAATGTTTCATTAACGCGACACTTATTCTGATAATGGGAATTGGGCAATGTGGGAAAGCTACTTCACCGGGCTGCTGGTATGCGGCGGTATTATCATGGCGATTGGGGCGCAGAACGCCTACATTCTAGGGCTGGCCATTCGTCGTGAGTACCACTGGTGGTCGGCGGGGCTATGCATGAGCGCGGATATTATCCTGCTCACGGCGGGTATGTTTGGGGTGAGTGCTTTTCTGCTGACCATGCCCAGTGCGCTGGAGACAATGCGCTGGGTGGGGGTGGTGTTTTTAAGCTGGTTGGCGGCCCAAGCGTTATTTAGAGCCGTCAGTGGACGGCAAGGATTGAGCGCCGCAGCGGGCAAAGCGCCCAGCTTAACGGAAGTGATTTTCGCGACCCTTGCCGTCACCGTGCTCAACCCCCAGGTGTATCTGGATACGCTGCTGTTGATACCCGCCATTGGCGCTCAGCAGGAGAGCTCCGGTGTTTTTGTGGCGGGGGCATCTACCGCTTCCATCCTCTGGTTTAGTCTGCTGGCCTGGGGTGGCGCTGCACTTTCACCTTGGCTGTCAAAGCCTATCGCTTGGCGCATTATCGATGGTCTGATTGGGCTAATGATGGCAGGTATCGCCGTTCATCTTGCTCTGGGAGCATCCTCACTTAGCTAAACCGCTTAGTGAGCAAGTTAGTTAGCAATTAGTGACGGCTGAAATAGGCCTCCATCACCGCTACTACTTTATCAATATCGGCATCATTGATATCGCGATGGACCACAAAACGGGTGGCGTACAGTAACTCAATTAATATGCCGTGCTCTTTTAGCCACGCGGACAGCGGCTGGACATGGGCGTCGGGAAAACGTGCAAATACCATATTGGTGGCTTGCGAGGTGATCTCTACCCCTGGCAGCTTCTCCAACCCTTCCGCCAATCGAGCGGCACGGCGGTGATCTTCTCTTAGATCGGTAACGTGGTGATCCAGGGCGTACTGACAGGCCGCAGCGATAATGCCCACTTGACGCATACCACCGCCAACCATTTTGCGTAAACGGCGAGCCTTATCAATCAGCGCTTGAGAACCCACCAACGCCGATCCCATCGGTGTCCCTAGGCCTTTTGAAAAACAAAGGGAAACGCTATCGAAGGGCAGACAAAGCTGTTTAAGCGATGTATCGGTAGCGATGGCGGCATTAAATAGACGTGCGCCGTCTAAGTGTGTTGCCAGCCCGCGTTCGCGAGCAAGATCGGTCGCTTTTAGCACATAGTCTGCCGGGAGTACCTTGCCGCCAATCGTGTTTTCCAACGCCAACAGTTTACTGCGGGCAAAGTGAAAATCGTCGGCTTTAATCGCGGCGCTTATTTTTTCCAAAGGTAGCGAGCCATCAGCGGCATTCTCAATGGGCTGGGGTTGGATGCTCCCCAAGACCGCCGCGCCACCACCTTCATAGCGATAAGTGTGGGCTGACTGCCCAACAATGTACTCATCACCGCGTTCACAGTGAGCCATTAGCGCCACTAGGTTGCTTTGTGTGCCGCTAGGAAATAGCAGCGCGGCTTCCTTGCCTGCCTGCTCGGCCAGGTTGGCTTGAAACGCATTCACCGTTGGGTCATCGCCCCACACATCATCACCTACCGGCGCTGCCATCATGGCTTCCAGCATGGCGGGAGTGGGGCGGGTCACCGTATCACTGCGTAAATCAATCATGCAGATCTCCTTTTTTGTGTAAGCGCAACAACTTAGATTAAATTTTTTGAGCAAGTTTATAAGAACCATCTATGGTTAACAGCATACTGCAAGTCTCTCCAGCATAGGCAACCCGATGGATCTAAAAAGTGGCTACCCCTTTTGGGCTGTAAAAAACGGCCTGCTGAAAGCGTATCCCCCGCTTGCTCGCGATCACCAATGCGATATTGTCGTCATCGGTGGTGGTATTACGGGGGCGTTAATTGCGGACGAGTTAAGCCGCCATGGTCATTATGTCGTGGTGCTTGAACGGCGTGATATTGGCTGGGGCAGTTCCGCCGCCAGCACTGCTTTATTGCAATATGAAATTGATACCCATATGACGGAGCTCGCGAAGCTTTATGGAGAAGCGAATGCTGTGCTCGCTTACCGTGCCTGTGCTGAGGCGATTAGAGAGCTCGAAACGTTAGCGGCAGGGTTGGGTGATGTGGATTTTGCGCGTCAACAAAGCCTTTATTATGCCAGTGATGAAGAGGATGTTGCGTCACTCAAAGAAGAGCTAGCGCTGCGCCAAAAGCATGGTTTCGACGCCTCTTGGCTTGAGCGCGACACTATTTTAGCCGATTACGGTTTTGCAGCACCGGGCGCTATTCTTACCCAATTGGCCGCCAGTATTGACCCCTACCGAATGGCTTATCAGCTGTTTGCCAGGGTGGTTGAGCGTGGTGGTGAGGTATATGACCGAACACAAATGGAGACGATGACGCCGGATGACCAGGGTGTCACGCTGACACTGACCAATGGCTCCAACCTGCGCTGCCAGCACGTGGTGTTGGCGGCCGGCTATGAATCGCAAGCCTGGTTGCCAGAAAGCGTGGCGATCAACCGCAGTAGCTACGCGCTAATCACCGACCCGCTATCACCAGAGGCACTTGGTAAGTTATGCCACACCATGGTGTGGGAGTCAGCGCGGCCCTATCTCTATTTACGTACGACCAGCGATGGCCGCTTGCTCGTAGGGGGCGACGATGATGATGAAGATATCCCCAGGCGGCGCGATGCCCGGGTTGAAGAGAAAGCCCAAGGGTTGGCGCGCAAAGTAGAGGCGCTATGGCCTAAGCTGGATATTATAACCCAACGTTCTCTTGGGCTGGCACGTTTGCTGAAACCAAGGATGGGCTGCCTTTTTTCGGCCCCCATGATGCCCATGGGCCACGCGTACATTTCGCCATGGCTTACGGCGGCAATGGCATCAGCTATAGCATGATCGGTGCAAAACTACTTCGCGCGCTTATCGAAGGAGAGGAGCATCCGTTGGCAGAGCTATTTTCATTCAAGCGGATAGCTACAACCACCTGACCATCAAAAACCACCTAATCGTCACAAAACATCTAATCATCACAAAACACCTAAGCACTCAAAACGGAGTTCATGGCGCCCTTAAAATTTAGCAGCGAGCCAAGGAGAAACGGGTATTCTTATGGGATACCCACCAGAGTAGAGGACAATGAGCCACACACTATTTTTAAGGGCACTGGAGCGCAATGATTTGCGCTTTGTCCACGAGCTCAATAATAACCAGAGCATCATGTCGTACTGGTTTGAGGAACCTTACGAGTCATTTGATGAGTTGGAAGAGCTATATAACAAGCACATCCATGACAATGCCGAACGGCGCTTTGTCGCGGAAAATAGCCATGGTAACGCGATTGGTTTGGTGGAGCTGATTGAGATCGACTACATCCACCGCAGCGCTGAGTTTCAAATCATCATTGCTCCCGATCATCAGGGCAAAGGGTTTGCTCGTTCGTTGATCCACCAAGCGTTGCACTACTCGTTCACGATCTTAAACCTGCACAAGGTGTATCTCATTGTGGCGGTGGAAAACGTCAAAGCGATCCATCTTTACGAGGAGAGCGGTTTTATTGAGGAAGGGCACCTAGTGCAGGAGTTCTTTATCAATGGCAAATATAGGGATGTGAAGCGTATGTATATCCTGCAGGACGCCTATCTCGACCAGCTAGATAGCGTCGATGCGCCTGAATCTAACTGGCTATAAAGCGTTCCAGCAAAACGCCTCGTTGATACGAGGCGTTTGGATAGTATTAACTACCTATTTCTTTAGCCTAAGTAGGCCTTGATCGCGTCAAACGCCGCACGCTGCTGCCGTGCGCGGTGTGCCCATACTTCCATAATATCGGCATCCCTTGTCTGTCCTTGATTCACTGAGTGTTGCATAGCTCCGCTCCTTTTTCAGATTTCAGAGGTTAAGTGAAAGCCTTTTTCATAGTTTTTTTATACACGAATTGATTTGTGCGACGCAGCATTTTAGTTCTGGGTATGATAATAAGTGCTTTTGCGGGCTTCGGATAGTCCAAGTGATGTAGGTAATTTGCCATTTTGTGTAAGCATCTGCTTACAATTAGTCTACTGATACCGCTATCCATTTGAATGAAAAAGTTTTTCATAGCCATAAAAAAGCCGGGAATTAACCCGGCTTCGGTGATTATTTTTTAGTCTTAAATGACAAAAGCAGCTGAATTAACCTAAATAGGCTTTCAGCGCTTCGGCTGCGGCACGATGCCACTGGGCATTCAAGCTCCAGAACTCCAGAACTTCATTATCGCGTGCAGGGGAGGGTATTAGAAACATCATAGTGTGGTCCTCCTAGTGGGACTACATCAAGAGTATAGCTGTTTTTTGCTGCGATGCAGCAAAAAAGTTGTTAAAAATACCCTTGGGCATTGAGGAGCAGGCTTAAAATAAAACATGTTATTGTTAATAAACGACTAAAAATAACCATAGTATTTGATAATGACTTATCTCTCTTCCGCCTCGGTTGTACACCATGACAGCATGATAAATGCTCCAGATGGGCGACTATTTACACGTGCCTGGCAACCAGCCAGTGCCGCGTCCCTTGAGCAAAGCCCTATCGTGCTGCTGCACGACTCACTAGGTTGCGTTGAACTATGGCGTAGCTTTCCTGCTGCGCTGTGTGCAGCCACACAGCATTGGAGCAGGTGACATGTCTCAGCTTATTTATTCATGGTGATAAGGACGAGTATGGCTCGCACCGTCAGCCGGTTTGTTGAATGTCGTTCACGCTAGCTACCGTGATGAAAGCCACAAGGAGCCTTATGCGCCTGCGTATTTTGTCTGATCTACACTTGGAGTTTTTCGACGGCAACCGCGCACTGCCAGCAGTGGACGCCGACGTGGTGATTCTAGCTGGCGATATCCATCGCGAGACCGAAGGGCTTGCCTGGGCGCGTCACCGCTTCCCGGACAGGCCCATTATTTATGTACCTGGCAACCATGAATTTTACGGAACGTGCATGCCGCAGCTGCGTGAAGAGTTGGCGCGCGAAGCCGAGCGCCTCAATATCGAGCTTTTGGATAATCGCGCGGTAACCCTCGACGGCGTGCGCTTTTACGGCACAACACTGTGGACGGACTTCGCGCTCTATGCCAATGACCCGACCCAAAACCCTGCCCATACTGAGTCAAAAGCACTGCGTTATATGCCCGATTTCAAAATCGTCCAAGCCTCTCCCGGCATAACGTTCACCCCGCTGGCGAGCCGCCAGCTACATGCTGAAGCGCTAGCATGGCTTGAAAGCCAACTGGCCCAACCGTTTGACGGCCCCAAGGTGGTGATCAGCCATCATGCACCGCTGCATGAGTGTATTCCTGGCCAATACCTAGGCGACGCGTTATCCCCCGCGTTTGCCTCCAACCTACCGCACCTAATGGGCAAGATGAATGTGTGGGTGCATGGGCATGTTCATGAACCAGTAGATATTTTGCGCAACGGTACGCGCGTTATCGCCAACCCCGGTGGTTATCCTTATGAGTTCACGCCTGAGTTGTTTAAGCCAGATTTTGTGATTGATGTATGAAAAATGTTTTATTTCATTGGGTTGTGCTTATCAGATGGCTATTTTGGCACCCAGAAAAGCTGCTAAGTACCTATAAAAAAGTAATCCGGTATTCGCTGCCGTAACATGAAGATCGTCAGCGGCTTGAAGCGCAGCACGCTGCGTTGAACACGCTAAGCGGCCTGCGGGCCGCTTTTTTATGCGCGTTTTTTGGGGCTGCTACAAAAACTGGCTAGAATCGGGGGGTGGCGTCGTGTTTTCGGCGGCCATTTCAACACCTCGGGCTAGGGTACTTCCTGGATTTTCTGGGAACCCGGGTGTGAACAAACGCTAACTGGAGAGCATTCCCATGGAGACCCTCGAATTACTCATTGCCCCGCTGCGCGATGGTCTCTATACCATCATGATGCCTGTCAGTAACTTTATCTGGAGCTACATTCTTGTCTATCTACTGCTAGGCGCTGGCCTGCTGTTTACCATCATGACCAAAGGTATGCAGTTTCGTTTGTTTAGGCACATGGCGTATGTGACATTCACTGCCCGCGGAGCTGGGGATGGTATCAGTGGCTTTCAGGCCTTTGCGACGTCGATGGCGGCGCGGGTCGGTACCGGTAATCTAGCCGGTGTGGCTCTGGCGCTCTGGATTGGCGGGCCGGGGGCGATTTTCTGGATGTGGGTGACCGCGCTGCTGGGTTTTGCCACCGCGTTTATCGAGTCGACCTTGGCCCAGGTCTATAAGCATCGCAACGAGGATGGCGTATTCCGCGGTGGGCCAGCTTACTATATCGAACGCTGCCTGGGGTGGCGCTGGTTAGGCGCGCTGTTCGCAGTGTTTCTGATTATTGCGTATGGCTTGGCGTTTAATGCGGCGCAATCCAATACCATCGCGCAAGGGATGAATGGCGCTTTTGGCATTCCCAATTGGCTGACGGGCGTAGTGATTGCCATCTTGGCAGGCTTTGTCATTTATGGCGGCCTCAAGTCGGTAGCGCGTACCGCTGAGAAAATTGTGCCAGCAATGGCGATTGCTTATCTGCTCGTGGCGCTATGGATACTGTTCACTAACCTTTCTGCCGTGCCCGATATGCTCTCGCTGATTGTGATGAGTGCTTTTGGGTTGGGCCCAGCGGTGGGTGGCGCGGCTGGCTATGCGATCAAAGCGGCAATGGAAAACGGTGTCAAGCGTGGCCTGTTTTCTAATGAAGCGGGCATGGGTTCCACCCCAAATGCGGCGGCCCAGGCGACCGTCAAGCACCCGGCGGCCCAAGGCTTAGTACAATCTTTCGGTGTATTCGTCGATACCATCGTGATTTGTAGCTGCACAGCAGTAGTGATTTTGCTTTCAGGCGTTTATGAGCGGCTGATGTCGGAGTCGCCGGGCGATAGTATTGAAGGTATTCAACTGACCCAGGATGCCATGGTGGATCATCTAGGCGGGTTTGGTGAGATATTCATCGCGCTGGCGATTCTGTTTTTTGCCTTTACCTCAATCTTGGCCAACTTCTCGTTCTCAGCGGTGAATATCGAATTCCTGTTCCGCCGTCACGCCGCAAAAGCGGTGAGTGTGTTCAAGGTGATTGTGATCGTTATGGTGCTGCTCGGGTCGGTGGCTGAGCTGAGTGTCGTCTGGGACTTTGCCGATCTTGCGATGGGGCTGATGGCGACTACCAACCTGTTTGCGATACTAATCATGGGGCCAATTGCCGTCGCCGTGCTGAAAGACTATGAGCGCCAGCGCCGCGAGGGTATTAAAGAACCGATATTTGACCCTGCCATACTGAAGCGCCCAGAGCTTGTGGATGCGGATGTATGGCCAGTGAAAGAGGTCAAGGAAGGGTAGGGTTCAACGGACTACTTCAATAAACGCCTTCGCCCTGGGATCCTGCATATAGGCAACGTTTAGCCGGAGCCAGGGGGTTGGTTGATGATCCGCAAAGAATAGATGTCCTGGTGACAGCATTACCTCGCACCGGTCAGCCAGCTCAGACAGCGCCTCTGGCGTGATGGCGGCCGGTGGCTTGGCCCACACAAACATCCCCCCTGTCGGTTCGGTATAAACCTCCCAGTTTGCCTTTTTGAGAATACCTAGCGCCAACGCCATTTGATTGGCGAGCTTGGTGCGCAGCCGCTCGGTCAGCTTTCGATAGCTGCCGTTCTGCAGCATGGTAGTGACCACTTGCTCCGCAAAGCGCGACGAAGAAATGCTGGTCAGCATCTTAATATCGACCAAGCGCTGCACCAGAGAGGGTGGGGAGGCGATAAAGCCTACCCGCAGCGAAGAGGAGAGGCTTTTTGAAAAGCTGCCAAGATAGAACACTCGATTCAAACCGTCCAAGGCCGCTAGGCGAGTCGTCGGTGCGTGCTGAAAATCCGCGTAGATATCGTCTTCGATAATCTGAAAATCGTGCTGCTCGGCGAGCTGCAGCACCCGGTGAGCCACCGCTGGGGTGAGGGTGCTGCCGGTGGGGTTATGAAACACGCTGTTAATATAAAAAAGCTTGGGTTGGTATTGCGCCAGTAACGCCTCCAGGCGCTCGATATCTGGCCCATCTGCCAATCGCGGTACGCCAATCACGCGGATGTGCTGCAGGTGCAGTAGGCCGAACAGGTTGTAATAACCCGGTGATTCCACGAACACCACATCGCCCGGTTCAAGCAGCATTCTTACCAGCAAATCCAGCGAGTGGCTGCCACCGCCGGTCATCACAATCTGCTCGGCATTAGCGGTAATCGATAGGGGGCGCAGGCGTTCCTGGATCAAGCCGCGCAATTCCTCTGGCCCCTGGGGCGTGCTGTACTCGAAAATTCCCGAGCGGCTTTTACGCGCGACCTGGCGGATGGCGTGGGTCAGGTCGTCGCCCTCGCGCCAATCACTGGGCAGCCAGCCGCAGCCCAGCTTGAGCGTGTGCTCGTTGGCACTGAAAAGCCCCCACAGGCCATTGGTGACCTCTTCCAATCTGCTCGTAGCTGCTGGTTGCGATACCAGTGCTGCTGCGCTATCCGCCACATAAAAACCTGACCCAGGCCGTGAGCGCACCAAACCGGCAGCCACCAAGCGCTCGTAGGCGTCAATCACCGCGTTACGGCTAATGTGATGGGTCGCGGCTAAGCGGCGAATAGAGGGTAAACGGCGGCCACCACCGGCACCGTGCGCTGCAATCCAGGTGCGAATACCGGCTTCAATCTGCTGTGCAATGGGCGTGGGGGCGTCGCGGTTAACCTTAAGCTTCATAGCTGACCCTGTGGCTCACAACTGTTCTTGAAAAGGGCGGAACAGTGTCTTGAAAGTGGTGGTTAAGTGTACCTTACCGGTAATCGGCAAGCGTGGGAGCTTAGTGGTTCAAATACTGGCTTATTTAGGATGACGCTATGAACCGCGCTTTAAATCGAACCATCGCCCAGCGTAGCGCTGTTGGCCTGGCCTTTGCGCTGTGCATGATTACCACAGCAGTTAATTTACAGGCGCCACTCTACGATGCACTGGCGGCGCGCGATGGCTTGGGGGTAGGGGCAACCACGCTCGCCTTTGCTTGCTATGTGGCGGGTGTCTTACCGGTACTGCTGGGCTTAAACGGCTTGGCAGATCGGGTGGGGCGCAAGCCATTAATCATTGCCGCGCTACTGTTAAGCCTGTTGGCGACGGCGATGATCTTGATAGCTCCCAACCTGGTGGCACTGGGGATTGCCCGCTTCCTGTTGGGCATCAGCATGGGATTAACGTCGGCAGTGGCGCCTGCGTATATGCAACTGCTAGTGAATAGGGATGATAATCGCGTCGCCACCAACGTCGTGACGGCCAGCACCTCGCTTGGGTTTGGCCTGGGAGCAGCGGTCACCAGCCTGTTTCTTTTTCATACCCCCAGTGTGTCGCCGCCCAGCCTATGGATTTACCTGGTCGCCGCGGCGCTGGCACTAGTGGTGGTCACTACATTGGAGGATAGCCCGCCGAGTGCCACCAAGCGCTCGCTACTGCGTCTGCCCAGCTACCCTCGGGGCGCTTTTGCCTTTGGATTGGCTATTTTGCTGGCCTGGGCGACGGTGGGGTTAGTGATTGCGATACTCCCTTCCGCCCTGCAGCGACACGGTTTAGCCACCTGGAGCGGCTTCGCCACGTTCGGTATTTGCAGCTGCGGGGTGCTGTTTCAGCCTTGGGCAAGAAGGTTCACACCACGAAGCGCGACGCTACTGGGGCTGGCGATTTTACCGATGGCCTATGCGCTAATCGTCTGGGGAGCCGTTCAAGGCTACCTAGCAGCGGTGCTGCTGGGCACGGTGGCTGCCAGCAGCGCCTGCTATGGGTTTATCTACCTGGGTGGGTTGAGTGGCGTGTTGGCAGCGGCCGATGCCTCCGCGCCTCAGGCCAGCGCAGGCTATTTTTTGATGGCGTATATTGGCTTCAGCCTCCCGGTGATCACGACCGGAGTGCTCATTGATGCAGTGGGGCATACCCTGGCGCTAACGCTGTTTGGTTTTGCGCTATTAGGCGGTGTGATCACGGCGTTCGCTTTGCTGCGCAGAGCGCTCACGTGATCGACGACCACTTAAGCTACCCTTTTTCGACCAACAGCCCGCAAGAGGGCGCGGCCCAGCGGGTGTTGGCGGTAAACACCACATCACACACCACCAGCGAATAGTAACGGCGCACTTCTTCATCGACCCGTGCGCGCAGCGCATCTTGATGAACGATGGTCAGATTGGGTTCCTCTGGCAATACCACATGCACCATCACATACAGCAGGCGGCCAGGGCTAACCATACGCACGCGTACCTCTTGCGTGTCAGTGCCCGCCAGGGCATTCGCAACGGCGCGGCGGACGGGGGCTGCGATGGCCTCTTCCGGGGTCTTGTTAAGCAGTTCCTGCAGCGCTTGGGAAGCCATGCGCACCGGCACGCCCAAACACAGTACCACCACCGCAATCACCAATACCGCATCCACGTAGGGCAGAATGGCCTGCCAGCCCAGATGTTCAAACAGCATCACCAGACAAAACGCCGCAAGTACGGCGGCAGAAATGACGCTGTTGACCAACCAATTGAGTTTGTCTGCCGCCACCAGAGGGCTACTCACATGGCGCTGGCTGCGGTGCATCACCCAGGCAGTAAGCGAGCAGGCCGCAGTGGCAAAAAGGGCGTAGATAACGGCAAGCCCAGCGGCAATGTCACGACCGCCTGTTAGTAGCGCAGCGACAGCATCCACTAGCGCAAAAATGGAAACGCCTAAAATCAGCAGCCCTTTGCAAAGATTGACCAGCGACTCGAAGTAGCTATAGCCAAAAGGGTAGGATTCGCTGTCCGGGCGGCTGGCAAGCTTGCTGACTTTAATGGTTACGAGGGCAACGCTGAAATAGATCAGATTAAATAGCCCATCCAGCAGGATCGCTTGGGAGTTAGAGGCCAGCGTGGCCACGATGCCTGCACAGCCAATGAGCAGCGCCATAAAAGCGGAGAAGGCCAAGGTACTCGATTCTGTCTTCACGAACGTTTCTGCTCCAGAGTGCACACCGTATAAATAGCCGCTAAGCATAGCAATTTTGTTAGCAACTTATCGACGGCGCCGTGCCGATGTCTTCCGTCCTGTTTTCTGACCAGACTGCCCAACGCCTTCTTTTGGACAGCACCGCTAGTTCTACTAACCTTAGAGCACATTTGATTGATTCACGTTAAGCCAAACAGGAGGGTGAGACGATGCCAATGCTGAGCGTAGGAACGGAGCAGGGCACGCCGGTAGAGCTTTATTACGAAGTACGTGGGGCAGGTAAGCCCGTGGTACTCATTCATGGCTGGCCACTCAGTGGCCGTTCATGGGAAAAACAGGTGCCAGCGCTCGTTGAGGCGGGCTATAAAGTTGTGACCTATGACCGCCGGGGATTTGGCTGGTCGACGCAGGCCGATGGCGGCTACGACTACGATACGCTCGCATCAGACCTTAAAAAGCTGATCGACAAGCTGGATCTACACGATGCCACTCTAGTGGGCTTTTCCATGGGCGGCGGCGAAGTGGCCCGCTACCTCTCAAGCTACGGCACTGGCCGGGTGAGTAAAGCCGTGTTTGCCGCTGCTGTGCCGCCTTACCTGTATAAAGCTGACGACAATCCCGAAGGTGGCCTGGACGATGCGACGATCAATCAGTTCCTAGAGGGAGTAAAAGGCGACCGCATCGCCTTCCTGGAAGAGTTTACCAAGAACTTCTTTGCTGCCGGTGAGCGCAGCGATTTAATCAGCGAACCGAATCGCCAGTACCATCGTGATATTGCCGCCTTTGCATCACCCCAAGCGACCTACGACTGCATCAAAGCCTTCAGCTACACCGATTTCCGCAAAGACTTGCCTAAGATCGATATTCCCACGCTAGTGCTGCACGGTGATGCAGACGGCATCGTGCCCTTTGAGGTAAGCGGCAAGCGGACCCAGGAGCTACTGCCCAACGCGAAGACGGAAGTGATCAAGGGTGGCCCGCATGGCCTGAATGCCACGCACCCAGATGCGTTTAATCAGGCGCTGATTCAGTTTATGAATGATTAGGGGTTGGATGAATAAGCATCTGGATGAATAACGTTTGAGAGTTACCGCCTGCTAACGACAACGCCGCCCTGAAGGCGGCGTTGTCGTTTTATCGGGCTAAATAACCCCTTTACCCCTCAACCCACACCTCATTACCTTTAAATTCGATCTTCCAGGTGCGCAGTTTGACGCTTTCATCCTCCAGACACTGGCCATCTTCAAGACGGAAGTGCTGCTTGTAGATAGGCGAGGCGACTACTGGGGCGCCTTTAAGGTCGCCGACAATGCCTCGGGCGATTACGTTGGCGTTCGAGAAAGGGTCATGATGATCGAGAGCATAGAGTTCATCGCTCTGCCCTCGCAGCCCGGGCAAGTAGAAAATAGCGACCTGGGCGGGACCGTCGGCGGTTTCCAGCCAAGCGGCGACGCCGGAGAACGCGACTAGCTCGGCTTTGGTGCAGGCTTTTTGCCATGCCTTACTGTTTGGAACATCCGCCATATCCATCTCTTTTTTCAGTGCCGTTGCGGTCATGGGTTGCCTCATCTATAGCTATTCAAAAGCGTCAGTGAGAAGTAGTCTGGGCTGGCCGTGGCTGGCCGCGCTCGGAGGTCATAATGATTGACGGATCCGGGCGGTCGTCGTTGACGAAACTGCGGAAACGCTTGAGCTTTTCCGGGTCGCTAATGGCGTCTGCCCATTCGCACTGGTAAGTATCCACCACGGTTTGCATCTGACGCTCTAGCTCGTCGTTGATACCCAGACTGTCTTCGAGAATCACCTCTTTGAGATACTCCAGACCGCCGTCGAGATTTTCACGCCATACCGAGGTGCGCTGCAGCCGGTCAGCGGTGCGCACGTAAAACATCAAGAAGCGATCAATGGTGCGGTAGAGCTGCTCATCGTCGAGATCCGTGGCGAACAGTTCGGCGTGGCGGGGGCGCATGCCGCCGTTACCGCACACGTAGAGGTTCCAGCCGTTTTCGGTGGCAATAATGCCAATGTCTTTGCTCTGGGCCTCGGCACACTCGCGGGTGCAGCCGGAAACGCCGAATTTGATCTTGTGAGGGGAACGCAGGCCTTTGTATCGGTTCTCCAGTTGGATCGCCATGCCAACGCTGTCCTGCACGCCGTAGCGGCACCAAGTGCTGCCCACACAAGATTTCACCGTGCGCAACGATTTACCATAGGCGTGACCAGTCTCGAAGCCTGCGGCAATCAGCTCGCTCCAGATATCCGGCAGGTCTTCCAGCCGCGCGCCGAACAAGTCGATACGCTGGCCGCCGGTCACCTTGGAGTAGAGGCTATATTTGTTGGCCACTTCGCCCAGGGCGATCAGTTTATCGGGCGTAATCTCACCACCAGCCACACGCGGCACCACCGAGTAGGTGCCGTTCTTCTGCATGTTGGCCATGAAGGTGTCGTTGGTATCCTGCAACGGGATATGCGCCGCATCGGTGATCGGCTCGTTAAAGCAGGAGGCCAGAATGGACGCCACGGCGGGTTTGCAAATGTCGCAGCCCAGGCGGTGGGTGTCGGCGTTGCCGTGTTTTTCAATCAAGTCGGTGAAGGTTTTAATGCCCTCGACACGAACGATATCGTAAAGCCCCTGGCGGGTATGGGCGAAGTGCTCGCAAATCGATTTATCGACTTCAACGCCGCGGGCTTCCAGCTCATGATCCACCACACTTTTAAGCAGTGCGGTGCAGCCGCCGCAGCCGGTGCTGGCCTTGGTGGCGCCTTTGACGCCACCAAGATCAACCGCGCCGTCGTCAATGGTGGCGCAAATATCGCCCTTGGTGACGTTATGGCATGAGCAGATAGTGGCGGTTTCCGGCAGTGCAGCGGGGCCGAGCGTGGGCGCGGCGCCGCTGCTTTGCGGCAGAATCAGCGAGGCGGGTTCATCGGGTAGCTCAATGCCGTTGGAGTAGTACTGCAACAGCGTGTCGTAAACGCCGTTGTCGCCCACCAGCATGGCGCCCAGTAGTTTTTTACCATCGCTGGAGACTACCAGCTTGCGGTACTCCTGCTTGATGGGATCCAGGTAGCGAAACATCCGCGCGCCGGGGTTCTGGTTACCGTGAGCATCGCCAATCGAGCCCACATCCACGCCCAGCAGCTTGAGCTTGGTGCTCATGTCGGCGCCACCAAACTGGATATCGCCTTCGGTTAGCGTCGACAGCGCCGTTTTGGCCATCTGGTAGCCCGGCGCTACCAGGCCAAAAATGCTCTGGTTCCATAGTGCGACTTCGCCAATCGCGAGAATAGCCGGGTCGTTGGTCAGGCACTGATTATCCACCACGATGCCACCGCGTTCGCCAATCTCCAGGCCGCAGTCGCGAGCTAGCTGGTCGCGGGGGCGGATGCCCGCCGAGAACACAATCAGGTCAGTTTCCAACACCTTGTCGTCCTGGAAGACCATGCGGTGACGGCTCGCCTCGCCATCTTCTATACGCTGGGTGGCGCGCTCGGTGAGTACTTGTACGCCCAGCGCTTCGATTTTTTCGCGCAGCAGCTCGCCGCCTTCGTTATCAACCTGCATGGGCATCAGGCGTGAAGCGAATTCCACCACCGCCGTATCAAGATTCAAACCGCGTAGGGCGTTCGCCGCTTCCAAACCGAGCAGGCCGCCGCCCACCACTACGCCGGTAGTCGCGTTTTCGGCGGCGGCTTGGATCGCGTCTAAATCGTCCAGGGTGCGGTACACCAGGCAGCCATCGCGGTCATTACCAGGAATCGGCGGCACAAAGGGGAAGGAGCCGGTGGCCAGCACCAGGCGGTCATACGGGTAACGGCCTTGGTCGGTGACCACTTCTTGCGCGTTGCGGTCGATCTCGATCACGGCCTCGCCAGAGCGTAGTTCTACGCCGCTTACGTCGTAGTAATCCGCTTCGCAAAGCGCCAGCGAATCGGCATCACGGCCGCTGAAGTATTCAGATAGATGTACTCGGTCGTAGGCGCGGTGGCGCTCTTCGCCAAACACGGTGACTTTGTAGCGCTCAAGGGCGCCGTTATCGACGAGCTGCTCGACCAAGTGATGGCCGACCATGCCGTTGCCGATAATGATGAGCTGTTCAGGAGTAGTCATGTTCTGAGTAACGTCGTTAGTAACATTATTAGTAACCATCGTTATGCCGCCTCTGAAGTAGGAAGATGAGAAGTGTCAGAATCGCCTTGGGCTGCCTGTAGGGCGCTAACGTCGGCGGCGCCAAAAAGCAGCGCCTGACGGCAGTTATTCAGATCGCTCCCGGCTAGCGCTTGCTCGAAGTACCAAGGGCCTTGGCTGGTGTCGCCGTAAAGCACCGCGCCCTCTATCTGGCCGTCACGCAGCAGCAGGCGGCGGTAGTCGCCGCGCTCAATATCGTGGTAGCTCAGCACTTCGTGCTCGGCGCTGGCCTCGGTGGGGCCAAAGGCGTAGAGCGCCACGCCGCTGATTTTGAGTTTGGTGGCGCTGGGGGCATCCGTGTAGCCAAGGGTAGGCGTGCCACCTAGCCGGGCGGCGAGTACTTCCACCTGACGCCAGATCGGTTCCACCAAGCCATAAGTAGTGCCATCAAATTGGCAGCACTCGCCCAGCGCTGAGATAGCCGGGTCGCTAGTGGTGAGAAATTCATCCACCACGATAGCGCGCTCGGTGGTCAGACCTGCTTGGTGGCCAAGTGCTGCGTTAGGCGTAATGCCAGCCGCGATAATGACGCTCGTGGCAGCCAGTTGGCGGCCATCATCAAGATGAATCTTGCTGACCTGTCCATGGGCGTCGCCTTCTAGCCGCGCTAACTGGGCGCCGGTAATAACCTTCAAGCCGCGCTGGGCCAGTTCGTTTTCAAGCAGGTGTGAGGCGGTCGTATCCAGCTGGCGGTTCATTAGCCGTTCGCTGCGCTGGAGCACGCTGACGCTGATATCGTTGCCGCGCTTACGCAGTCCTTCGGCAGCTTCTAGGCCTAGCAGGCCGCCGCCAATCACGACTGCCTCACCACCACGTTGAGCGATGTCGGTCAGCGCATCAGCATCTTGCAAGTCACGAAAACCGTGCACGCCCGCAAGCTCAATCCCAGGTACATCGGGCATCGCTGGGCGCGAGCCGGTAGCAAGCACTAGGTGGTCGTAAGGCAGTGTGCGGCCGGTGTGGGTGACCACGGTTCGGCGGTCGCGATGAAGGGCGTCGACTTTTTCGCCAAGAATCAGCGTGACACCCTGGTCCTCGTACCACTGAGTATCACGCAGAGTAAGTGCGTCCTGAGTCATCTCGCCGGCCAGCAGTGGCGAGAGCAGAATACGGTTATAAGCGGGAGTTGGCTCAGCGCCAATCACCGTGATGTGCTGAGGACGCGTGGGTAGTTTCACCAACGCCTCAATCAGGCGGTGGCTGGCCATGCCGTTGCCAATAATCACCAGGTGGTCATTGAGATGATCATTGTGTGAGCACCGGGAAGTGGTTTCCATGGGTGGCTCCTCTGTGTCTTTGTGGCTTCTTGAGCACCAAACAAAAAACGCCCCTAACGCACCTTCCTTTCCACAATGTGGAGAAAGAGGGAGCATCAGGGGCGTCGTTGCCCGATAGCGTTGTTTAAAATCTATGCTTTAAACGCGCGGCAACCGCCATTGGCTGCCAGCTGATTAAAAACCTTACCGTGTATAAAGCAAGGAACTAGCCAACTGGCCATTAATCACCATTTATCCAAGCACGTCAGTTGTTTAGGAAATGATGGTAGGGGAACAGTCGCATCGCTGTTAGAGCAGGCTGCACAGCGATGGTGCGAAAAGGGAGGCGGTGTGCACTCTCACACGCCATTTAGCGTGACCACCGTGCCAAAAGGAGCGTTGCGTGAAGACCTTTTGTTTTTTTAACTATTTGTTTTTCAGTAGTTAATTTTCAATAGGCCGGTTGTCGGCTTGGCTCTTGCAGCTATCAAGGCAATAAGTGAGTTAACAAGGAATAAGCGCTCATTGTTTGGCGATGGCAGCGAACAATTCCAAAGCCGTTAGAAAAACAACTAGCCGTTAGAAAATGTGTAGCTGTTAGTAAGTCTTCAATTGTTTGAAGAGACTACTGCAAAGAGTACTGCACCGAAGAAGGTGCGCTGTGGCAACGACGTCCAGCCCTCTTCTCTAAATGCGTTTATAGAGCGCATTAGAGAACGGGACTGGGCGTTTTTTTATGCTTGGCGCGAATGAGGAATCCGAGGAGTAGCTATGACTCAGGCCAAAACCACATGCCCCTACTGCGGCGTCGGCTGTGGCGTGACGGCGACCATTGAAGCGGGCACGCTGAGCGCTGTCGAGGGCGACCGTGAGCACCCTGCGAATTATGGTCGGCTGTGTGTCAAAGGTTCTGCGCTGCATGAGACGTTGGGTGAGCAGGGCCGCCTGACTCACCCACGTGTAGATGGCGTTGAGGTTGCCTGGGAGTCCGCACTGAACACCACCGCTGAGCGTTTAAACGCCCTGCGGGCCGAGCATGGCAATCATAGCGTAGCGGCGTACCTGTCGGGGCAGCTCTTAACTGAAGATTACTATGTGGCCAATAAGCTGTTTAAAGGCTTTTTGGGCACGCCTCATTTAGATACCAACTCGCGACTGTGCATGGCCTCCGCGGTGGCTGGCTATAAGCGTGCTTTCGGTGCGGATGCGGTGCCGTGCAACTACGAAGACTTGGAAGAGGCGGAGTTGGTCGTGTTGGTGGGTTCCAACTTGGCCTGGAACCATCCGGTGCTTTACCAACGCATTAAAGTCGCTAAAGAGCGCAACCCTCTGATGCGCTTGGTCGTCATCGACCCGCGCGTGACCGATAGCTGTGAAATCGCTGACCTCTACCTGGGGATTAAGCCGGGCAGCGATGCTTACCTATTTAATGGTCTGCTGGCGTGGATGGCAAAGCGTCGCAAGCTCGATACCCTCTATCTTGAGCGTCACACCGAAGGCGTTGAAAAGGCCTTAGCGGCAGCTCAACAAACCGCTGGGTCGGTGGCGGAAGTAGCGGCTGCCTGTGATGTCGACCCCGAGCGTCTGGAAACCTTCTACTACTGGTTTGCCAGCCAACTGCATGTGGTCACGCTCTATTCCCAGGGCGTTAACCAATCCGCTAGCGGCACCGATAAATGCAATGCGATTATTAACTGCCACCTGGCGGGCGGAAAAATCGGTTTGCCGGGGGCAGGGCCGTTCTCGATTACCGGCCAACCCAATGCCATGGGCGGGCGCGAAGTAGGTGGGCTGGCAAACCAGCTAGCTGCGCATATGGATTACCACACCCCCGGCGCCATTGATCTGGTCAGCCGTTTCTGGGCGACCGATAATCTCACGCCCATTCTGCCGGAAGAGCCGGGTTATAAAGCGGTGGAACTGTTTGAAGCCATTGAGCGAGGCGAGATAAAAGCGCTCTGGGTGATGGCCACCAATCCCGCGATTAGCCTGCCCGATGCCGCGCGGGTGCGCGCTGCGCTGGAAAAATGCCCGCTGGTGATTGTCTCTGAGTGTGCCGCCCATACTGATTTGCTGCCTTATGCAGATATCGTGCTGCCAGCCTCGGGCTGGTCGGAAAAAGATGGCACCGTGACTAACTCCGAGCGGCGCATCTCCCGCCAGCGGGGCATGCTGCCACCCCCAGGTGAAGCCCGCCACGACTGGTGGATAATGTGTGAGGTGGCGAATCGTCTGGGGTTTGCCGAGGCGTTTAACTATGCGCATCCCTGGGAGATTTTCGACGAGCACGCTCGTCTCTCTGGGTTTGAAAACGGGCTTGAAAACGGAGTTGATAACAGCACAGTGCCCGGCAGCCCGCAGCGGTTGTTTGATATATCAGGTTTGGTGGGCCTGGGCCGGGATGGTTACGACGCCTTAGCACCGATTCAATGGCCGGTCACAAAGGCCGCCCCCCATGGCACGGCACGGCTGTTTGAGGATGGCAAATTTGCCACCGCGAATGGTCGCGCCAAGCTGCTGGCGATCACGCCCCAAGGGCCTGAACAGGCGCTGAGTACCGCTTACCCACTGCGTCTGAACACCGGCCGGATTCGTGATCAGTGGCACACCATGACCCGCACCGCTCGCTCACCGCGGTTAATGAATCACCGCGCCGAACCCTTTATGGATGTGCACCCAGAGGATGCCCACACCGCCGGTGTTATGGATCAAGGGCTGGCAGTGTTAACCGCCGCGAAAGGCGAATTTCGCGCTCGGGTGCGGGTCTCCAATGCCCAACGCCGCGGTGAGGTTTTCGTACCCATCCACTGGACTGACTGCTTTACCCAGCAGGCCAGAAGCAGCGCGCTGATCGACAGCATTACCGACCCGCTCTCTGGGCAGCCTGAATCTAAGCACGGCGCCGTGGCGCTGGCGCCTCTGGCTACTGATTGGCAGGCCACTCTACTGGTCGCCGGAGGGGCAACGGAATCAACACCTTGGTGCACCAGTGCCTATTGGACACGTATTCCCATGCGCGGCTGCCAGCGCTGGCAACTTGCCCATACGCAGTCGGTTAACGATTGGTTGGCGCAGTTGAAAGAGTGGCTGCCTGGGGAAGTGGCGGTGGTCAGCCAAGACCCCACTAACGCACGTCTGCGTGCCGCCTGCGTGGAAAACGGTCAGTTGCGCTGGTGGCTGATGGTTGGCCCGCCCAACGAGTTGCCAGGGTTAGCGTGGCTGGAAGCGCGTTTTAACGAGGCGGCGCTGAGCGATACCCACCGCCGCCGCCTATTAGCCGGCTGTGACGACGGCGCTGCGGATACCGGCCCGGTGGTATGCAGTTGCCACCAAGTAGGCCAAACCACCATCGTCAATGCTATCCGCGAGGGCGACACCAGCGTAGAAGCGTTGGGCGCCAGACTCGCTTGCGGCACCCAGTGCGGTAGCTGTATTCCCGAATTGAAATCACTGATTGAAGAGGAGCGGCCCAATGCCCGCACTAAGCAACCCCTTGCTACAGAAGTGGTTTAACGCCTTTATGCGGTTATCGCACCGCGCGTTAACGCCGTTGGTTCAGCATGCTGCTGACATACGTTTGCCACTGCGTGGCGAGTGCCGCGCCGGGCAGGTTTACTTGGTCGGCGCGGGCAGCGGCGATGCAGAGCTGTTAACCCTCAAGGCTGCACGCTTACTTATGCAGGCAGACGCCGTGGTGTATGACCGCTTGGTAGGGGATGACGTTCTGGCACTGATTCCTAGCAGCAGCGAGCGCTACTACGTTGGCAAAGCCCGCGGCCATCACAGCGTACCGCAAGCGGAAATCGGTGGGCTGATGGTAAAACTCGCCCGTGAAGGGAAATCGGTAGTGCGGCTTAAGGGCGGCGACCCGGCTGTGTTTGCGCGCATGGGCGAGGAGCTGGATGCCCTGGCCGCCGCCCAGGTGGCTGCCACTATTGTGCCGGGAATTACCGCGGCCTCTGCCGCCGCGGCCTGCATGGGTATCCCGCTCACCGATCGTGGCCATGCGCAGCAACTGCGCTTTGTTACCGCCCAGCTATGCCGCGAAGACGGCACGCCGGACTGGCAAGCACTGGCGCGCAAAGATGAAACCCTGGTGTTTTACATGGGGCTTTCCAAAGTGAATGCAATTTGCCACGGCCTACGCCAAGCAGGCCTGCCGGATGAGTGGCCGATCATGCTGGTGGCCAACGCCAGCCAGAGTGAACAGCAGTCGCTGGTGGGCTCGCTGGCGGATATGCCCGAAAAACTCGCCGCAACTCCCTTACCGTCACCCTGTTTGATTGTGGTGGGCAGTGTGGTGCAAAGAGTCGCCACGACGCCCGCTGCCCTAGCCACCAATTTTTGCTCTGCACCGCAAACCACGCCTTAACGGCAGGGTTTGCTGTGCGCGTTTTATGCTGCTAACCCTTCTGTCCCTTAAAACCCACAACAAAGGAAAAGCTCTCTATGTCCTACTTATTGCCTGCTGAATTTGCTACCAAGATGGTCGATGCTGGCGAAGCCAAGCTTCACATGTCTACCCGTGATGCACTGATTCGCGCTTTTATGGCGGGGGCTATTTTGGCCATCGCGGCGGTGTTTGCGGTGACCGTAGCGGTGCAAACCGGCTACCCGATTATCGGCGCCATCCTGTTTCCGGTGGGCTTCTCGATACTCTATCTAATGGGCTTTGATCTGTTGACCGGGGTGTTTGTGTTAACGCCGCTGGCGTGGCTGGATAAACGGCCTGGGGTGACGATTAATCGTATTCTCAAGCACTGGGGCATTGTGTTTATCGGTAATTTTGGTGGGGCATTAACGGTTGCCTTTCTCATGGCGATTGTGTTCACCTACGGCTTTAGCACCGAACCCAGCGAAGTGGGGCGGGTCATTGGTGAAGTGGGCGAAGGACGCACCGTGGGTTATAAAGAGTATGGCGCTGGCGGCATGGCGACGATTTTTATCCGCGGCATACTGTGCAACTGGATGGTTTCGCTGGGGGTAGTGGGCGCGATGATCTCAACCACGGTGAGCGGTAAGGTGATTGCCATGTGGATGCCGATCATGCTGTTCTTCGGTATGGGCTTTGAACACTCGGTGGTCAACATGTTTCTGTTCCCCTCCGGGCTGATGATGGGCGGTAACTTCTCGATTATGGATTACCTGATCTGGAATGAAATTCCGGTAGTGCTGGGTAACTTGATCGGTGGTTTGGCGTTAACTGGCCTGACGCTCTACACCACCCACGTGCGTACCGCGCCGCAAAAAGCCCTATGATCTGATAGGCAGCAGTTTGTCACTTATCCAAGCCTTCGCTCCGGCGGAGGCTTTTTAGGGGAAGCATAATGGCAGCGCTGACCATTTCGCTCGGCCAGCACTCTGATAAAGGGCGCAAGCCAAGCAATCAGGATTTTTACGGCGCTTATCTACCCAGCGACCCCCAGCGCGCCACCAAAGGCATTGCGATCGCGTTAGCGGATGGGATCAGCAGCAGCGAAGTGAGCCGGGAAGCGAGTGAAGCGGCGGTGGGTGGGTTTTTAACAGACTACTACGCCACCCCGGCTACCTGGGCGGTTAAAACCTCCGCCCAGAGGGTGCTGCAGGCCACCAATGCGTGGCTTTACGCCCAAACCCGGCAGAGCCAGTACCGCTACAACCTGGATCGTGGCTATGTGTGTACCCTGAGCGCGATGGTGATTAAATCCACCACTGCGCACCTGTTTCACGTTGGCGATAGCCGCATCTATCAGCTCGCCGGCAAGACGCTGGAGCCACTGACCGAGGATCATCGCTTTTGGGCATCCCGGGAAGTCAGTCATTTAAGCCGCGCCATGGGGGCCAGCCAGCACCTGGAGTTGGATTATTCCTCGGTAACGCTGAGTGTGGGCGATGTGTTTGTACTCACTACCGACGGTGTTTATGAGTGGCTAACCGGCACCGAAATGGCCGCGCTGATTCACGCCCACTGGGGCGATCTCGACGCGGCTGCTGAGGCGCTAATCTCTGCCGCTATCGATAATGGCAGCGACGACAACCTCACCGTGCAAATTGTGCGCATTGATACGCTGCCTGAGCGCCACGCTAATGAACTCTACGCGGCGCTTAGCACCCTGCCGTCACCGTCTGAATTGCGTGCAGGAAGCGAGCTGGACGGCTACCGCGTTGTGCGTCAACTGCATGCCAGCAGTCGCAGCCATGTCTACCTGGCGGAAGAGGTAGCGAGTGGCGAGAAGGTGGCACTAAAAACCCTCTCAACCGAGCTAAGCCAAGACTCGGCGAGTATTGAGCGGTTTGTGCGCGAAGAGTGGATTGCACGGCGCATCGATAATCAGCACGTGCTTAAAGCCCCCACCCAAGAGCACCCTCGCCGCTACCTTTACACCGTGCTGGCGTATATCGAAGGGCAAACCCTGACCCAGTGGATGCGCGACCACCCCAACGCTGAATTAGCCAGCGTTCGTCCCATCGTCGAGCAGATTGCCAAGGGGCTGCGCGCCTTTCATCGTCTGGAAATGCTGCATCAGGATTTACGCCCTGATAACGTCATGATCGATAGCCACGGAACGGTGAAGCTGATCGATTTTGGCGCTGCCAAGGTGGCGGGTCTTGCCGAAGAGGTCAATGCGACTAGCGACGACATTCTAGGCACTGCCCAGTACACCGCGCCGGAGTATTTTCTGGGTGAAGGTGGCACACCCCGTTCGGATCAGTACTCACTGGCAGTGATTACCTATCAGATGCTAACCGGTACGCTGCCCTATGGCACCGAGGTGGCCAAAACCCGCACTCGGGCAGCGCAACATAAGCTTGCCTACCAATCGGCGCTTAGCGAGAACCGTGAACTGCCCGCTTGGGTAGATGAGGTGCTCAAAAAGGCACTACATCCCACTCCCCACAAACGTTTTACGGCACTTTCGGAGTTTATTTTCGAGCTACGCTCGCCAAGCCAAGAAGTGCTGAAACGTGCCCAATTACCGCTGCTGGAGCGCGACCCGGTGCTGTTCTGGAAGGGCGTTTCACTAGTATTGGCGCTAGTGGTTATCGCGCTGTTATTGCGGTGATGGCGCGGTCTCTGATCAGGAAACAACAAACAGTGGGGTTGAAGTGGGGAGGCTGTCATCCCATGTTAGTTAACACGCTATCAATAGAAAAGGACGTTAATGATGCAGATTGTGATACCCAACCCCGGTTTTGGTACTTTTCGCCTGGAAGGCGATACGCTCAAGCAGAGTATCCACACAGCGCTTGAGGTCGGGTATCGGCACATCGACACGGCACAGTTTTATGGCAATGAAAAAGGGGTAGGGGAGGCGATTCGCGCCAGCAGCGTGCCACGCAGCGATATTTTCCTAACCACCAAGGTGTGGTTCGACAACCTTGAGCCTGCAACGCTTAAAGCCAGCGTGGACGAAAGCCTGCAGAAATTAGGCACCGATTACGTTGACCTGCTGCTGATCCACTGGCCGTCCCCAGAGGATGAAGTGCCGATGGTCGATTACCTGACGGCGCTTAAAGAGGTCAAAGCCGAGGGGAAAGCGCGCAATATCGGCATTTCCAACTTTACCATCGCACAGGTGGATGAAGCGGTCAGCATTTTGGGTAAAGGTGAAATTCTCACCAACCAGATCGAGGTTCATCCTTTCTTACAGAACCGTAAACTGGTCGATCACTGCAAGCAGCATGACATTCAGATTACTGCCTTTATGCCCCTGGCCGTGGGCAAAGTAATGGATGACCCGACCCTTAAGCAGATCGCCGACGCACATAACGTTACGCCCGCTCAAATTGCCCTTGCTTGGGTAAAACAGCGCAATATGATTACGATTCCTTCATCGACCAAGGCGCGAAATATTCAAAGCAACATTGCCGCCTTTGACTTAGTCTTGAGCGACAGCGAGATGACGGAAATCGCCAAGTTGGATCGTAAAGAGCGTATCGCCAACCCTGAAATAGCGCCGCTCTGGGATGAGTAAGAGGAATGAATAACCAGAACTTGAAACGCTAAACGATGAACTTCAATTAATAGTATGTGTCGTAGTAGTTGCCTGCCCAGGCAGGCATCTTTAAAAGAATGGAGAAAACGATGAAACAGCGCAAGATAAAAGACAACGCTTTAAAAGCGCAGCTGCGAACGCCGATGTTTAAAATGCAGCAGCAAACCCCGAAAAAAGGTAAAGGGAGCTACTCCCGGAAAGGACGCAATTCTCTGGGAGGGCATCGCCAAGCCGCCTAACCCGGCGTTTTGGCGATGCTCTCCCCAGGCATCTCTGCACAGTATTCCCCATACTGTGCAATATCCCATCAGCTTGGCCGATCCAATGGATCGGCTTTTTTATTGCGCGCCAGGCGTGGCACGCCACTGAAAACGCCCCGGCCACTTCCTGTGACCGGGGCGTTGGCTATGCCAGCCTACTCCCACAGTGTGGACATTTTTCGTAGGCGTCGCGGGTTTCAGCCTGATGGCGTTGGTTGCGCTGACTTGGTTCCTCTACACCATGAATGGATACCAGCTGGCCCTGCTCCCAGCGTAAACCGATATCTTTTAACAGGTGCGGGTCATGAAAGCGCGGGTCTTCGTAAAAGCGCCGCTGGGTACGATAGTGGGTGAAAGCGCTGAGTAGTTTGCGGGTAATGGTTGCGATTGCCATGGGGTCGGTCTCCTGGGTTAGGAGGCCGGGCAACATCGCGATCAGGGAGTCTCAAAGGTAACGATAAAACAACATGGCCGCGACACTTGCCGCGGCCAATTTCCTCTCTACATCTCTGGCGCGCGACAATAATAAGCTGATATCGCATTATTAATAATGCGATGCAGCTTATTCATTCGTGTCGCGGGGATTTGCCAGCGCATGAGAAGGTCTCTGAGAAAATATCGTTAAATAATGAAGCTGCTCTTTAAAGACAGCTCTTATCTTTTAACCGATGGTTATATGAGCGTCAACTGTTTATCAGCGGTATCCTGCCGCCTGTAACTTAAACAGCTTTGCGTATCGTCCATCAGTTTCCAGCAACGCTTCATGGGTGCCACGTTCAATAATATGCCCTTGGTCGATCACTAAAATGAGATCAGCACTGCGTACTGTGGAGAAGCGGTGCGAGATCAGTATCGCCATCTTGTCGCGGCTATGTTCGCGAAAACGGGTAAATATTTCGGCTTCTGCGGCGGCATCCATGGCGGCAGTGGGTTCATCCAGGACTAAAATATCTGCGTTCTCTCGCATATAGGCCCTTGAGAGGGCGATTTTCTGCCACTGGCCGCCGGAGAGCTCTTGGCCATTTTTAAACCAGCGGCCCAGTTGGGTTTTGTAGCCATTCCCCATGCGTGTAATAAACTCATCCGCCATGCCGTGACGTGCGGCTTGCTGCCAGCGCTGTTCATTGTCAAAGGCATGGGTATCGCCAACGCCAAGGTTCTCACCCACCTGTAGCTGATAGCGCACGAAGTCCTGAAAGATGACGCCGGTACGCTCATACAGCGCTTGAGCGCTCCAGTCACGTAGGTCGCTACCGTCTAATAGAATGCGGCCTTGAGTAGGTTGGTAGAGTCGCGTCAAAAGTTTGATCAGCGTGGTCTTGCCAGAGCCGTTTTCACCCACCAACGCCAAGCTCTGCCCAGGGGAGAGGTGCAGCGAAATATCGTGTAGAACTGGATCTTGCAGAACAGAGTCGCCGCCAGGATAAGAGAAACTGACATTCTCAAAGCGCAGCCCATCCCCAGGCCGTGCTCCTTGTGTGAGCGTGCCATTTTCGGCCTCAACCGGTTGCTCCAGGTACTCATAAAGATTGGATAGATAAAGGTTATCTTCGTACATGCCGCTAATGGCGGTAAGGCTAGCGGAGAGCGCCGCTTGGCCTTGCTTGAAAACCATTAAATACATGGTCATTTGACCCAACGTCAGTGCCCCGGCAATGGTTTCAATCACCACCCAGCCGTAGGCAGCGTAAAACGTTAAGGTGCCGAGCAAGCCGAGCAGAAATCCCCAGCTTTCCCGGCGAAGGGTTAAACGACGATCTTCTGCAAACAGCTGGGTGAAAATATCGCGGTAGCGTTTAAGAAACAGCCCTTCAAGACCAAACAGTTTGACCTCTTTAATGCTGTCTTCCCGTGCAAGTACCGTCTCTAAATAAATCTGCATACGGGTTTGCGGTGAACGCCAGCGGAACAACCGAAAAGCATCGCCCGAGAATTTGGCCTCGGATACAAATACCGGCAGCGCACCAGCTACCAGGATCAGCAATGCCCAAGGAGAGAACTGCACCAGCAGTACCCCAAAACTACCCAGGGAGATCGCATTTTGCAGCAACCCAAAGGTTTTGTTTACCAGCGCAAGTGGGCGCGTAGACGCTTCACGCCGCGCCCGGGTGAGCTGGTCATAAAGTTCTGAATCCTCAAACTGGCTAAGTGACAGCTGGCCAGCTTTCTCGAGAATCATCACATTGACCTTCTGCCCTAACAGCGCTCTTAACAGCGACTGCTGGGCCGAAAGCCCGCGCTGAGCTAGGGCAATCAGCGCAATAATAACGGCTTCAATCCCCACCAGCTTGAGTACCGGAGCAATGGACACTAGCAGGTTGGGGTCAGTGGCAGCTTGATGAGCGTCCATGGCACTTACCACGCCATCCACAATCAATTGGCCTACCCAGGCCGCCACAGCGGGAAGCACACCAGCGACTAACGTGCACAGTGCTAAGCCCAGCATCATCCAGCGGGACGTTTCCCACACCAAGCCAAGCGCGCGGCGGCTGTATCGAAACACGCCAAAAAAACCGCTTAACGGTGAGGAGGAGGTAGATTCAGAAGGTGGTGACATAGTTAGACTGGCAAAACACCGAGTAAAAAAGGAGTGCCATGATGCGGTGGTTAAGCGTGGATAGCCAGCTCAACCGCCGGTTGCCTTCAACGGCAACGCGGCGGAGAGGGAATTACCTGTATAGATGCTTATCAGGGCGGCGATTTACCAGGGCAGCACGGCCCCGTCGGTGCGAGGCTCGGTGCCGCCTTGCAATACGCCCGTTTTAGGGTCGCGCAGAATGATTTGCCCACGGCCAAAGCTGATGGAATCGGCAACTTTGACGATGTCGTGCCCCCGGCGTGCCAGCGCAAGCGCTAAATGATTAGGAAAATCGGCTTCGACTTCGATGGTTTTGCCTTTGGTCCACTTCCAGCGGGGCATATCGAGGGCCGCTTGGGGGTTAAGCTGATCTTCTAGCATCGCCGTTACCACCTGCACATGACCTTGCGGCTGCATATAGCCGCCCATCACGCCAAACGGCCCAACGGCTTGATTATCTTTGGTGATAAAGCCGGGGATGATGGTGTGATAGGTGCGTTTGCCGGGCGCCAGAGCATTAGGGTGCTGCGGGTCGAGAGAGAATGACCAGCCACGGTTTTGCAGGCTGATGCCAGTGCCGGGAACGACCATGCCCGAGCCAAAGCCTTTAAAGTTACTTTGAATCAGTGACACCATATTGCCATCGCTGTCAGCCGTTGCCAGATACACCGTGCCGCCCTGAATCGGGTTGCCGTGTACTGGGTCAACTGCCTGTTCACCAATCAGTGCAGCACGGGACTTCAAATAATCGTCGGCCAGCATCTGATCAATGGTGGGGCGCATAGCATCAAGGTCAGTAACATGTGCGAAGCCATCGACATAGGCTAGTTTGGTGGCTTCAATGCGACGGTGCAGCGTTTCCACCGGATCGCGTCCTTCTTCGCCTAAGTGCTCAAGCATACCCAGCGCTTGCAACACGATCATGCCGCTGCCGTTAGGAGGGATTTCCCAAATATCATGGCCTTTATAGCGCACACTAATCGGGTCGACCCACTCCGGTCGGTAAGCCGCCAGATCTTCTTTGCGTAACAAGCCGCCGTGTTCGCGGGAAAAGGCGTCGATAGCCTCGGCCAGTTCGCCCTCATAAAATGCCTTGGCGTGGGTGTCGGCAATCGCTTTTAGGCTTTTAGCATGGCCTTCCGAGCGCCACAGTTCACCCGCTTCCGGTGCTCGACCTTCGGGGGCAAACGTATCAAACCAAGGTTTGAAAGAAGCCTCGCTATAGGCTGAATAGTTGGTGAAGGCGTCCTTCCACATTTGATGGATAACGGGAGACACAGGGAAGCCTTCTTCTGCCAGCGCAATGGCAGGGGCTAGCAACGCTGCAAACGGCAACTTGCCAAAGCGCTCAGACAGTGCCGCCCACGCAGCAGGAGCGCCGGGTACCGTAACAGGCAGCATGCCGTGGTTTGGCACGGTGTCATGGCCGAGTGCTTTCAGCGCTTCAATGGTCGCCGCTTGCGGGGCGGGGCCACTGGCGTTGAGGCCATGTAGTTTGCCGTCGACCCAGACAATAGCAAAGGCGTCGCTTCCTATCCCATTCGACGTGGGTTCCACTACCGTTAATGCAGCAGCGGCGGCAATCGCGGCATCAATCGCATTGCCCCCTTGCTGCAGTATGCTAATACCCACCTGCGCCGCTAACGGCTGAGAAGTAGCGACCATGCCACGTTTACCGAACGTTGCCATCCGGCGCGAGGCGCTGGGGTAGAAAAGTGCATCTTGTTGCATACCAGTTTCCTTTTAAGCAGTGCTGTTGATCTAAATTATTTGAATATCAAATGTTTTCGCGCAGAGCGGCATTCTTTAAGCGCTGGATCTTACGATCCTGATAGAGCGAAAACAGAATGGATGCGACGGCTAACGCTAAGAAAAGCGCAGAGAGTGGTCGGGTCAAAAAGGTCGTCCAGCTTTCATTAAGCTCAAGGGCGCGGAATAGCTGGCGTTCAAGATTGTCGCCGAGCACCACACCCAGTATTAGCGGCGTCAGCGGTACTTCCGCTTTCCAAAGCAGGTAGCCAATGACCCCGAAGATAAACAGCACCCAAATATCAAATAGATTGTTATTCAGGGCGTAAGCGCCAATGGCACACAACATCAACACAACGGGAACGAGGATCTGTTGAGGGATCAGCGATATCTTGGCGAACCAGCGCACTAGCAGCAGGTTGCAAAGCACCATGACGACTGCGCCAATTAGCAGGCTGGCATAAATAGCGCCAACCAATACCGGGTTTTGCTCAAACATCATGGGGCCCGGCGTAATACCGTGGAGAATCAGTACGCCCATCATGATCGCCATGGGCAAATCGCCCGGTATCCCTAGTGCAAGCGTTGGCACGAATGCACCACCTGCGACCGCGCTATTGGAGGCTTCAGAAGCCACAATGCCGCTGGGGGTACCGGTGCCAAACTCTTCCGGATGGCGAGAAAATTTCTTGGCTTGGTCGTAACTCAAAAAGTTAGCGACGGTGCCGCCCGTGCCAGGAAGTGCGCCCACCAAGCTGCCAATTAAAGAAGAGCGCAGCGTGTTCAGCTTTTGCCCCGTCATATCTTTGAGTATTTGGCCGTAGGGAATCGTGACATTGGTATCGATTTTCTTGGCTTCGCTTTTCTCGTCCTTAAGCTTCTCGATATTGCCAAGCAGCTGGGAGAAAGCAAATATGCCGATCATCACGGGGAGAATTTCAAACCCAGAACCCATCGCTGGCAGGCCAAAGTCAAAGCGCAGATTACTGTTGCGGTCATAACCAACGGTTGTGATTAAGAGCCCCAAAGCCGCAGCCATCAGGCCTTTGAGTAGAGCGCCGCTGGAAAGCCCTGCCACAAGCGTCAGCGCGAAAACGATCAACGCAGTGATTTCCCAAGGGCGGAAATTCATGCTGAAGCTGGCAATTAGCGGGCCGAAGAATACCAGTACCGCCACGCTGATGAGGGTGCCTAAAAAGGATGAAGCGACGCCAATGCCCAGGGCACGGCCAGGTTCGCCTTTCTGTGCCATCGGGTAGCCGTCATAAACGGTAGTAATAGAAGAGGGTGTACCGGGTATGCCCAGCATAACGCCAGACACAATGCCGCCTGAGTAACCCCCTACAAACACACCGACCATCAATGAAACGCCGCTTACCGGGTCCATCGCAAACGTGAACGGGAAGACCACTAAAATGGCCATGGTGACAGTAAAACCAGGAATACTACCGCCCACAATCCCAAACAGTACGCCAATAATGATCAGGCCCAAGACCGATGGCGTGCCGACCTCAGCGAGCGCTTGGAGGAAAAAGTTCGTCATTATTGTCTCCAGGTTAAGGCAGCCAAACATTCAGGCCATAGCGGAAAACGACAAATATCACGATAGCCAAGGTGAAGCTGAGGGTGAGATTGATCATCCATTTACGTCGCGTATTGATCCCCATCAGCAGCGCAAGAGAGGCGACCAGAAAGCCGATGGTCGCCGCGATATAACCCACCACTGGAAGTAGCGCGGCATAAAGCCCAAACAGTAGAAACAGAGCGAGTATGGTGCGTCGGCTTTGAAACCACTCACCAATGAGCTGCTTCGCGCCAGCCCGCTCAGGCACTTTTACCAATAAGGAACGCACCAGAATGAGCAGTGAAAAAACGCCGATCACTACCAATAAAATGCGTGGGAACAGCGCTGACCCATACGGCTGCCAGCTGGTGGGCGGGGCAATGCTGCCTGATTCCACCCACATGACGGCCACAATCAAGAGCAGCGCCAGCGCCAAGGCGCGGTCTTTCGTTAGCGTTAGCATTAGCGATGCCTCCAGCAACCCTAGCCCACGTACAAACGAGGGCTAGGGAATGCATTCTTAGTCGTTCTTAGTTCTGGAAATCGATGTTTTCGGCAGCCGCACTTAGCGCCGCTTCGTTCTCATCCAAGAACGCTTGATAATCATCGCCTGCTAGAAATCTCACTACCGAGCCAAACTCATTTTCGATACGGCTCTGTACTTCTTCGTTTTCCAGGGCTTGTTCATAAGCGTTAGCGATGGTGTCGAGGACTTCCTGAGGCGTTCCTTTAGGCGCAAAAATGCCGCGGCTGGTGGAGTGGTCCATCTCAATGCCTTGCTCGCGCAGGGTGGCGACATCCGGCATGCTTTCAAGACGTTCTGGATGAGCGATGCCTAGGGCGCGGAAGGTGCCGTCTTCAAAAAATGCACCGCCTGATGGCAAATTAAACATCGCGAAGTCGACTTCTTCCGCCATCAGCGCCGATACCTGTTCGCCCGTATCGGGGTAGCCGACTAAGCGCACATCGGCCATATCGATGCCCGTTTCCTGGAAAAACTGTGCCCAGAAAAAGTGGTCAGTAGAGCTAGGAATCATACTGAAGCGCACTTGGCCTGGGTTTTCACTCACATAGTCAGCAATTTCATCGGCGCTCTGCACAGGGTGATTGGCATGTGCGGTGGGAATATTGATGGTTTGGGTGAGTAGTGCGATGGGCTCGAAGGCATCAAACGAGTAATCGACGGTGCCTGCTAACTTAGAAAGCGCGATGGTGTCGTGGCTGCCAAGCAGGGTGTAGCCATCGGGGTCAGCGTCTTTCACATTGCGAGAACCCAGGGTCGCCCCTGCGCCTGCCATATTGACGGGAACGATGGATTCACCCAACGTCTTTTCAGCCTCTTGGGAGATGAGCCGGAAAAGAATATCGGTTGCTCCGCCCGGGCCGTAAGGGATGATCAAGCGGATATCCTGTTCCGGATAATCAGCCTGGGCGGTGGAGGCGATTGCCATGCTAGACGCAAGTCCGATGGCGGCGAGGGTAGTACTTAGAGTCGTACTTAGAGTAAATGTTGAACGCGTCATTCTTTTACACCTTTATAGATTGAGTTTGGTGTTGTGGGATGCCGCTCCAACTGCAGCGGCGTGGTGAGCGCGTGGTCCCGTTATCGGGTTCTTGTTGTCACCACACAATCGTCTATTGACGAGATCGTGTGTCAGTGAGTGTTAGCCGAGAAACAGCCCTCCATAAACCAAGGCGCCCATGACGACAAAGGCGGGGTGCGTTTTGAAGCGCATCAGTGCAATAGCCGCGACTACCCCAATGATAAGAGTGTGAATTGTGCCGCTACTGTTGAGGCTTTCGAGCAGGAACCCCAGGGTTAGCCAAGCCATCATCATGGCAATAACGGGGCGAACCCACTGGCTCATGCGCTTAACCCTTGGTGAATCACGATGACGGTACAGCAGCCCCAGTGCGCCGAGCATTAATAGCAACGTTGGAATAACCGTGGCGGCCACCGCGATGAAGGCCCCGCCAATACCGGCGACTTCATAACCCACGTAGCCCGCCATTTTGGTGGCGATAGGGCTGGGCAGGGCGTTGCCTAGGGCTAATGTTTCAGCAAAGGTTTGCGCGGTCATCCAGTCATAACGGCCAACCACCTCAGCCTCGATCAGAGGGATAATCGCCGGGCCACCGCCGTAGCCAATAATGTTCGGGATAAAAAAAGCTAAAAAGAGCTCCCAATAGATCATGCTGGCCCCTCCGCTTTTTTCTTACCGGCAGGGCGCAGTAGGGCGGCAGCGAGAATAGCGCCAATCACCCAGCCGGGATGAACGCCAAGCCAGTAGATCAAGCCAGCGGCAACAATGGCCATGGCGATACTAACCAGCCAGCCAAGGGCCGCTTGTGATTTATCAAAAAAGTCCCAGGTGAGTTGTGCCATCATCACCATCACCACCGGCACTACTGCTTGGCCCATACCGCGAATCCATGCCACATCGCGATATCGGCTAAAAATGCCTAACATGACAATCATTGCCACAATCATTGGCAAGATAATGGCAATCACGGCAGCAATACAGCCGGTCACACCGCCCACGCGATAGCCAATGTAGCCTGGCATTTTGGTGGCAATAGGGCCGGGTAAGGTATTGCCGATCGCCAGCACGTCGGCAAACTCTTCATCGGTCAGCCAATGATGGCGAGTGACAACTTCGGCGCGCACCAGAGGAATCATGGCCGGGCCGCCACCGAAACCAAAAATGCCGACGCGGAAAAAAGCCCAGAACAGTTGCCAGGAGGTGCCGCGTGATTTCATGGACGCGTTTCCCGTAAAGCTAATGGGGTGATCAGAAGCATACCCAGACCTTATTTATCGTTTGTAGGTTAAAAAATCGATTATCTTGTCTAATATAGAATATAGGTAGTGCCCGATCCGACGTCAACCGTGAAAAATTGAATGGACAGCGGGAACTGAGATGAATAAAGGATATCGTCATGAATAATTCTTTACCCAAGGTAGCAACGCCAGTAGGTCCAGCAGGTACTGCATCAAGTCGTGTATTTGATAATTTACGTAAGGATCTCGTCGGTGGACGCTTTGTAGCGGGTGAAAAACTCGCCATCAATGCGCTCAAAGAGCATTACCAAGTTGGCTTGAGCCCTCTGCGGGAAGCGCTCAATAAATTGGCGGCTTATGGATTATTAATTCAGGAAAATCAACGCGGTTTTCGTGTGCCGAAGCTTTCACGGGATGAGCTGGACGATATCGCCCAGATGCGCTTGGAAATGGAGGGCATGGCATTAGTGCGGGCGATTGCTAACGGTGATTCGCTCTGGGAGGCTGACTTATTAGCCGCGGCGCACCGCCTGAAGCGCGCCGATATCACCCTGGATAAAGGCGAGGAGTGGGAGCGTCTGCATACGCAATTTCATCGTACGTTAGTCGCCCCCTGTGGCTCTGTTTGGTTATTGCGTTTTATTGAACAGTTGCATGATCAGTTTGACCGCTACCGCCGCCTGGGGCCGAAAATGCCGACGATTCGTCAAGAGTTGGATGAGCAGCATCATCAACTCGTGGAGCTGGCATTACAGCGTGATGCTAAAGCGGCGCGTGAACTAATGGATGATCATATTCATAAATCTTATGAAGTTGCCCTGAAACGCTATCAAGAGCACGCCTAGCAGGAGAAACTGCCCCGGTAGCGACGACACCGCGTGTCTGCAGTGTGTAAACTGCTGTCCATATAACGTCAGTCGTCGCCGTCCAGATGAGTAAAGAGAGTGCTATGCACACAGATAACCAAATAGTCGCGCAAACGCTGAACTGGGTGCGCACCTTTATTGTGGCGCATGACATTTGCCCGTTTGCGCAGCGGGAGTTGGAGCGTGAAACGATTCGTGTGGAAGTGGTGCGCTCTAAAAAAATTGAAGTGGCGCTTGAGGAGCTGATGGTGGAAGTGCAGTGGTTGGATGAGCACCCCGAAACAGAAACCACGCTGCTGGTGTTCCCGACGCTGTTTAAAAGCTTTGATCACTACTTGGATTTTGTGGAGCTTGCAGAAAGTATCCTGGTCGACCAGGGCTATGAAGGTGTTTATCAGTTAGCCACTTTTCATCCAGATTATTGCTTTGACGGTGCCGAACCCGATGATGCCTCTAATTATTCCAACCGCTCTCCCTACGCCATGGTGCATCTGCTACGCGAAGAGAGCGTTGAAAAGGCGATCGAGTTTTATGGCGACACCGACGCTATTCCCGAACGCAATATTGCCAAGTTAACGGCGATGGGCAGCGACACTGCAGAGCAGCAGCTGCAACGCTGTTTTGACGTTAATGGCTAAACGAGTGAATC
Source organism: Halomonas sp. HAL1 (assembly GCF_030544485.1). Lineage (NCBI taxonomy): Bacteria > Pseudomonadati > Pseudomonadota > Gammaproteobacteria > Oceanospirillales > Halomonadaceae > Halomonas > Halomonas sp. HAL1. The sequence continues at coordinate 969,479 of NZ_CP130610.1, forward strand.
ACTAGCTGATGTTGGCCCCTGCTTTTTTTGGCCGCATACAATTGGAGAACGGGAAGAACAATGGCAAAAGGGCCAGCCAAGCTGGCCCATAAGAAGGAATTAAAACTCTTCCCAATTAGGTGTGGCGTTGGGCAATTGTCTAGCTGAATAAGCGTTAGACGCTGCAAGCGCCTGCGGTGATGAAGTGACAGTAGGGGTTTCCGAACCACCCTGCGCTACGCGTTTAAGTTTGAAGGCTATGACTAACTCGGCCAAACGAGTAGCTTCATCCTGGAGTGAAGCTGACGCGGTGCTGGTCTCTTCAACCAGCGATACATTTTCCTGGGTGGCGGAGTCCATTTGGGATACCGCTGTACTGACTTGGCTAATACCCGACTCCTGCTCCTTTGCGGCTAGAGCAAGCTCTTGCATCATTTCCGTCACTTTACGAATAGCTTCGTTGATCTCCGCCATATCATGACCATTTTTCGCTGCTTGCTCCGCACCGACGACAATACGCTGTGAGATATCTTCAATCATGGTGCGTATCTCTTTCGAAGAAGTGGACGTCTTGGTGGCTAATGAGCGAACTTCGCTGGCTACCACCGCAAACCCCCTGCCGTGCTCGCCAGCCCGGGCAGCTTCTACCGACGCGTTCAACGCCAGGATATTGGTTTGAAAGGCGATCGAGTCAATCACCTGAACAATGTCGTGTACTTTGTGTGAGGTTTGTTCAAGTTCGCGCATTAGCAGGCTGGTGCGCTCAGATGCCTGCTTACCGCTATTTGCCTGTCGGGCTGCATCCTGGGTCAGTTGTTGTGCTTGGCCAGCAGTGTCAGCGTTTTGCCGCACAATCGATGAGATTTCATCCATACTCGCGGCGGTTTGCTGCAAAGCGGCGGCTTGTTGTTCCGTACATGAGGCGAGGTCTTGGCTGCCGCTAGCAATTTGTTTTGAGCTAGAGGCGACGGCTTCGCTACTTTGATTGAGCGTGCCGATCATCTCTTCCAGCCGCTCTTGCATATCCTCCATGGCACTATAAAGGCGGCCGATCTCGTTACGCCCGAGGGCATCGATATGGCTGGTCAAATCCCCCTTGGCAATGTTTTCGCAAATGCTGACTGCTCGCTGCAGGGGGGTGATGATGAGCCTATTAATCATTATTTGTACAGCGATATAGAGCACAATCGCGATTAAAATAAGAACGCCCACGGTAATACCAAAAATGACGCTGTCACGCTGTGCTTCCGAGTGAACTTGGTTGCCTCTGCTCAATGCATAATCATTAAAATTACTGATTGCAGTGCTAAAGCCAGAGAACTTCTGATTAATGGGATCACGGTATTCGTCCAGTGCCTCATAACGCTCGTTGACTAAATAAACTCTTAATGTGTCAGTGACAATAAGGTTGTAACTATCGACAATTGCATCAATGAGTGGGCGACGTTCAGAATCGATGGAGAGTTTAAGGCGAGTGAGTTCTGCAATACGTCGGTCGGATTTCTCCAAACTCTCCAGCGCATCTCCCAGCGCCCGCTCAGCGTAGTTTTTGTTGCCATCGCGGTAGTGCTGTGACATGCGCTCTAGCCTGACCCGCACTTCCATTAGATTGGTTTCTGCACGGTTAGCAGCACTCGCTTGTTGAGCGCTGATTTCATTCATTTCTGCCAGCAGCTGTGCACCTTCGCGTTCTGCCATGGCACCCATGCTACCCAAAATGATCAGCATGGCTAAAAGCACAATCAGTGCGCCAGCAATCACTCTCTTAACTGATATGTTTTGCATTGATACTCCTCCTAATAACCCCCGCACCTGAATTGGTGCATAGGGGAGTTTTAGAAAGTATCAATTTTCCATTAAAGCAGCCGTTTGATTAAGTTAGCTTTAGTTTATTACATTAATAAATACTGAATTACCATAAAGACGTATAGTTAAATTTTTTTTAACTAATTTGTGAGTTCTGTAGTAAAGAATTCTGTGATAAAGAGCTCTTTGGTAAAGAGCTCTTTGGTAAATGGATGACTGTTAAAGCGTCTTATGCATCACATACGTATCAACGAAACCCAGGCGCGCATGGCGGTAGGCGTTAGGAACGGTACCCACAATACTAAACCCCAGCTTCTGCCATAACGCGACGGCCACCTCATTGGTGGCCACCACGGCATTGTACTGCATGGCTAGAAACCCCAGCTTCCTGGCCTGCGCCTGTGAATCCTCACACATGGCGCGTGCTACCCCTTTTCCGCGTGCGGCGGGCGTCACCATATAACCACAGTTACAGATGTGGTCGCCGGGGCCTGCCGCGTTGGCTTTTAGGTAGTAAGCACCCAGTATATGACCGTGTTCATCTTTAACGACCACGCTGGTTTTAGGCGTGCTGCACCATAGCTCTCGGGCAGCTTCAAAGCTGATGTCGGGGTCAATGGCATAAGTCTCTTGCGCCACGACAATCGCCTTGAAAGTAGGCCAAAAGCTGGTGAAATCTTCGTCCGACATGGGGGCGAAATGTAATGTAGACACAGTAGTGCCGCCGTTCAGCGGGCGACCTCAGCCACAATCTCGTAGCTGCGCAGCCGATCGGCATGGTTATAAAAATCGCTGTTAATCATTAATTCATCAGCACCGGTACGTGCTTGGAACTCTTCAAGTTCGGCTTTGACCGTCTCTGGGCCGCCAATAATCGCCGCCCCTAAAAACTGGCTGACTTGGGCTTGCTCAACCGGTGACCAGTCTAGTTGCTCCACGGGCGGCTGCGACTGGGTTGGCTTGCCACGAATAAGGTTAAGAAATTTCTGCTGCGCGGTGGTGGCCAAGTAGTGGGCCATCGCATCGCTTTCCGCTGCCATCACGGGCAGGCCGACCATCGCATGGGGCTTATCCAAGTGTTCGGAAGGGCGGAAATTGTCGCGATATAAGCGCAGTGCCTCAAATAAATAGCCTGGCGCAAACTGAGCAGCAAACGCAAAAGGCAAGCCCAGCTTAGCTGCCAATTGTGCGCTGTAGCCGCTAGAACCCAGTAGCCAGATAGGCACATGAGTGCCTTGACCAGGGACGGCTTTCACCCGTTGCTGGGGCTCTGCATCGCCTAGATAACGGCGCAATTCGTTCAGCAATTGCGGGAAGTCGTCTACGCCGGCATGAGCGTTGCGCCGCATGGCTTGCATCGTCGCACCGTCTGAGCCGGGTGCGCGGCCTAGCCCCAAATCTATACGATCAGGATAGAGCGTTTCCAGCGTGCCGAACTGCTCGGCAATCACCAGCGGCGGGTGGTTCGGTAGCATAATGCCGCCGCTACCCACGCGTATGGTGGAGGTTTGCCCAGCAATATGACCGATCAGCACCGCGGTGGCAGCGCTGGCGATACCGGCAATATTGTGGTGCTCTGCTAGCCAGTAACGGGTGTAGCCTAGCCGCTCGGTTAACTGTGCCAGCGAGACGCTGTCTTGAAAGGTCTCAGCGGCGCTGCCGCCCTGGCGGATAGGGGCCAGATCAAGAACGGAAAGCGCCGTGGAAGCGAGTTGGCTCATGGGTCACCTGCAAGTTAATTCGTGGGCGCATTGAGTGAAAATTACTTAGCGCGCTTGGTAATTACACGTTATGCGGTCAGTGAACATAAATTGCAAGGTCTGAGCCATGTCGATGTGACGTGTGCCGGTATGGACTGGATGAGAGCGAAGTGCCGGTACGGTCACGCTTACTCAAGCGGCGGGGTGGGGCGAATAAGAATTTCATTAACGTCCACATGGGCAGGCTGCGCAAGCGCATAAACCACGGCATTGGCGATATCACGATCTTCTAATGCATGCTCTGGTGGTTCATTAAAGAATGGCGTGTCGACCATGCCTGGCTCAATCAACGTCACGCGCATACCGGTGCCGCGTAGCTCTTCACGCAGGTTATAGCCAATCCCCGTGACCGCCCATTTCGTAGCGCTATACATTGAGCCTGGGATGGTCGTGCGGCCTGCCGCTGAACCGGTTAATAACACATGGCCTTTGCTACGCTTTAAGGCGGGTAAGCAAGCTTGAATGGTGAGCCCAACGCCATAAATATTGGTAAGAATCATCTCACGCCATGCGTCGTGATCCGCACCGCTAAACCCGCCTGGAGAGCCGCCGCGACCGGCGTTGGCAAAGATCGCGTCCAAGCGGCCAAAGGTTTCCAGTGCATGCTCAACCATCGCCTGTTGCTGCTCAAAATTAGTCACGTCCAACTCACAGGTCAGTACGTTTTCTGGCCCCAGTTCTTGAGCCAGAGCGGTGAGTTTTTCGCTAGAACGGGCGGCCAACACCAGTTTGTAGCCTTCGCGAGAGGCTGCTCGGGCGGTAGCCGCGCCAATACCGCTGGATGCGCCGGTAATCAATAACACGCCTTTATGCATGGGTTGCACTCCTTGCTCGTTTAACTAAGTAAGACTTTAGCATGGCTAAGGGAGTGGCATCCTGCAAACATACCTACCTAACCATTGCGGTACGGCTCTACTACTTAACGTTAGCGGGCGTGCCCATCTTCTTTGCGTTTTAGCATTGCAGAGAGATCCAGAATAGCTTGGGCCATATCCGCCATGCTTTTGCTTTGATCCATAGAGGTTTTACGCAGAAACCGGTAGGCCTCTTCTTCGCTCATCTCTTGATGAGCCATAATAAGCCCCTTCGCACGTTCAATCAGTTTGCGTTCACGCAGCGCTTTACGGGTGTTTTCAAGCTCATCGCTAAGCCCTTGTAACCGGCTGGCCTGTGCCTGGGTGAGTTCAATCAGCGAGCGCCCTAGCGGTGAGGTTAGCGCGTTGGCTGTCAGGTCGCCTAATGGTTGCGCACCCGCCAGCGTTAGTAAGTGTGCGCAGGGGGCAGGCGTAGGACGACAGGGCCCTGCTTTGGCTTTTTCCAATCCATCTTCGGCCTGAGCGATTTTGCGGTGACAAAACACACTCAGCTGAGTGATCAATGCATCCTCAACTGTTTTCATCGAGTCGATACGTAGCGTAGTTAGTTCGTACCAGGTTTCACCCAGTGAATCAGATGTGTCTTTGGGTGGTGTTTGTGATGCCGAATGACGCTGGCAGGCGATGTCGCGTAAATGGCAAATACCGGCCAGGGTGCGAGGTGAAAGCTCCTTTTGCCATGACTGCTGCACCTCAGGCGTAGCAAACTCTACAAACGTGTCAAAGCAGCGCTGCTGGTCAGTCACTAGCTGATTCAATAAAGCGCGGTGCGCTTCATCGAAGTGGCCATGGGTAAAGCCGAATGCGCCACAGGCTCGCTCTTGGCCAGCTAATTCTTTGCCCTGCATTAAGTGAAAAATGGCAACCAGATGGCGAGTGATATCAGGGTCGATAGAGGAGTCAGCGGCTTCAAATACAATCGCTAGCAGCCCACTGGTCAGTTGATTAAAGGCCTGAGTGGCTGCATCAGGCGAGATGGCAAAGGTGTCGATAGCCAGACGGAGTTCATCAAGCTCATCAAGGGCATACCAAACGGCGGCAATCCGGCGTAGTAAGCGAGCGGCTGCCTGGGGGCGAGCCTCTTGGCTGAGCGCTTCCAGCCGCTGGCGCATTAAGGTTTCCGCCTGCTGGCTGTGTTGGCGGTAAGTATCGCGGCGGGTTTTGAAACGCTGGCCTTGAGAGGCTAGATAGATCGTTGACGCTCCTCGTTCACGTTGGAGCATATGAATAAAGCGGCTAATGTCACCGACAATATCGGCGGTGGTGGCAAGGTGAGTAAGGTTGTCGATATCGCAACGGAGGGCGGTTAAGAGCAGTTGCTGCGCTGAAGACATAGAATTTTCCTTAACGGCTCGCCGCCTAAATGTAAACACTCCCATATCGCTACCTAACTGGATAAGGGCGTATGGGAGCGTACTTGAGTGTATTGGAAAGCGCTTAACGTAGCGAGAGAGCGCCTGCTCCAACGTCGTCACCAACTGCATCGCGGTAAGCTTTGGCCTCTTCAGCTTCGGTGGCGTCGCTAAAGCGTACCAGCAAAACACAGGATGCCAGTACCAACACCGTTATTCCGAGGTAGAACAGGCCTTGCTGATAGCTCAGGCTTTCGCTGCGGAACAGGAAGGCAGCGCCGACCGCGCCCACGTTGCCGCCAGCACCGACTATGCCCGCAACAGCCCCCAGGGCTTTTTTATTGATGAACGGGACGACCCCATAAGTGGCGCCTTCGGCCATCTGCACAAACAGGCTAAACACCAGCATGATACCAATCGCTAGGCTGAGTACATGCATTTGCGAGAACGCTACCAGCGCAATCCCTTCGCAAATCAAGGCAATAAACAGCCAGCGTACACGCCCCTTTAGGCCGCCTTGCTTGGCGAATAAATCAGAAAAGACACCGCCCAGAGTACGGGCAAAAATATTCATCAGGCCGAATAAGCCAGCGATCAGGCCCGCCGTGGCTAAAGTGAGGTCAAATTTATCAAAAAAGTAGATAGCGGCAATATTATTAATCGTAAGCTCTACGCCAAAGCATAGGCCATACACAACAAACAACGCCCATACCCGAATATCTTTGGCGGCGGCTAAAAAGCTATGTTTTGCGCCGTTTTCACCGGTCGCCTCAGGCAGCTCGCCAGTTGCGCGCAGGTCACTGAAGTTACCGTTGGGTGCATCTTGAGTAAAGAACCAATAACCGATCCCGGTAAAGAACATCACAACGCCGGGTACCATCATCGCTAAGCGCCAGCCAAAGGCTTCGTTGACGCCCAGCATCAGCATGCCTGAGAAGATCAGCGGCATCAGAATTTGTGTAGTACCGCCGCCTAAATTACCCCAGCCAGCGCTGGTAGCGTTGGCGGTGCCAACCACATTGGGGGCAAACATCATTGAGGTGTGGTATTGGGTAATAACGAAGGAGGCGCCAATGGCCCCAATGGCTAAGCGCGCTAATAGAAAGGTTTCAAAACTATCGGCTAAGCCAATACCCATCACCGGAATAGCACCTAACATTAGTAAGCCGGTATAGGTTTTACGCGGCCCAATACGGTCACACAGTACGCCAATGGCTAGACGCACAATGACGGTGATCGCCACCGACGCAATAATAGTATTGCCGATTTGTGTTTGGGTCAGCGAAAGGTCTTCACGAACAATCGCCATGAGAGGGGCGATGCCGAACCAGCCGAAGAAGCAGATATGAAACGCAAACCATGAAAAGTGGAAAGCGCGCATTTGAGGGGTCGAAAAGTTAAGCAGCCGAATGCGGTTGGCTTTGTTGCGTATGTCCATGGGATGGCCTCACGGGGCATAAAGCGAGTTGATCACTACGCTAAACGCGAAAATTAGCGCTTTGCGTCAGCAATTGACGAGAACATGCCTTCTCCATTGAAGGTCAGGCTCGACGCACTCGTACCCAGTTGGGCCTGGTCCACGCCTACCACCACTACTGAAAATATGCAGGTAGTTTGCCAGTTGAATGTTTGTTGTTAAAAATCATAATCTTAATTTGTTTTTGTTGTTTTGTTAGCACATGGGCAAAGTGAATATGCTTCATGAGTGGGCATGCAGTCTTTTTTTTGCGGCATCTTGGTGCTTAAAAGGGCCTCGGTCGAGCGGGTAAATATCGGCGCTCTTCGCTTAGCCCGTTATTCATGTAGGCCGCTATTCATGTAAATAGACAGCATCTACATCGAGCGTGGAGTATTCGCCAATGGCATCGAAATGTTCACCTAGCCAGCGTTCGGCGGCGTCCTGGCCCTGTTCAAAAAGGTGGCAGAGAAAAGGCCACTCGGAATTGGATTTACTCGACACAGAGAGTCCTTCAAGCGCCAGCTCACCGCTGATACGATGAAAAAGCGCCTGCTGGTAGCAATTTTCAATTCCCTGCTCATCAAGCGCATGCTTAAGCAGCGCGATCATGCGAATCTCTTTAATCAGTGCTGAATTAAACGTGATCTCGTTGAGACGGTTCATAATAGCTGACGCAGAGGTGGGTACATCATTGCGGCTAATGGGGTTGATTTGAATCAGCAGAATATCCCGTGCGCTGCACTCTTCCATGAGTGGGAACAGTGCCGGATTGCCCATATAGCCGCCATCCCAATACGCTTCGCCGTCAATCTCTACGGCTTGGAAGATAAACGGCAAGCAGGCGGAGGCCATCACGGCGTCCACACTCATCTCTTCTCGGCGAAACACGCGCTGCTTTCCTGTGCGCACGTTGGTAGCCGCCACAAACAGCTTTAGCTGTTCGCATTTTCGAACCCGTTCAAAATCAATATGCTCAGCCACGATATCGCGTAACGGGTTAATGTTGAGCGGATTGAGCTGATAGGGCGAGGCCACGCGGCTTAACAGATCCATAGCAATAAAGCCGGGTGAGTGATCCAGGCTCCAATTGCCGGTCAATATATCCAGGGGCGTACGACGGATTGGGCTTGTCATACCCGCTCGACTGACGGCTTTCCAAAAGTCGTACAGTGCCTGGCGAGCCGTCTCTTTATCACCGCGTGTTAATGCATCGGCCATGACGACACCGTTCATGGCCCCGGCGCTAGTGCCGCTGATCCCTTCAATTTCAATGCGTTCATCCGCTAATAGGCGATCAATCACGCCCCAGGTATACGCCCCGTGAGCGCCACCACCTTGTAATGCGAGGTCTAGCTTTTTGACCTGTGCCATATGCTTTTTCCCATTGCGACTGGTGTGATGTGTGGTTGCAGTAAGACCAGCATGGCATAGGCAGTTAGAGAAAATGCAAGGCTATTTAACGGGGAATGCAAAAGGTAATACCAAATTATGATTGGTCTAAACGATAGAGTGTGGTCGACTGCATGCGATAAGTTTAATAAACAACAGTTACGTTAACGTAAACTGTTTCTATAAATATATGAATTATAAAAAAACATTACATGGGGGTTGTCGAGCATGGCGCAAAAAAATAAAGCACGCTTTAGCATGAGTCTGCAGGCGAAAATGGTCGCTTTAGTGTTACTTCCCATGCTGATTTTGGCCTTGGTGCTGTCCGCGTTGGAAGTGCGCAGCTCGATAACGAGTATGCAAGAAACGCTCGATAAGCAGCGTGATGTGTTGGTCAGTGAGCGTGAAACGACGGTGCGCTACTTAGTTGAGTCCGCCCGTAATGCGGTCTCACACCTCGTTGGCCATGCTGAGCTCAGCCAGTCAGAGGCACAAGAGCAGGCACAAGAGATACTGCAGAATTTTCGCTACGGTAATGCCAACTATGTTTTTGCCTTTGATTTTGACGGCACGGCACGAGCGATGGCCGCTGCGCCAGAGCGGGTGGGCACCAATATGGTGGGGCTGGTCGATAGTGAAGGCAACGCCTTTGTGGAAGACCTAATTGAACGTGCCCGTTCGGGGGACGCAAGCTTTTACGACTATCAGTGGATTAACCCCGCCACCGGTGACATTGAGCCAAAGCACTCCATGGCGATTGCTATCCCTGAGTGGGATTGGATGATCGGCACCGGGATCTACCTAAGCGATATTGATGTGGGATTGGCGCAGGTAGAGGCGCTGGCGTGGCAGGAGTTTCGTCATGACTTGATCGCCAAGGGCGTTGTAGCGCTGGTGTTATTGCTAGGCGTGGTGGTGTTGGCAACCTGGCTGGTCAAGCGGGCGCTGAGCCCGGTGAAGCGTGCCGCCGCTGCGATGCATGACGTTGCCACGGGCGAGGCGGATTTAACCCAGCGCCTCCGGGTGGAGCGCAATGACGAAATTGGCGATTTGGCCCAGCAATTTAACGCCTTTGTCGAGCGGATGCAGATCACCCTTCAAGACGTACATCGCACGACCCAGAGTGTGCTGCTTGCGTCACAGAATATTGATCAAGGCACCAACGAGTTAGCCACGCGCACAGAACAGTCGGCGCTGCTCATCCGTAGCAGCCGATGCTTTTTTTAGCATCTGTGAAGTCATCGTCTGTGCGTTAAGGCGCACCTGCTAACGGTGAGTGATGACTGGTTGAGTAGGGCGCCTCAAATATGGCGTGTTCCATGAGATTGTCCAGCTGTAGGGCTAGCTGTTGGCTGGCTTCTTCCATGACGCCTAAAGCAGCTAATTGACCATTGCGGTCGCCTAGGCGAGCAAACTTAAGCGCTTCAGCACCGCTTTCATGCATGCGTCTGTGCGGCGCTGTTAATGCTCGATAAGCCTCCGTGCGGGCATAGCGTTGGTAGCCCTCACCTTGCTGGTGCCAGCGCCCTAAGCGGCATTGATGATGATCTTCTAGTGGGGTGTCGGTGTTGGCAGATAATAACTGCTTATAGAGACGACATTTCCATACCGCATGGTCAAGCTTGGCGGAGTGTAAAAACGCAGCGGTAGCACTGTGATGTATCACCTTGTGCATATGCTGCGTTTGATCCGTTAACCGATGCAATGCGTGCTTAGCTGTCTGTGCCTTTTGGGCCGTGTCTTCGTCGGCTTGGCGTTTTTTCACCACTGCTTGCGAGTGCGTTCTTACCTGGCTATTGACTTGCTCCATTAGCAGGCTGAGCTGATGGCTTAGTTGCTGCATATTAAGCGCTAAGCGATGAACGTCGTCTGCAATGGCGGCTATTCCTGGTGACTGTTGGCTAGCAGAACCAGCACTCCCCAGACCTTGGCGATGGGCCGTTTCGAGTGCTGTGCTAACCGCTAAGGCTTGTGCGTGCCCCGCATTGCGAGCAAGCGCTACTTGCAGTTGGCTCAGAGCGTGTAGGGTTTTAGCTAATACTAGCGGCGAGGCGGGGAGCGCTTCGGCATATTCAGGATCGTGATAACGCTGATCAAGGGTGTCGATGGCATGCTCGGCAGCCGCAATCAGGTTAAACGTTTCCGTTAGGGTGGCGCGTTCCCCGGCAAGCTGGTCGGCATACTCTTGAAGGCCGTTATTGAGCGAGGCCAGCATATCCGCCCCTCTCGCTTGCAGCATGCCGATGGATTGCGACGGTTTCATTAGGCTTAACAGTCGGCTGCTGGGAGAAGGGGTGGCGGCGTCGAGTTGAGTGCGTAAGTCGGCGACCTCCTGTTCCAGGCGGCGAATTTTTTGAAAAGGATGCATAAAGGTGAACATGGCAGAGACACCTACGGCAGATAGCAATGTTTTGTGTTAATTTGTCACAAATTATTGCAGAGGGTTCCCCTGTCCGCTTGATTTAGCTGCTTTAAATGATGAAATTCAGCTGCCAATGACCTGCGAGAATGAGATTGTTAACGTCCCTATTATTAAAAGACTGAAGAGCGAACAGGTTAGATAGCTAAAAGACTGGGTAGTTAGAAAACTGGATAGTTAAAAGACTGGGTAGCATCAGCGACGGGCAAGTTGAGCGACGTCGGCTGTGCAGCCTAGAAACGCTGAGGTGGCAAGCCACTCGGCATCAGGATAATAAGCAAATACATATTGGTCTTCTTTCAGGCTATCAATCAGTGGGTAAGTAACGTCTTCACGTACTGCGGGGCAACCATGACTGCGTCCTAATCTCCCCGTTTGGGTAATGAACGCATCGCTCACATAGTCAGCGCCGTGGATCACAATGGCGCGCTCGAAAGCTAGGTCGTTGACGTTAGGTTCAAGGCCTTCCAGGCGCAGCGAATAGCCGTTGCGCCCGTAATAGCTATTCATGGTACGAAACAGGCCAATGCTGGATTGGTGGCTATCAGGCGTGTTGGAAAATGTCTCGGCCTGGGCATCGCCAGACCCTTGGCCATGAGAAACCAGCTCCTCAAAGAGCAATTCATGCTGACGTAAATCAAATACCCATAGGCGTGGTTCGGTAGACGGCAGCGAGTAGTCAATGACTGCAAGGCGCTCGGCAGTGGGATCGGCACAATTGAGTGCCTGAGCGGCCAAACGCAATGCCTCGGGCGTTGCCTGGGGGGCGAGTTGCAATAACTGGTGATGTAAAGGCAGTACGCCCCGTGGTGGTGTAGATTCAACCTGGGCAAAGAAACTGGCGGCGTGTAGCGGTAATGTGAATAATGTAAAAGGTAGAGAAAATAATAACGTGGCAACATTTAAACGAAGAGCCATAAGAGTCGATCCTACCAGCAATATCAGTCAATATGAAAATTAGCCGACTAATATAAAAAACAGGGTCGGCGATGTGGAAGGCTATAGTAACGCAAGGAGAGGGTGATGAACGAGAGACAGCCACTAAGACGATGGGCGATAGGGAGCGCTCTGTGTCTAACGCTTACCTACGTCCCTTTAGGCATCAGCCCTGTGTATGCGGATTCGGCCTCAGATCCATTGCAGCAGGCGATAGCTCAACAATTAAGCTCGGCAGACGCGCGTCAACTTCCTATTACTGAGTTTTATCAACTAAGTGATGGTCAGCCCGCGTGGCAGGCAGCGGGTGCGGTTGAGTCACTGGTCGAGGCGCTAAACAGTTTGGAAAACGATGGCTTGGTGCCGGAAGATTATCACGCTGATACGTTGCTTAGTGAGTTTCAGCGCAGTCAGTCGGGTGATGATGTCGCACAGGCCTCGTTTGATATCAAAGCCACTCACTCGCTGTTGCTGGCGCTGGACCATTTAGAGCGCGGTAAGGTGAATTCGCGAGACGTAGAGCCACAGTGGGACGCACCGCGGCCAGAAAGCGACTACTCGCTGCTACGTGTTGTACATGCCGTTGAAGATCGTGCGCTGGATAATGCCACCGCGCTGGCCAGGCCTTCGTCAGGTGAATATCAGCAATTGCGTGACGCCTTAAAGCAGCATTACCAGTTGGCAAACCTGGGCAGCGCGCCCTACTTAGCCGCCAGGGAGGAGTCACTTCGGCCGGGGGATGAAGCCGACGATGTTATTGTGCTGCGCCACCGTTTGGCACTCTGGGGTGAAACGGACTTGATGGTGGCTGACAGCAGCGCTTATCCGCTAATCGATGTGCAAGCAGCGTCTAATCAGCGCGTGTTTGATGCGCCACTTGAATCCGCTGTGAAGCGTTTTCAGCGCCGCCATTTACTACAGGAAGATGGTGTGGTGGGTGAACAGACCCGGCTTGCGTTAAATACGCCGGTGTCGGCGCGAATCGACCAACTGCGGGTCAATTTAGAACGCGCGCGGTGGATCCGTCCCATGCAGTCTGCCGAGCCGCGAGTGTGGGTCGATATAGCCGGTTACCGAATGCACTATGTGCGCCCTAACGGCGAGCACTGGGATGCCCGGGTGGTCGTCGGCTCGCCGAGCCGTGAAACGCCGATCATCCACTCTACTATCAGCCATTTAACGATTAATCCATCCTGGACCATCCCGCCGACAATCATGCGTGAGGATGTACTGCCTCGCGTGCGAGCGGATATCAATTACTTGGCGCGCCAAAATATTCGGGTGATTAGTCCTTCCGGCGAGCCGCTGGTGGCAGAAGAGATCGATTGGCAGCGCCCTGGCGGCGTGATGTTGCGCCAAGTGGCAGGCTCGGGTAACCCGCTTGGTCGTGTCGTGGTGCGGTTTCCTAACAATGACATGATCTATTTGCACGATACCCCCGCACGCGGGCTATTTCAGCGTAACCAGCGCGCACTCAGCTCAGGCTGTGTGCGGGTCGAGGGTGTGGCTGAACTGGCGCAGATGCTGCTTCAAGATACCGGCAGCCGTTACCAATTTAGCACCCTGTTAAATGGCGGGAGTGATCGCAATGTGAACCTGACTCAGCGCATCCCCATTGCCCTGCACTATTTGACCGCCTGGCCAAATGCACAAGGGGAAGTGGAGTTTAGGCCCGATATCTATCGTCGTGATGCAACACTACTAGCAGCGTTGCAGCGTCCTGTTTAAGTGTTCCAATGCTAGTGACACAATGCAAAACACCGCCGAAGGGCGGTGTTTTGCGTTTAAGCATATTCAATTCAGCATCAATGAATACCGAGGTTAGTCGTCATTTTCCTGCTGAAAGGTAGCTACGCTAACCGGACCTGTCTCACCGCTTTCTAAGGTGGCCAGGATCGGAGCTGCTTGGCTCTGGAACGCAATCAGCGTATCGCCGCTTAAACTGGTATTTTCGGGCAGGGCGACGGTCATCGCATTGACCGGTGAGTTGTTGACGATGACTTCATAATGCAGGTGAGGGCCAGTGCTGCGGCCAGTGTTGCCTGATAACGCTATGCGCTCGCCCATTGTTACACGCTCACCCTGGCTAACCAGTGGGCGGGAAAGGTGTAGGTAGCGGGTACGATAACCGTTGTCATGACGAACGACGATATAACGACCTGCCGCATGGTGGTTACTCACGCGCTCAACGACACCATTGGCAGGCGCTGTTACAGGCGTGCCAATTGGCATAGCAAAGTCAGTACCATTATGCGGACTAATGCGGCCAGTTACCGGGTGCTTACGCCGTGGATTGTAGTTCGAGCTTAAGCGGTAGCTGCCTTCAAAAGGATGGCGTGAGAACGCAGGGTCTAGGCTGCTGCCCTCAGGCGTATAGAAGTTATCGTCGGTAGCGTTACGTACAACGGTAAGGTCCATGCGCTCGCCATTGTATTGAACCGCCAGCACTCGCGAATCAAGCGTTTCCCCGTCGATCATGTCTGATTCCACCAGTACCTGGAAACGGTCGCCACGGCGGCTATCCCGCCGAAAATCGAGCTTCTTCTCAAGTAGCTTGGTCAGTTCCGTCACCGCGCCACTGTTTAAGCCAGTTGCCTGGGCTGACCGCGCGAAACTACCGCTGACGCTACCGGCATAAAGGCGTTGAACAGGTTCACCTTGCCGCTCAATAGTGGTGATAGCGAAGTGGTTTGCATCACGCTCCAATAAAATACCGTCACGGGTATTTTTCATCATGCGTAAGGAAAGTAAACGCCCATCTTCGTCTAGCTGGTAATCAAAGCTGTGTCCGGCGCGCCAGTTGATTAGCATGCGTTGATCGGGCAAATCCTCAAGCAGGGCCAACACTTCGCTGTACCCAAGGCCTAATTCATTTTGTGCCAGCAAAGCGAACGTTTCGCCAGATTCAACAATATGCGTTTCCCACTCAGGAACAAACGGCTCTTCAGCTGCCAGTTCTAGATCCAGAAATGAGATGTCACCAAATAGCTCAGTACCGTAATCCTCATAAGAAGTGGCATCGGCAATTTCAACTGATGAAGCGTCGTCTGCATCCAGCATGCCGCTAGAGAGGGTGCCCAGCACAATTGCCATATGCAAAGCGCCGTCATTAAGCCCTGTGCCACTTAGCGTTGCGATATCAAGAGCTGGTGCATCCAGGGCTGCGGCATTAAGTACCGTTACTTCGTCGCCCAAGGCGGCTTGTCCGGCCATATCTGCTTGTGCACTGGAGATGACATTCATATCGAGATCTACGATCTCGGTAGCGGTTAATTCGCTGAGAGGAATATTGTCGCGGGTGGCGTCGAGGGCGCGTGAAGCGCGATCGATCGCATCTGCTACCGGCGTGCGTTCTTGACGCAGGGAAGGAACCCCCGGAGCAGAATCGCTAGGAAGCGGAACCAGCACGCTTTCAAGCGGTGTGTGTGATTGATTTAGATCTTGGTATGTCGTCAGTAACTTCTGTGTGCCCAGCACAGTGACCATAGTGGCCACAGGTAACAGTAATAATTTGTGCGTGCGGGGCAGCGAATAAAGGATTCGCAACATGGGTAAATGGACCGCCGAGTTCGTGATTAAAAGCAACAGTTAAGCGCATAAACCCAGGAACCATACCCCATGAGGGCAAGGGTGAATAGACTGTATGTCTATACATAAAATTTAATTAAAAAGAATTATGGCAAGAATAGACAAAGATTACTATTTATAAACACCGTTTGCTAACAAATGTAACTGAAAAAGCAGGCTAACTACATACTCTGTACCAATCATAGACGAAAACTGATTTTTCTAAAGCATAAATATAGCAAATGTCTAAAATTTATATAGCATTCCAGTGTTCAAACTTCTCAATACCCATTACTTAAGAGGAGTAACAGGCTTTTTATACACATAGGCGGCATTGAAGACTGTTTCCTGGCATTCTAGTCATGTTTTTTCGAATAATAAGCGCATTGTTCCGCTGTATTGCGTTGAGGAAATCGAAATGTCCCGGGTAACACTTTCACAATGGCAAATGTTGGCTGCCGTGGTTGACCATGGTGGCTTCGCGCGAGCGGCAGAAGCCGTACATAAAAGCCCTTCTACGCTCAACCATGCCGTGCATAAATTAGAAGAGCAGCTAGGCGTTCAGGTGCTGGAACCCATTGGCCGCCAAGTACGCTTAACTGAAGCGGGTGAGCTGTTGCTTCGTCGTGCGCGCCAGTTAATCGAAAGCGCAGCCTCGCTTGAAGATGTGGCTACCAGGTTAGCCGCCGGCTTAGAAGCAGAAATCGTGGTGGCCATTGATCAGGTATTTCCAACGGGTGCTCAAGCCAAGGCGCTCGAGCGCTTTTCTGAAACGTATCCTCAGGTGCGTGTTCAGTTGCACGAAAGTGTGCTCAATGGGGGCATTGAAATGCTCTACGATGGCCGCGCAGACTTGGTGGTCTCCGGCATTGAGGCGCAAGGTTTTTTAGGCGAGCCGCTGGTAACGGTTCGCTTTGTGGCGGTTGCGCATCCTCAACATGCCCTGCATCAGTTGGGCCGCTCGTTGGATCTGCGAGACCTGGCTCAACACCGCCAGTTGGTAGTGCGCGACTCAGCGCTGCGTCAATCAACCAACGCGGGCTGGTTGAAAGCGGAGCAGCGATGGACCGTTACTCATCTCAATACATCGCTTGATATGCTGCGGCGTGGACTGGGATTTGCTTGGATGCCAGAAACACGTATTGGTGAGGAGTTAAAAAACGGCCAATTAAAGGTATTGCCGTTACCTGCCGGCGGTATTCGTGAAGTACCTATTCAGTTGATTTTCCGCGACCGAGACCGGGCAGGGCCTGCGGCTCATGCGATGGCCGCTGCATTAAAACAGGCAGTGATTAGCGAGTGTGCCCAGCATGATTCGACTCACTCGAACGAAAAGGCGTAAAACATCCGCTTGAGCATCCTTGAGGCGGGGGTATGCTGAAAAAAGCGTAAGGCATCTAGCCAAGCACCCGAAAGACTTTCAGGAGACGCCCCATGGGACTGCTCGTTAATGGTAAATGGCAAGACCAGTGGTATGACACCAAAAAACACGGTGGCGAGTTTGTACGTGAATCCGCCCAACTACGCGACTGGGTGGGCGCCGAGCCCGAAACAGATGGCGACCGCTATCCTGCAGAAAAAGATCGCTACCATTTATATGTATCGCTTGCGTGCCCTTGGGCGCATCGAACACTGATCATGCGCAAACTGAAAGGGTTGGAGTCGCTGATAGGCACCTCTCATGTCAGCCCACTAATGCTCGACCAAGGCTGGACCTACCGCCAGGATGAAGGCGCTAGTGGTGACCCGATTAACAAGGTGGACTTCCATCATCAGCTTTACACCAAAACCGATCCGCACTATACCGGCCGCGTCACGGTGCCCGTGCTATGGGACAAGCAGCGTAGTGCCATTGTGAATAATGAGTCTGCCGATCTGCTGCGTATGTTTAATGGTGCGTTTGATGAACTGACCGGCAACGACTTGGATTTTTACCCGGAAGACCTACGCAGCGTGATCGATGACGTTAACGCTGATGTTTATGACCACATTAATAATGGGGTTTATAAATCGGGCTTTGCTACTGAGCAGGCGGTATACGAAAAACACGTGAAAGCGCTTTTTGACGCCTTGGAACGTATGGAGGCGCGTTTAGCAGAGCAGCGATACTTGGCAGGTGAATGGTTGACCGAAGCCGATATTCGCCTGTTTACCACGTTGATACGTTTCGATGCGGTTTATTACGGCCATTTCAAATGCAATTTGAAGCGTATTGAAGACTATCCCAATCTTTCCAATTACGTGAGAGAAATCTATCAGTGGCCCGGTGTGGCGGAGACCGTCAATATGGATCACATTAAACGCCACTACTATTATAGCCACGACACGATTAACCCGACGCGGATTGTGCCAGCAGGCCCGCTGCTCGATTTTGAGCGTGCTCATGACCGGGAGCGTTTGCCGGGGCAGGGCGTACGACGTAAATAGTCCACCACAAACAATTCGCATCAAAAAGGGCCGCCTAATTAGGCGGCCCTTTAAACTTCGCTATTCAGTCAATCTAACGATAGGGTCTAACCATTACTCGTCAGCATCTACTGCTTCACGGGTACGCTGCCAAGCACTTTCAGCACCTTCTTGGGTTGTTTGCCAAGCATCACGGGCGTTGGCTTTGGTCTGCTCCCACCAATCGTTGTCATAAGCGGGGAAGGCTTCGACTTCTTCCTGGCTAGCTTCGACCATAATGCGATGCTCGGTATCACCGTCTTCTTCCGTATCGGTTTCCAGCGTGAAGTAATCGGTATCTACCACGATTTCACGCCCGCCTAGTCCAAGCACGGAACCACTTTCGATAACAATGGCACTGATGCGCATCTCTTCATCGAACAAGATGTCGTCAACGTCACCGATTTCCTCACCAGAACCGCCGGCGAAATAGACCTCTGCATCAAGAATGTCATCGGCAGAATACATGCCTTGAGGCTCATTTTGCGCGTGAGCACTCATAGCAAAGCTTCCTAGTAGGGCAGTGCCAATCGCTGTTGTGAGGATTGTCTTACGCATAGCATCTCTCCATGTGGCTACGATAAATAATCAATAAAAATGTTTACTGAAAACTTTTCTGTAAATATAGGTAATGCAAATACAGGTTTACTGCTTATCAGCCCAGTCGTCTGCTTGACGCTCTGCTTCTTCACGCTCAAGACCATACTTCTGCTGAAGCTTGCCAACTAGCTGATCTTTCTTACCGCCAATCTGATCCAGTTCATCATCGGTAAACTCACCCCAGCTAGATCGAGCCTTGCCCTTCATTTCTGTCCATTTGCCTTCAATCTGATCCCAGTTCATTGCATCGCTCCTTGAGGGTAGTGAACTTGATTAGGTACTTCCTAGGTTAGACCATATCTGTATGATCGCAAGTCCCTGATTCAGTATGGTGTAAGTTAAAAGTGCTGGTCAGAAGCAAAATGCGATGTTAGGATGCGCGCTCCTCGCATGTGCTGACCCCTCCATCACGACGGTGAGCGTTTACTTGCATAGTTATTAATGAGTAGTGATTAATAGTTATCAGCAGTATCGCTTGCGGGAACATCTCGCCAATTGCTAGATGTTCATTGCTGTGTAGATGGCGCGCCTCCAGTATTTCACCACACGGGTGAAATCGGCGCAGAAGGTCGCCACAACGGTTGGCCCGCGAATGCGGTGTTTGCCAACCGGATGCTAGGTGCGACCGGCGTCTCCGACTCCATTGATGGCTATGACCGCTACGGCGGTGCCTGTTTTTGATAACGACCACATTTATGTCGTTATGCGCTAACAGAGTCAGGGACGCTTATGATGTTTTTTGCCGGTACTTACCGGCCTACCAAGGTGTGATTAATGACCTCGACTTCTGTCGCCTCGCCGAGCTTCGGCGACCTGGCTCTTTTGCCTGCCGTTCTTTCTGCTGTTGAATCACAGGGCTATTTAGTTCCCTCGCCGATTCAAGCGCAAACCATCCCTGCGCTGCTTGAAGGCCGCGATATGCTGGGCCAAGCACAAACCGGCACCGGCAAAACTGCAGCGTTTGCATTACCGTTACTGTCACGTTTAGAACTGACTCGCCGCGAGCCGCAAGTGTTGGTAATGGCGCCCACTCGCGAATTGGCCCAGCAAGTAGCTGCCTCGTTTAGTAAGTATGGTCAAAACCTGAAAGGTCTCGAAGTGGCGACCCTATGTGGTGGCCAAGAGTACCGTGAACAGCTGGGCGCCCTTAAGCGTGGCGCGCAAGTGGTTGTCGGTACCCCAGGCCGGATTATCGACCACCTGGATCGCGGTAGCCTGAAGCTTGATGGCCTGTCCGCTCTAGTGCTGGACGAAGCTGATGAAATGCTGCGCATGGGCTTTATCGACGACGTAAAACGCGTGGTTGCCGATACCCCGAAAGATGCTCAGCGTGTGTTCTTCTCGGCCACCCTCCCGGCTGAAATTGAGCGCATCGTTAACCGTTACTTAGTTAATCCGGTTAAAGTCGCGATTGAGTCAGGTACGACCACTGGCGAAAACATCGAACAGCGCATTGTGCGCGTTGATGGTGGCGCTAAGCTTGAAGCCGTTGCGCGTATTCTTGAAGTCGAGCCGGTCGATGGGGCCATCGTCTTTGTGCGTACTCGTGCCGCTTGTACCACGCTAGTTGAGCAATTGACGGCCCGTGGTGTTAACGCCGCTGGCCTGTCCGGTGATCTGGACCAGAGCCTGCGTGAGCGTACCATTACGCGCTTGAAGCGTGGCAAAGTCGACGTGCTGATCGCCACCGACGTAGCCGCCCGTGGTCTTGACGTATCGCGTATTACGCACGTTATTAACTACGATCTGCCGCAAGATGCAGAAGCCTACACGCACCGTATTGGTCGTACGGGCCGTGCAGGTCGTAGCGGTATCGCGATTACCTTTGCTGGCTTCCGTGAAGCGCGCAAAGTGGGTTGGATGGAGCAGGCAACCGGCCAGAAAATGACCGAAATGCCGCTGCCAGACGAAGCCGCTATTCGCGCTCATCGCGATGAAGTCTTCCATGAGCGCGTGATTGCCTCCTTGACGAAAGGCGCCGAAGAGCAGCGTGCTCTGATTGAGCGTCTGATCGAAGAAGGCCATGACCCGATCGAGCTAACGTGTGCGTTTGCCGCGATGGCGCGTGCTGATGAGCCGCCGATTGGTCGCCTACAGGCACCGCGTAAAGAGAAGCCCTCGCGTGATGGCGCTCCTGCCGGTAAGCCGGGTGCCCGTCGTGAACGCACTAGCGGCCCGACCGAAGGTATGACGCGCTACCGCGTCTCCGTAGGTCATAAAGATGGCGTGAAGCCGGGTCAGTTAGTCGGCGCTCTTGCCAACGAAGGCGGCATTGAAGGCGCGCGTATCGGTCGTATCGATATCCGCAACGCGTTCTCTGTCGTCGAACTGCCGAGCGGCTTGCCCTCGACGATTCTGACCAAAATGGCACGTGCCCGTGTGGCCGGTCGTCCGTTGGAAATCAGCGAAGACAGCGCCCCGGCAGAACGCGCTCCGCGCCGCCGTCGTGACGAAGGCGATGCACCGGTTCGTCGTCGCGAACGCGCCTAAGTTTTCGACGTAAGGATTAATCAGCTGCCGCCAAGCGGCAACTGAGAAAATCTCAAACGCCCCCGCTCCTTTACTGGTGCGGGGGCGTTTTTTTGCTACCTTACTCTTCATTCATTGGATTGTTTATTGTCAGGGAGGATGACATGTCTGCACCGCTACACGAATGGAATTTAGCACCTAGGGAAGCGAGGGCGTTACAGACACAGTTGGCGAAGGGGTTGGAAATATCCGACCGCTTGACCTCTGTGAAGCATATAGCGGGAGTGGATATCGGTTTTGAAGATGGCGGCGAAACAACCCGGGCAGCCGTAGTGTTGCTGGAGTGGGACCCTGCTACCGCGCCCAATTTAAACGTGGTGGAACAAGTGGTTCATCGTGAGCCCACCCGCATGCCGTATATTCCTGGCCTACTCTCGTTTCGTGAAATTCCGGCGGCGCTGGGGGCGTTTGAAAAGCTCAGCGTGTTGCCTGAACTGGTCATGGTCGACGGGCAGGGGATTGCCCATCCACGGCGCTTAGGTGTGGCGGCGCATTTAGGGCTGTGGCTGGATTTACCCACTATTGGGATTGCCAAATCACGCCTATATGGCAAACACGCTGAGGTGGGCGAGCAGCGCGGAGACTGGGTGCCGCTTTACGCGGGGCAAGAAACTATTGGGGCCGTGCTGCGCTCTCGTGCCAAGGTAAAACCGGTGTATGTGTCACCAGGGCATCGTATCACCCTGGAAACGTCGCTTACCTGGGTGATGCGCTGTTTAGGGCGTACCAAACTGCCTGAACCGACACGGCTTGCCGATCGCTTAGCGTCGCGACGAGATCAGCGTTAGTCGGGGCTATACAAACGCGAGGAAGCGCGTGAGCAGGCTGGCTGCGTCTGATGCGTCAGTCACCTCCGCTGACAGGCTTGCAGGGTTCTCACCCTGGTCGCGCAAGACGGCGCGTTGACGCTCTATATAGGCGCGCATGACGGGCACGCTGAACTCGGGGTGGAACTGTACGCTCCATTGGCGCGGGCCATAGCGCAGCGCTTGATGGGCGTCGTGGCTATTGTGGGCCAGCACAGTGCAGCCGTGAGGCGCCTGCATGACCGACTGCGCATGGGAAAGGTGCGCCGCAAAACTTTCCGGTAATTGGCTAAATAACGGGTCTTGTTGGCCGGCCAGCGTCAGCCGCACTGTATGCGTGCCCGACTCGCGGCCCGCTGGGTGGTAATCGCTGACACCGCCAAAAGCGGCGGCCATGAGTTGATGACCATAGCAAACGCCCAGCATGGGCGTATCGTTTGCCAACGCCTCTTGCAGCCATGGTTTAAGTGCTTCGCTCCAGGGCTCTGCATCGCTAACCATGCTATGCGAGCCAGTGATCAGTATGCCTGCCAAGGTGTCTAGAGCGGGTGGGGTAGGGTTGCGTCGCGCGTCCCACACCTGTACCTCTAAATGCGCAGGTAGGGCAGTACTAAGCTGCTTTTCAAATAGCGTTTCAAAGTCGCCGTGCTGGTCGACGACTTCTGGATAAGCATCGCCGGTTTTAACGATTAATACACAGGCCATATCACTCCCTCGGTACGATGAAACGCAAATGTTAAACAAAGGTCTTTCAGGAAGAGCACAAAGGCATGATGATAGCCTACCATGGCCTCTTGGATGGTAAGAATTCATTCGTTATTAACGACATAAGGAAACGACAATGCAACAAATTACCCGTGCGGGCGAGCCGCTGGATGTGGCTGGCACACTGCCTGCTAAAGATCAGGCAGCACCGGAAATGACGCTGACCAACACTGAGCTGCAAGACGTTACGCTTGCGACCTATGCGGGCAAGCGTAAGGTGCTTAATATTATTCCCAGTGTGGATACGCCTACCTGCGCGATGTCGACGCGTCGCTTTAACGAACTGGCCTCTAACCTTGCTGACACCGTGGTATTGGTAGTTTCGGCTGATTTACCCTTCGCTGCCAAACGCTTCTGCGGTGCAGAAGGACTGGATAATGTTGAAACGCTGTCTACTTTCCGCCACCCAGAGTTTCGTGAAGACTGGGGCGTCGCGTTGTGTAATAACTCGATGGAGGGGCTGTGTGCCCGTGCGGTAGTGGTGCTGGATGCCGATAATCGCGTGCTACACAGTGAGTTGGTAAGCGAGCTGAAAAACGAACCAGATTACGACGCAGCGTTAGCCGTCTTGAGCTGACAGCAGGCGTTTTCTAGCATGACGTCGTGAAGCCGTCACCAGCGCGCGAATCAAGCGCTGCTGGGGGCGGTTGAAAATCAGCCATTCGGGGTGCCACTGCACGCCAATCAAAAACTCATGTTCACGTGACTCGATGCCCTGTACCAAGCCGTCCCGGTCGCGGGCGACAATCTCTATCCCTTTGCCTGCGCCATAAACAGCTTGGTGATGCAGGCTGTTAACCCGGCACCACGTCACGCCGAGCAATCGGTGTAGTTTACTCGCGCCGACAATATCGACGGTTTTGCGCGGCAGTACCGTACGGCGTCGTTTTAGCCCTTCATGCGTGGTGTAAATATCCGGGTCTAGAGTGCCACCTAGGTGGACGTTGATTAATTGTGCCCCCCGGCAAATGCCCAGCACGGGCGTATGCAGCGGAATAAACCGTTCAAGCAGCGCAAGCTCCAATTCATCCCGTGCCGGGTCGAGACGTACATCCAGCTGCACTTCGCCACCGTAAAGGTGGGCCTGAATATCATCACCGCCACCAATGATTAATCCATCTAAATGGTCAGGCTGGGGGCGTGAAGGCGATAACCGCAGCGGTTTGCCGCCATGGCGCCAGACGGCGAACCAATCAAACCACCATGCTAAGTGGCTTTTGCGGTCAGAGGTGGTTATTCCGATAAGCGGCCGAGACATGCAGGTGGTTACTCACTGTGGCAAGAAATAAAGTTGAAAAATGTGAAGTCGAAAATGAGACATTAAAAAATTAGCGCTCACGACGCAGCCAACGGCCCAGTTTCTCTTTTACGCGGGTCAGCATCGGTCGGTTATGTTCGGCAATATACTCAGCGCAGCGAGCGAGCAGCACCTCCGAGTTAGCGGCAAGTTTCTCAACTTCCACCCAGCGGTTCCACTCCATTGCCGAGCCCCAACCCGGTTGGGAAAGTTGGGCGTTGGGTAAGCGATAGTGAAAAGTGGGGCGTGGTTTCGTGAGTTGAGCATGCAGCAACTCATGGCCATGGTCAGGGCGCAGATAAGCAAACAGCGGCAACATATCCAGCTCACGGTTGCGCGTTGGATTATGATGCAGGTAGTCGTCAATCAAGGTATCCAGATCAGGTGAGTAGCGGCTATCCAGGACCTTTAGCGCGTATGCTTTGTGAAAGGGGTTGGCATGGGGCAGCACCTCGCGGGTAATATCGACTTTAATTTCATCGCGCAGCCATCCGGCAAGTAATAAATACGCGCGCAGCATGGCAAGCAAATAGTCGGCATCAAAGCGCTCTACTTCAGGGTTTAGATGCAACCCGAACCCATACATCAAGCTAGCATCGGTGCCCTTGGCGCCGTGCTCTCTCAGTGCTTCAAACAGCGCGTCTAAATCTTCAAGTTCATTCCAGGGCACTGGTGGGCAAACAATTTCGGTAGGCACTAGGCCAGTGACCATATCACCAATCAGTTCGCGGGTTTTTTGATGGAACTGGATTCGTCGTTGGTGCTGGTGGCGCGCCCACTCGCTGTCTTGAGCGTGAGGGTCTTCAAGTAGGGCTTTGTCAGGGTGAGCGTACTGAGTGTCGAGTTCAATGCCAAATTCGCCCCAGCGGGTATTCTCTACTAGTAGCCGATGAGGGCTTACCACGTTAAGCTCCCCGCCAAACAGTTCACGTACGATCATCGCCGTGTCTCGGGGTGGCAGGCCAGCAAATTCAATTTCGACGCCAACCTGCCGGATATTCCCATGACTGTTTAAGCGGTTAGGTGGAGCTTGTAGCGTCATCTCGGCATCCTTGAGGTGAACGTTTAAGCATCCAGCCTATCATAGTCACGCGTTGAGGCTGAGTGCATTCCTAAGGGCTATAAACTAAAGCGGCGGTAAACGGTAAGCAGGACGCCATTCAGATTAATATTCAGGAGTAAGGCGTGCGACAGCACTGGTTAATTAGCGCGGTAATAGGCGTTGTCTTGTTTGTATTGGCGAGCCTAGTACTGACGAGCATGGCAATCACTCAGGCCCAGGCGCAAGTGGTGTCGATACCCGGTTTGGGGGGTGGCTCTGAGGAACAGGAAGTTGAGGTCAGCGGCGAAGAGTTCCAGGCCTCGTTAACTGATGTCATCACCATGCTTGAAAACGAGGAGCGGCGCACTGAGCTGCTCACGTCGCTGCGCGAGCTGCAGGTAACCGCAGATGCTGCCACCGAAGACGAGGGCGTGGTGCGCCAAGGGTTGCTGGGTGCCCTGGCCGATACGCTAAGCGACCTTGGCGATCAGGCGCAGGCAGGCGACTCGCCGGTTGACCAATGGGCGCGCCAGCTGGTTCAGGGGGCGGACGACTTACGCGCCCTGAACGACGATGCCGACCAAGGCGAAGCCATTCGTGCGGTTGCTGAAGGAGCTGTACTGGCCCTGGTTTGGATCGGGCTGCTGGTGGTAATGATTGCCTTCGGGCGCATGGTCGCTACCCGTCGAGAGTGGCCGCTAGATCTGCCACGGGACCCCAAAGCCTGGCTAATGGCGGTGCACTTCTTGCGCCGTATGCTGCCCTGGGCGTTGGCGTTTGCGATTACGCTCGGCATTGGCCAAGTATTACCTGATAGCCCTGGGCGGACGCTGGTGCTGGTGGTGGCCTATATCTGCCTATGCGGGCGGGCGCTGTCGGTGGTGTTTGAAACGGTCATCGCCTTCTTTAGCCGCGGCCATCGGTTTACGGCGGTTCAACTGCTTCAGCAGCATGCCCTGCGCGGTATGTTTGTGATTGGCGCGTTGATTGCGCTTGGCGATGCGGTTAATTCCACCCGTCTGGTCGAACTGCTGGGCAGCGAACTATCGAGCTTGGTCTCGGTGCTTTCCAACATGCTGGCGGCGCTGCTTTCAGCACGGTTTATTCTTAAATTCAAACGCCCCGTGCGTCATTTGATTTGCAACCGACCGTTCAAACAACGCCGTGACGCCAGCACTGCGGTTGAGATGATCCGCTCGCTGGGCGGGCTATGGCACATTCCCGCGCTACTCCTGGTCAGTGGTTCGCTGCTGGCGATTTTTATTACCGTTGGCGATGTCGGCACTGCGCTGGCGCGCTCAATTATCTCTGCCAGCCTGCTGGTCCTTACGCTGGTAGTGACCGGGCTGCTGCGCCGCCAAGCGGAGCGGATGGGCAAGCGCCGTCACCGTCATCGTCAAAGCCAATATCGCAAACGCTTAGAGCGTTTCGGCTTTGTTCTCGCCCATATTTTTGCATGGATGGTATTTGCCGAGCTCTCGATGCAAGTATGGGGCGGTTCATTCTTTGGCTTGGGCCAGCAAGCAGTCGCTAGTGCCCGCATTGGGCAAGCGCTGGTCAGTCTTGGCGCCACGGTGCTGTTGGCGTGGCTGGTGTGGATTTTTGCCGACACCGCCATTCAACGGGCGCTTACCTCGTCGGCGCGCTCACGCGGACGGCGGGTCAACCAGGCCCGGGCGCAAACCATCACGCCGATGATTCGCAACGTCATCTTTGTAACTATTTTGATTATTGCCGTCATCGCCGGGCTGGCGAACCTGGGTGTCAACGTGACACCGCTGTTAGCCGGTGCTGGTGTGATTGGTCTGGCGATAGGTTTTGGTGCCCAAACATTAGTGCAGGATTTAATCACCGGCATCTTTATTTTGATCGAAGATTCGCTGGCGGTAGATGACTTTGTGCAGATCAATAACCACATGGGCACGGTCGAGGGGCTGACGCTGCGCACGGTTCGCCTTCGCGACTTGGACGGGATCGTGCATATCATTACCTTTAGCCGCATTGAGTCGATTCATAATATGTCTCGGCAGTTCGGCATTGCGCTGATGCGTATCCGTATTCCGTTTGATATGAAAATCGACGATGCCATTACGCTGATGCAGGAAACCGCGCAGGAGCTGCGCCGTGACCCGATGATGCGTCACTACATCTGGTCACCACTGGAGATGCAGGGGGTTCAGGGGTTTGAAGATGGCTGCCCCATCCTGCGTATGCGTTTTCGCACCGCGCCAGAAATGCAGTGGGATGTTTCGCGGGCGTTTAACTTGCTGCTCAAACAGCGCATGGAAGCTCAAGAGATTGACCTGGGTGTGCCGCGGCTCAGCATCAGTATGGAATCGCGCTCAGAAGACCGCATGGAGGCGACTGCGGGCACGTCGTTTTCGCTGGACAATGGTGCACCAGAAAGTGAGCAGGGTGAGTCAGACGCTGAGCAAGAAAGCGAAACAAACACAGACGATCATAAGAAACCCGCACCACCGAAGCCGGCACCCCGCCCAACCAAGGCAGAAATACGGCGCGATGAGCAGGCGCGCAAGCACGATGAAACGCCTAATCGCGCCGCGTCACACCGGCAAAAGCCCCCAGCACAAGGCAAGCCCCAGGCCGATACCTATGCCAGTACCGGCGGAGAACACGGCGATGAGTAACCACGGCCCGCGTAAGCGGCGCCAACGGTTATACAAAGAGACCGCGTGGTTAACGCGGTCAACCAGTTCGTCGTGACGCGAGATTGCATGATCGGGAGGCAGCGAAAAGTCATTCGCCACATCGCCTTGCCAGTGGGCGCCGTGGCTGAGCCCCAGGCGTGCGCGTAACTTGCCAATATCGCTCACGGTGTCGTGCAGCGTATCGTAGGCTTCGCGGCGCTCAGCAACGCTAAATATCGCCTCGGCATCTTGGCGTAGCGCGCTATGCTGGCAACTCGCCACAGCGTGTTGGATCGCTTGTTCATTAGCCTCGGGAGGGATCGCGAGGCGCTGGTACAAATCGCGCATAGGGGGCTATGGTTTCTCTTAGGCTAGCGTTGCATGGTCTCAATAAGTTTGCATCAAATAATCATAGGCGTTTTTGATACGTTGAAAGCGTGCGGAGGCCAATGCTACCTGTTGTTCGCTTTCTGAATAATAGCGGTCTGGGTGGTGTAATTGTGCCATACGCCGATAAGCGTGCCGAACCTCTATGCGTGTAGCGCCGGGGTTTAGTCCCAGAATGGAAAGCGCCCGTGTGGTGCGGTCGGGAGGCGGTGGTGAAGCGCGCTGCTGGCGTGAGTGGTTATTGCGTCGCTCCTCCTGGTAAGAGCTGCGTTGCTGTTGCGAGTCTTGCTGTCGTGAGCGTTGTTGTTCCCGTTCGGCTTGCTCGCGCTGGCGCTCCTGTTCCTGCTGACGCTGCTGTGCTTGTTCCCGCGCCTGGCGGGCTTCCTCTTGGCGCCGCTGCTTTTCTTGCTGTTTTTGCTGCTTCTGATGATGGCGTTGCTCTTTCTCTCGCTGCTGCTGTTCCGCTCGCGCATTGGCCTCTTGTTGCTGCTGTTCCGCCGCTGCGGCATCGCGTGCTTTGCGGGCATGGTAATCTGGGTCGTGGGTTTGCCAATAAGTATCACGACTGGGATCTTCTGGGCTGGTCAGCGGTGTGCCCGTCAATTCCTTAAACAGGGTGTTTAAGGTGGTGGGGGCAACGCTTAGTAAGTCCGCTAAAAAGCGTAAAATATAGTGGTTGGCAAGCGACAACTCGCCATCATCGGTGGCAACCGTAATCGCTTGGTGAATAACGCTTAGGCTACGTTCTTTACCGCACTCTTTGCGCACGACTTCGGCGGCTAACTGGATCGCTTGCAAGTCTTGGCTATGGGCAATACTCATGACCGGGCCCAGCTCATGCCCGTGGCGAAACTGTGCGGTTACCTGGGCCAGGCGACGACGGCGCTGACCTTCAGAAACGTGTTGGCGGTGCACCAGCACCCAAGCCAACAACAGCAGGGCTGCCGTATCCACTTGGCTGCGGCTCTTTAATAACAGCAGCTCAAAGGGTGAAAAACGGGCAATGGACATTTCCTAGCTCCACAGATGAAGAGACGGCAGTGATCTTGTACAGCGCCATGATTATTTTAGCCATGGTATATCATCACGTTAGGCAAAGGAGTAGGAGATTGGTGGGTTGATCAACGTTGATCGTAAAAACAGCTTTCAGCTGCGTCTTACTCGGCGGCTCAAGGAAGAGACTTCGCATAACCTCGACGTCTATCTTTTTGTGCCTGGCGAACTGGGGTTAAGTACTCAGCTTATCTCAGAGGAGGCTTTTTATCATGCCGCCATTCATGTATCGCGCACTTACTACAGTGACGAATACCTACTGCCGCTGGTGCATAGCCGGTTGGCCAGTCGTAATCGTCTGGGGAGTGACTCATACCGGTTGAGTTTGAGCTTATACGCCTACCAATACGTGGAAGCGATGGAGCGCACCACGCAAGCGATGTTAGTAAGCGCCAATAAGTTACGTCATACCCGCCAACAACAGCGGGAAGAGACCAGTGAGGAGCAAGAAAGTGCGGTTGCCTTACGTGACCAACTGCATGAAATGATCGACTTGAGTGACGGCATTCTCAAGCGCCTGCGACGCAATCAGCCGGACGATGAAAGCTTCAAAAGATACTTCGCCAATATTGATAACTACCTCTCCTGGTTTACCGAACAGCAGTTACTGGCGTTAGTAGCGCATATGCCCCGGGGTGGTGAGTTTACTGAGATTCGTCGACGCTTTATCAGCGTGTGCCACCGGGAGGGCGAACATCGCCGCGAACAGCAGTATAACGCCGAACGAGTAATGGCGGACCCGACACGCATGTCGAACAAAATGCGCCTACTGCGTCGTTTGATTGAACATCCGATTACCCTGAAGCAAGAAGCATTGGAGCTCGGCGGCGGTGAACAGAAAGCGGTCAAAGCCCTGGCCACGGCGGTGGTAATGGGGTTTGTGACGTTAGGCGTGCTGCAGTTACGCAGCGCACTAGGGGATCTTTCGGCGTTATTTGTATTAGCCATGGCGCTGCTCTACGCCATGCGTGAAGTGTTTAAAGATGATTTGCGCAACACCCTATGGCGCTTGCTGCGTAAAGGCCGACCTAAATGGCGCCGTCAGTATTTAGACCCCACGCGCAATGCTGTGGTGGGTCGCCAACTGGAGTGGTTTGACTACAAGCGCTTTGCTTCTCTGAAAAGCGATATTCAACAGATGCGTCGCCGCACGGTGGCTCAGCGCGAGGAAATGATTCTTCACTACCGCTCGAGTTCAAGGATGTCGCCCACGCGCTTTTTAAGTGGTTATGAGCACACCCGCGAAACGCTCACTCTGGATATCTCCATGCTCACGCGGTTAATGAGTAAAGGGAAGCATCACATCTACCGGCTTAAAGATGGCCAGGCGGTGCGAGAAAGCGTGGAGCGTCGTCATCTTTTCAATCTGGTGATTCGAGAGACGGGCAGTGAAGACACACCTTATCTCGCCCGCTGGAAAGTGGTGGTAAGCCGCTCGGGCATTGTCGATATTGAAAAAGTAGCAGAGAGCAGCGTGGTGCAGGAGACCAAATAAGCGAGAGAAAACTAACAAAGCGCCCTATAAACTGCGCTAGATCAAAACAGTATCAGGCAACGCTTTTAAATAGCTATACAGCATAGGCAAATGGCCACCAGCGAACTAGGCTCAAAGAACGGGCACTGCGGCTCAGTTTAAAAGAATCAACTACAAGGAGCTGTTTTAAAAGCCCGTCTCAAGGGCTGGGTACAAGGAGGATGACCATGCAAGCTATCGATATTATGACACCCAAAGTGGTGAGTGTAGGGCCTGACGCTGAAGTGAGCGAAATCGCTCGCCTGTTGCTCCATCACCGTATTAGTGCGGTACCTGTGGTTGATGCCGAGCATAGAGTGATAGGTATTGTCAGCGAAGGGGATCTAATGCGCCGGGTAGAAGATGACGATGGCCACGGCCGTTCATGGTGGTTAACGTTGTTTGCTGGCGGTAAGAGTGCTAGTGACTATGTGAAATCGCATGGTCGTAAAGCGCATGAGGTGATGACCCCCAATCCAATGACCGTTGAAGAGAACACGCCGCTACATACGATTGCTCGCTTGTTAGAAAAGCACCGTATCAAGCGCGTGCCTGTGGTACGTGATGGCAAATTGGTCGGCATTGTTAGCCGTGCTAACTTACTCCAAGGGATGGCCAATGCAGCGGTGGCGCCGACGCAGTCGCCCATGGATGATCGAAAAATTCGCGAGGCTATTCTTAAAGAGGTTGAGGACAATACCGGCGTTCAAACCGAAGGCATTAGCGTGATTGTGGATGGTGGTGTTGTCGAAGTTTGGGGGCTGGTTGAATCCCTAGAACAAAAGCAGGCAGTGACGGTCGCTGCAGAAAACATTCCTGGGGTAATGAAGGTCGAGAATCATCTGGGCTTAATGCCGCGCGGAGTGGGGTATATATAAATGGTGACCTAGTTCGCCTCTGCGTCCACACCAATGCCCGCTATGTTAATAGCGGGCATTTTCAGCTTATACGACTGCCTTGATTGCCTTTTCAAGGCTATCCACGCTGCGCTCGGTGTGGTGCAGCTTATCTAAACCAAACAGGCCAATGCGGAAGGTATGGAAATTATCACCTTCATCGCACATCAGCGGTACGCCGCCTGCTACCTGCACACCCGCCTGGGCAAGTTTGCCGACAAGTCCGCTATCCTCGCTGTAGCAGACCACTACACCCGGCGCCTCAAAGCCCTCCGCAGCAACGCTGACAAAGCCGTGGCGTTTAAGCATGGCACGGACTTCCCGGCCAATCGCTTGCTGCTCTTCTTTTACCTTGGCAAAGCCGTAAGCGCGGGTCTCCCGCATGATATCCCGCAGCTGCCGTAGGGCATCCGTGGGCATGGTGGCGTGGTAGGCATGCCCGCCGTTTTCATAGGCTTGCATGATGCTGTGCCACTTGCCCAGGTCGCAGGCAAAGCTGTTACTTTGGGTCTCGCTCAAGCGCTGCGTGGCGCGCTCTGAGAGCATGACCATGGCGCAACAGGGCGAACCGCTCCAGCCTTTTTGCGGCGCACTCACCACCACGTCAATGCCGAGCGCCTGCATATCCACCCACAGCGTGCCAGCGGCAATGGCGTCTAGCACAAACAGGCCGCCTACCTCGTGAGTCGCTTTGGCTAATGCTTGAATGTAGTCATCCGGAAGCAGCAGGCCAGCTGAGGTTTCCACCTGAGGGGCAAATACGACAGCAGGTTGTTCGCTACGAATCTGAGCGACGGCTTCATCAATGGGCACCGGTTGGAAAGGCGAGCGCGGGTCATCAGGATTGAGCCGCCGCGCTTTAAGCACCGTGTGCTGATTGGTTAAACGACCCATCTCGATAATCTGTGTCCAGCGGTAGCTGAACCAGCCGTTGCGGATCACCAGGGTTTTCTGATCAACGGCAAACTGACGTGCCACCGCTTCCATACCAAAGGTGCCGCTGCCGGGCACAATCACCGCTGCGTGGGCGTTATAAACCTCTTTCAGCGTGGCGGAAATATCGCGCATCACAGTTTGAAACTGTTGCGACATATGGTTCAGCGAGCGGTCAGTGTAAACCACTGAGTACTCAAGCAAGCCGTCTGGGTCGACGTTGGGCAGTAAACCAGCCATGGCGTTCTCCTAAATAGGTGCTGTGCTCGATGCGGCACATTGCGTCGTAAGCAAAAAGTTGTTTCTAAGAGTACGAGCAATAAATGCACAAAACCAGCCCGCGATGGAGCTGGTTTTGAAAGCCAAGCGGGCTGACCTAGCGCGGTGGCAGTTGCTCTGGCCCAAAGGCGTCGGGCAGCAGCGTTTCCATGGTGTAGGTTTTCATCAATTCACCGCTGCCGGAAAGTACCTTGATCTGCGTCTCTGGCGTCGCGAATTCGCGAATCCGCTGACGGCAGTCGCCGCAGGGTGTGCAAAGGTGATCACCAGGGCCCATCACGTAGACCGTCGCCAGCTGGCGATGCCCGGCAGTGATCATGGCGGAAATGGCCGAGGCTTCGGCGCATAAGCCTTTGTAGTGCGCCACTTCCACGTTAGTACCCGCAAACTGATGACCGTCAGGAGTTACCATGACTGACGCCACCGGGTGTGCGGAATAGGGCACATAGGCGTTAGCCCGCGCGCTTAACAACGTTTGAACGATCTCTTCTGCAACCTGTTCCATCATTTTTCCTTTTGGCCGCTTCAACGTGCTCTTTTCAAAGTTCTCTTTTCAACGTTCTAGGCGCGGGCTGCGTCATCGCGAAGGACTGTGTCTAACGCAATCAGCATCATGTCGTCGAACGTGGTTTGACGATCGGCGCTGGAGAGCGAGTCGCCTTTCAGGATGTGATCCGACACGGTGCAAATAGTCATGGCGCGGGCGCCGAACTCGGCGGCGACGCCGTAAAGGCCAGCGGCTTCCATCTCGACGCCGACAATGCCGTAACGCTTGAGCATTTCGGCCATTTCGGTTTGCGGGTTGTAGAACAGATCCGCTGAGAAGATGTTGCCCACTTTGACCGGCACGTTCTTGGCCTTGGCGGCAGCGACGGCGTGCTGGGTCAGTTCAAAGTCGGCAATCGCGGCGAAGTCGTGGTCGTTAAAGCGCATGCGATTGACCTTGGAGTCGGTGCTGGCACCCATGCCGATGACGACATCGCGCACGTTGACGTCGTCGCGCACCGCGCCGCAGGAGCCCACGCGAATCAGCGATTTAACGCCGTAATCGGTGATCAGCTCTTTGGCGTAGATGGAGACCGACGGAATACCCATGCCGTGGCCCATCACGGAGATCTCGCGGCCTTTGTAGGTGCCGGTGTAGCCGAACATATTGCGCACATCGTTCACCTGACGAACGTTCTCCAGGTAGGTATCGGCGATGTATTTGGCGCGCAGCGGGTCGCCAGGCATCAGAACGGTATCAGCGAAATCGCCGGGGGCAGCGTTAATATGGGGAGTTGCCATCAAATATCTCCTTAAGCGGCTTCAGGAAGAAAACTTGTGCCATCGGCCATGGCCGGTAGCAGGAAAAAGTCGGCCAGGGTTTGGCCAATATCGGCAAAGGTGCCGCGCTCTCCCAGCGGGCCGGGGGTAAAGCCGGGGCCGTGTACCAGAATGGGGATGTACTCACGGGTGTGCTCGGTGCCGTGCCAGCTGGGGTCGCAGCCGTGATCGGCGGTGAGAATCAGTAGATCATCTTCGCTTAGCGAAGCCAGCAGCTTAGGCAGCTTGGCGTCGAAATCTTCCAGGGCGGCGGCGTAGCCCGGTACATCGCGGCGGTGGCCATAGACCGAGTCAAAATCGACAAAGTTGGTCATGATCATGGCGCGCTCGCCTTCGTCGCGCTGGCTGGTACGCTCGATCTCGTTGAGTGTGGCGTCCATCAGCGCGTCGTGGCCGCTGGCTTTTACCTTGTGGGTAATGCCGCAGTGGGCGTAGATATCGGCAATTTTACCAATCGAGACCACTTCGCCACCGGCATCATCGAGCTTTTGCAGCACAGTGGGCGAGGGCGGCTCAACGCTGTAGTCGCGACGGTTGCCGGTGCGGGCGAAGGTGTTGCTGTCTTCGCCGATAAACGGACGCGCAATGACGCGGCCGATATTGTAAGGCTCCAGCAGCTCACGGACGGTTTCGCACAGCTTATAAAGCCGTTCCAAGCCGAAATGCTCTTCGTGAGCGGCGATCTGAAACACCGAATCCGCCGAGGTGTAAACGATGGGTTTGCCGGTGGCTATGTGCTCTTCACCCAGGCGCGCGATGATCTCGGTACCCGAGGCGTGGCAGTTGCCAATCACCCCAGTGAGGTCGGCTTCCTGAACGATGGCATCGAGCAGCTCAAGAGGGAAACTGTCGGTTTTATCCAGAAAGTAGCCCCACTCAAAGCGCACCGGGACACCGGCAATTTCCCAGTGGCCGGAGGGGGTATCTTTGCCGCTTGAAATCTCTTTGGCGTGGGCGTAAGCACCCTCCAAACTTTCCGGCAGCGTGACGCCTTCAGCAACGCTGCCTGTGGCATCGCGGTGGGCGTGAAACAGCCCCAGCTTGGCCATGTTGGGCAGCTTGAGTGGCCCTGAACGATTGGCGTTATCCGCTTCGCCACGGGCGCAGGCGGCGGCGATATGGCCCAGGGTGTCGGAGCCTTCATCGCCGAAGGTCGCGGCGTCCGGGGCGGCGCCAATCCCAAATGAATCGAGTACCAGTAATATCGCGCGGCTCATGAGGCTTCTCCACGGAAGGTGTCTTGCAGCAGGGTGTCGGCGCTGGCAGCGCCTTCGCCAATCGTAAACGCCGCGCGCAACTGTTCGGCGGCTCGTTCAGCGGCGGCGTCACTGCGGGCGTGTACCATGGCAATGGGGCGCTGGCTATCCACGCTCTCGCCGATTTCGACGATAGCCGTAAAGCCGACGCTGTGATCGACGCTGGCGTCGTTACGCAGGCGGCCACCGCCCAGTTCCACCACGCTCATGCCGACGGCACGGGTATCGATACGTTGGACGGTACCTGCTTGCTCGGCATAGACGGGTTTGATGACGTCGGCTTTAGGAAGGTAATGCTCTGAGCGCTCCATAAAGTCGCTGGGGCCGCCAAGTTCACGCACCATCTGGGCAAACACTTCAGCGGCCGCGCCGGAGGTCAGCGCCTTCTCTAGCTGAGTCAGTGCGTCCTCACGGGAGCCCGCGAGCTTACCGGCGATCAGCATCTCGACTGCCAATTCACGGGTGACTTGCATCACGCGGCTGTTGGAGCGGTCACCGCGCAGTAGGGCCAGCGTCTCGACGATTTCAACGGCGTTACCAGCGCAGGGCGCTAGCGGCTGGCTCATATCGGTGAGCAGGGCCGTGGTGGGCGTGCCCGCCTGGGTGGCCACATTGGCGATGCTTTTGGCCAACTCGCGGGATTTTTCCGGGGTGGGCATAAAGGCACCGCTGCCGACTTTAACGTCCATCACCAGCGCATCCAGCCCTGAGGCCAGCTTCTTACCCAGAATAGAGGCGGTAATCAGCGGAATCGATTCCACGGTGGCGGTCACGTCACGCACGCCGTAGATGCGCTTATCAGCGGGGGCAAGGTCGCCGGTCTGGCCGATAATCGCCACACCGGTGGATTTCACCACCTCGCGGAAGCGTGCTGGCGCGGGATAGGGGTCGTAACCGGGGATCGATTCGAGCTTGTCCAGCGTACCGCCGGTGTGACCCAGGCCGCGTCCAGAAATCATCGGTACAAAGGCACCGCAGGCGGCGACCCAAGGGCCGAGCACCAGCGATACCAAGTCACCCACGCCGCCAGTAGAGTGCTTATCGACAATCGGGCCGGGCAGGTTTAGATCGCTCCACTGCATCACATGACCGGAGTCGCGGGTGGCGGTGGTCAGCGCGACCACTTCTTCACGGCTCATGCCGTTCAAAAACACCGCCATGGTGAAGGCGCCAATTTGGGCATCGCTGATGCGGTCATCGGCAATGCCCTGTACAAACGCTTTGATCTCTTCCGCAGGCAGCGGCTGGTTATCTCGCTTAAGGCGAATCAGCTCCTGGGGCAGCAACGCGTATTGGGTTGCATTGACAGACATTAGTAACCTCCTTGGCCTTGGGGTGCCGCGCTGGTGCTGCCGGTCAACGTATCCAACAGATTGCCCAGCAGGCTAGAGGCACCAAAACGGAAGTGCGCGGGCGTTACCCAACCGGGGCCCATGATCTCGTTGGCAAGGGCCAAGTATTCCGCCGCGTCTTCGGCGGTTTTAACGCCACCCGCCGCCTTAAAGCCAACGTCTTTGCCACTGGCCTTGATAGCGTTGAGCATAATCTCAGCGGCTTCCAGTGTAGCGTTAACGGCGACTTTGCCGGTCGACGTTTTAATGAAATCAGCGCCGCCTTCAATGGCGAGTTCGCTGGCGCGTTTGATCAGCGCAGGGTCTTTGAGTTCGCCTGACTCAATGATCACTTTGAGCAGCGCTTGGCCAGCGCAGGCGGCTTTGCACATTTCAACTAGCTCGAGGCCAGTCTCTTCATCGCCCGCCATCAGGGTGCGGTAGGGGAATACGACATCGACTTCATGAGCACCAGAGGCAACGGCATCGCGCGTTTCGCGGGCAGCGCCCATGATGTCGTCGCCGCCGTTGGGGAAATTGGTGACCGTGGCGATCTTCACTTGGTCATTAAGGGTATGAGCGGTCAATGCACGCTGGGCCGTGACAATAAACTGGGGAAAGACACATACCGTAGCAGGGGTGCCAAAGGGCGTTTTTACTTGCTGACAGAGTGCTTCAATGGTGCTGTCAGTGTCGCTATCGTTCAGGCTCGTCAGATCCATGAGGGTAAGTGCTTGGCGGGCGGCTTGGACAATATGGGGGGAGGCTGTCGCAGTCATGGAATTCTCACAAATCAGTAAAAGATAAAAACGGGCACTGCGGATAAAACCGCAGCGCCCGATGCATTAAGTAGCCGTCATTGCGCTCATCATTCAAGCAGTGGCAAGCGCTATGTAGACGCGCCACTCAGCGCGATGAAGAAGCCAGCGATAGAGGCCGACATCAAGTTGGATAGTGTACCGGCCAATACGGCTTTGACACCAAAGCGGGCAATCTCTTTGCGGCGAGTCGGTGCAATGCTGCCCAAACCACCCAGCAGAATCGCAATGGAGGAGAGGTTAGCAAAGCCACACAGCGCGAAAGAGAGGATCGCCATGGTGTGCGGTGTCATCATCTGACCCGTGGCAGCCACCACCTGTTCCCCATCAATGTAGGGCGCAAGGTTGATGTAGGCGACGAATTCGTTGACCACTAATTTTTGGCCAATGAATGAGCCTGCCAGGGTCGCTTCTTCCCAGGGTACACCTAACAGGAAGGCAAGCGGGGCGAACAGCCAGCCCAAGATCAGTTCCAAGCTCAGTGAGTCAAAGCCCACCCAGCCGCCAACGCCGCCTAAAATGCCGTTGATCAACGCAATCAGCGCGATAAAGGCGAGTAGCATGGCGCCCACGTTGGCAGCCAGCATTAAACCCGAAGTGGCCCCCGATGCCGCCGCGTCCAGGACGTTGGCAGGCTTATCTTCCTGAGCGTCAATCTCTTCTTCTACCTTGGTAACGCTATCGCTGTCGGTGACATCTTGGGTTTCCGGCATGATCAGCTTAGCGAACAACAGCCCGCCCGGTGCCGCCATAAAGGAGGCCGCCACCAGGTACTCCATGGGAATACCCAGCGCTGCATAACCCGCCAACACCGAACCCGCTACCGAGGCCAAGCCACCACACATCACCGCAAACAGCTGTGAAGGCGTCATCCGGGCGATAAACGGGCGTACTACCAGCGGCGCTTCGGTCTGGCCGACGAAAATATTTGCCGTTGCAGAAAGCGATTCAGTGCGTGAAGTGCCTAATGCTTTCTGTAGTGCGCCACCCAGAATGCGAATCACCCACTGCATAATGCCGATGTAATAGAGCACGGCGATTAGCGAGGAGAAGAAGATAATGACGGGGAGTACTTTGATTGCAAATACAAAGCCGACATTATCCACATCGGCTAAGCCGCCGAACAGAAAGCCGATACCGTCGTTGGCATACACCAAAATTTGGCTAACGCCGGAGGAGATGGCCTGTAGTACCGCTTGGCCAAACGGCACATAAAGTACAAAGGCACCAATCCCCGCTTGGATCGCAAAGGCGCCGAGCACGGTACGTAACCGGATAGATTTACGGTCGTAGGAGAATATCAGGGCAATGGCCACCAGGGTGACCATACCCACCAAGCTCATAAGGAGTGTCATAGGGGGATCCTTCGAGTCCTGGAACCTCTGATTAACTATTACGCTTGCCTATACGGCGTTAAAAATCGCCTCGTGCGCGAGTCCGATCAAAATGATCATTACTGCTCTTAAACTCCGCCTTTTCGTTGATTTTTGCCTTGTCTAGCCTGCGCTCATTACGTTAATCAGAGGCTCCTAAAGCGGTTATAGTAAGTTGAGCTTGACGGAGTAGATCATCGCATTCTGGTAATTATTGGGCGTGCCCAACTTGTTATCAGAGTAGCGGTACTGAATACCGGTGGTGATCAAGTCGCTTGGATGCCACCACAGGCTCAGTGCACCGTTGGTGCCCACACTGCCTGCTTTCGCCTCTGGAGGCTGGTAGTTTTGGGTCAAGTACTCGTCGTCACGTCCAAACGTTTGCTCGTGCCAGTTGGTGACACTGAAATTTTGGTTGAGCGCCGCGAAATCATAACCCGCGACCCAGCCGGCCATAAAGCCGTTCATCCCGCTATAGCTGTTACTTTGCACCCGCGCGGCACCAATAAACGGTTTAAACCACAGGCCATTGTCGAAGGTGGTGCGGTAGCCTAAACCCAGAACCTGATCCTGCTCACGGCTCTCAAAGCCGTAATCACGGAAGTCGTAAAGGTGGGCATAAATCGACAGCGGGCTATCGCCCAGATAAATGTGCGAGGTTATTTTACCCGCGGTGCGGAAGTTGTCTTTGCCACCACTGGATTCATCGAATTGATCGTTGGTGGGGTTCTCGAAATCAAAGAAGCCATAGAATTCGCCCCAGCTAAAGCCAGCGCCGCCTTCTATTTCGAGAAACATAAAGTCGCTTTTCGCCGCGTTAGAGGCGGTGCGTGCTTCGGTGCCGTTCGACCAATCGAGATAGTTGACCGAGACATTGGCAAACGACCACAGCCGGTCAAGCGGGTGGGGCTGAGCGTCGTCTGCAAATGCTGGAGTGACTAGGGCGGTACTTGTCAGTAAAGCGCCAGCACTAAGGGTGACAAGCGATGAAGAGCGAGTGTGTTTTCGAGCAGTCATTTAAGCCTCAACGGGGGTTGTCGCGGAGCCATTTGAGTGTGGCTATCCGTGGTTATAGTCGTGCGGGCTGGCGTTAATGTTAAAATTATAACATTTAGTGTTATTTTTCTAACGTTGATTTGCAAGTGTTGTCACATCAACGCTATTTAAATGTCATAAAGTTATCGTAAGCATCACGAATAGCATTAATGGGCGTTGTCACAGTGGAAATTCCGTCGCTGCTCGCTCAGCATAGAAACGAAACAAGAGGCAACATGAAGGCTTATGTTGCGCTAAGCACAACAAGAGGGGTTGATAAGGAGATGCCCACCATGAATGGCCGCAGCGCTCAGCGCCTTGCAAAACTTCAGGAAGCGCTAGCCAGTGGCGGCACTCTTCATCTGCGCGATGCCGCAGAGCTGTGCGATGTGTCAGAAATGACCATCCGGCGCGATCTCACCACCCAGCCAACTGCGATGAGCCTGTTGGGCGGGCGCTTGGTGATGGCGAATTACCCCGGTGTCACACCGATTTATGACTTAACCGAGCAGCAGGCTAGCCACTACCAGGCGAAGTATCGGCTCTGCCAGCGAGTACTCGCCTTTATTGAAGAGGGCGATACGCTGTTTATTGACTGTGGCTCGACGCTGATTCCGTTGCTGAGTCAGTTAAGTCATTTTCGTGAACTGACGGTGGTGACCTATGCACTCAACGTCGCCAATGCCGTTGCCGCCTTGCCTAACGTACGCCTTGTACTACTGGGCGGGCTGTTTTATGCCGCTTCACAATCATTTGGCAGCGACAATATGGCCGCCGCCATTGAACGATTGGGCATCAATAAAGCATTGATTTCCGCGGCGGGCGTGGATTTGGAGCGCGGCGTAAGCTGTTTCCACTTTCACGAAGTAGCGCCTAAACAGGCCGCCATTGCTACAGCGATGCAGCGCTTGCTGGTAGTGGATGCCAGCAAGTTTGGCGTGGTACGACCGGCTTATTTCGCAGCCCTAGATGATTTTGATGTGGTTGTTACCGACGAAGAGGGCGCGCCGCAACTGCTAGAGGGGCATGGTCGCGATGTGCCCGTGGTAACCGTAGCGTAGAATTTTTCGCTTCTCTATACCCGTCAATAGCTTGGGTGCGGCAATGCGCCACTTCTTTCATGATCTCGATCAATAGAAAATACTTTCGTCTTACTTGCTGTCGCTTTTAAAGCTTAGGCGAGCAAGACCCGCCGCTATTCCCACTTGGCGGCGCATATTCTTCCCGGAGCAGTGGCGCTCAGTGCACTACGCATGTTCTTGTGCTCGTATGAGCATGTTTTGGGAAGAGTATGGGGTGATAGTTAGCCTGCTATATAGCTTGCTATATAGAGGCTAGTGTTTATTGAACATTTCACGAGATCACACCATGCAACGACGCTCACTATGGCGCAGGCGAGGCACTTTGGTGCTCCTTGCGCTGTGTCTGTTTCTAGCAGGCTGTAGTTCGGCCTTGTTAGACCCGAAAGGCCAAGTTGGCGCTGAGCAGCGCACGCTGATTCTGACCTCCTTTGGCTTGATGTTGATTGTAGTTATTCCGGTGATTGCCATGACGCTGCTGTTTGGCTGGCGCTATCGGCGCAGCAATAGCGTGGCGAAATATCTCCCCGATTGGGCGCACTCTAACGCGATTGAAGCAGTGATCTGGATCGTGCCCTGCGCGATTATCGCGGTGCTTGCGCTGTTGACCTGGAAAACCTCCCATAGCCTTGACCCGCACAAACCACTGGAAAGCGACGTAGCGCCGATTGAAATTCAGGCGGTGGCGTTGGACTGGAAGTGGCTGTTTATCTATCCGGAGCAGGGCGTGGCTAGCGTCAATGAAGTGGCCTTCCCGGTGGATACCCCAATACGTTTTCGGGTCAGTTCCGGCTCAGTGATGAATGCCTTTTTCATTCCCCATCTTGGCAGCCAGATCTACGCCATGGCGGGCATGGATAACGATGTTCATCTGATTGCCGATGAAATGGGCAGCTACCCAGGTCGCTCTACCAACTACAGCGGCGCGGGCTTCTCGGGCATGACGTTTGAAGC
Organism: Halomonas sp. HAL1; assembly: GCF_030544485.1. Classification (NCBI taxonomy): domain Bacteria; kingdom Pseudomonadati; phylum Pseudomonadota; class Gammaproteobacteria; order Oceanospirillales; family Halomonadaceae; genus Halomonas; species Halomonas sp. HAL1. The sequence continues at coordinate 1,011,386 of NZ_CP130610.1, forward strand.
CAAGGTGACCACCCCCGGCGAGTTTGATGCCTGGGTTGAAACCGTGCGCGATGCCTCCGAAACGCTGACCTACCCCGAAGGCTACGAAGCACTGGCGGAACCTAGTGAATCGCACCCAGTGGAGTACTTCTCGGCTATTTCGCCAGCGCTGTACGAAAGCATTTTGAGCAGCTTCCACACGGGCGGTGAGCACGATATGGGCAGCGATCACCAGACGAGCAGCGACCATGCTGATTCTTCTGATGGCGATAACACGCCTAACACCCATCAAGCGGCCGACTCTGGCCAGGACACCAACAACCATGCTAGTCAGGATCATGCCATGCGCGCGAATCCTTCTAGTGTTGAAGCGGGAGGTTAAGCCGTGTTTGGAAAACTCAGTTTAGAGTCAATTCCCTACCACGAACCGATCATTATGGTCGTCGCGGCCGTTATGGCCATTGGGGGGATCGCGCTGGTAGGCGCGTTAACGTATTACCGTAAATGGAGCTGGCTGTGGAACGAGTGGTTTACTTCCGTTGACCACAAAAAGCTCGGCATTATGTATTTCATCGTCGCCTTGGTCATGCTACTGCGTGGCTTCTCGGATGCGATTATGATGCGTACCCAGCAGGCGATGGCCGCCGGGGGTGCCGCGGGCTATTTACCGCCCGAACACTACGATCAGATCTTTACCGCCCACGGCGTGATCATGATTTTCTTTGTCGCTATGCCCATGGTCATCGGCCTGATGAACCTGGTGGTGCCCCTGCAAATAGGCGCCCGCGACGTCGCTTTTCCTTTCCTGAATAACCTGAGCTTCTGGCTGTTTGCCGTGGCGGCGATATTGGTCAATATCTCGCTGGTGGTAGGGGAGTTTGCTAAAACAGGTTGGCTTGCCTACGCGCCCTTATCGGGGATCGAGTTTAGTCCCGGGGTGGGGGTCGATTACTGGATATGGGCATTACAGATATCCGGGATAGGCACGACGCTCACCGGCATTAACTTCTTCGTGACCATTTTAAAAATGCGCACCAAAGGCATGACCATGTTCCGCATGCCGATCTTCACCTGGACATCGCTGTGCGCCAACGTGCTGATCATCGCCTCATTCCCTATTTTGACCGCCACCATTGCGCTGCTGACGCTGGATCGCTACTTAGGCATGCACTTCTTCACCAATGATTTTGGCGGCAACATGATGATGTACGTCAACCTCATTTGGGCGTGGGGCCATCCGGAAGTTTATATTCTGATTCTGCCTGCCTTTGGTGTGTTCTCGGAAGTTATTTCGACGTTTGCCCGTAAGCGGCTATTTGGTTACATGACCATGGTATGGGCGACCATCGCCATCACCTTGTTGTCGTTTGTTGTCTGGTTGCACCACTTCTTCACCATGGGGGCGGGTGCTAACGTCAATGCCTTCTTCGGCATTATGACGATGATCATCGCCATTCCTACCGGGGTGAAAGTCTTCAACTGGCTGTTCACGATGTTCCGCGGTAGTTTGGAACTGACGTCGCCGGTACTCTGGACGCTGGGCTTTATTATTACCTTTACGCTGGGCGGTATGACCGGTGTCATGCTGGCAGTGCCAGCCGCTAACTTTGTGCTGCATAACAGCTTGTTTGTTATCGCTCACTTCCACAACGTCATTATCGGCGGTGTCGTGTTCGGCATGATGGCGGGCCTTACCTTCTGGTTCCCCAAAGCGTTTGGCTTCACGTTGAGCGAAAAATGGGGCAAGCGTGCATTCTGGTGCTGGTTTATCGGCTTCTATGTCGCCTTTATGCCGCTTTACGTGTTGGCCTTCTTTGGTGCCGTGCGCCGCATGCAGTCCTACGCTAATCCTGAATGGCAGCCGTGGATGATTCTGGCCTGGGTAGGCGCGGTGATCATCATGATGGGTATTGCCTGTACCATCATCCAGTTCTGGGTGAGCATCCGCGATCGCAAACTGAATGCTGATGTGACCGGTGACCCGTGGGATGGCCGTACCTTGGAGTGGTCAACCTCTTCACCAGCGCCGTTCTACAATTTCGCGCGCTTACCGGAAGTAGGGGATATCGACAGCTTCTGGTCCCAGAAACAGCGCAGTAACGAGGAGCTGGAAGAAGCGCCTTACACCGATATTCATATGCCGCGCAACACCGTCGCTGGCCCTGTTATCAGCTTGTTTGCGTTGGTTATCGGTTTTGCGTTGGTGTGGCATATCTGGTGGCTGGCAGGCGTAGGCGCCATCGGTGTCTTTGTTAGCTTTATGGCGCGGGTGTTTAACGACGATGTGGATTACTACGTACCTGCCGCTGAAGTTGAGCGAATCGAACGTGAGCATCAGCAACGCGTTAAAAACTCCGATCCCTACAAGCCGTCTGCCGAGATTGAAGGACGCGAAGGTAAGCAACGCTACGTGGAGGTGAAAGCGTAATGGCAACGGACACGTTACATCACGAAGGATCGGTCGTGCATCATGAGCATCACGATGCGGCGGGCACCAAACTGTTTGGTTTTTGGGTCTACTTAATGAGCGATTTGGTGATCTTCGGATCGCTTTTCGCCACCTACGCCGTGTTGATGAAGGGCACGGCGGCAGGCCCAACGGCTGCCGATATCTTTGAACTGCCGTTTGTACTGGTCGAGACGTTCCTGCTGTTGTTCAGTAGTTTTACTTTTGGCATGGGCGTACTGGCGATGAATGCCGAACGACTGGGTCAGGTGAAAGCATGGCTGGTCATTACGTTCTTGCTGGGCGCGGCGTTTGTGGGCATGGAAATCTACGAATTCCAGCACCTGATTCATGAAGGCTACGGCCCGGACAAGAGTGCCTTTCTGTCGGCGTTCTTTACGCTGGTGGGCACCCACGGCCTGCACGTCACCTTTGGTTTAATCTGGATTTTGGTCATGCTGGTTCAGCTCTCTACCAAAGGCTTGAACGACATGACCCGGCCGAGGATTTTGTGCCTAAGTCTGTTCTGGCATTTCCTTGATATCGTCTGGATCTGTGTCTTCTCATTCGTCTATCTGATGGGAGTGCTGTGAGATGAGTCATTCTCCGACTAGCCCCACTAATAACCATGGCAGCGTAAAGTCTTATGTGACAGGACTGGTTTTGTCGCTGATACTGACCATTATCCCCTTTGGGGTGGTAATGAGTGGCGCGCTTAGTGTGCTGGCCACTGTCATCGTAGTGGCCGTGACCGCTGTGTTGCAGATATTGGTGCAACTGGTCATGTTCATGCATATGAATACCAAAGCCGACGAAGGCTGGAACGTGATGTCCTTCGTCTTCACACTGACGATTCTCGTCTTAGTGGTAGGAGGCTCGCTGTGGATCATGCAGCATCTGCATCTCAACATGATGATCGGCTGACCACGGCACCTAGCCGTTGGCGGGATCTGCTTGAACTGACCAAACCCGGCATTATCGGGGGTAACCTGATTGCCACCCTGGGCGGCTATTTCCTGGCCGCGCAGGGGCAGTTTGAGTGGCTCAGCTTTGTCTCGGTCATGGTGGGGATTGCATTAATCATCGCGTCTGGCTGTGCGTGTAATAACGTCATCGACCGCGATATTGATGCACTGATGGCGCGTACGCGCCATCGCCCACTGGTACGGGGCAGCATCTCCATTACCCAGGCACTGGGCGTTTCGGCGCTGTTGGGGGTCTCGGGGGTGGTGTGCTTGGCGCTGGGCACTAATGGGTTAACCGTAGCCTTGGCCGTGATTGGGTGGGGCGTGTATGTGGGGCTGTATAGCCTTTATATGAAGCGCCGCTCCGAATACGGCACCTTGGTTGGTAGCCTTTCAGGGGCTATGCCACCGGTGGTGGGCTACTGCGCAGTCACGGGGCAGTTCGACAGCGGCGCCATTATGTTGCTGGTGATTTTCTGCCTGTGGCAGATGCCGCACTCTTACGCCATTGCGATCTTCCGCTATGCCGATTATCGCCGCGCCTCGATTCCAGTACTGCCGGTGGTGCGCGGGGTCAAAATGGCTAAGCACCATATTCTGGGCTACATCGTGGCGTTTATTCCCGCCTCGCTGGCGCTGGGGTTGGCTAGTCAAGCGGGTGCCGGATATCTGTGTGTAGCACTGACCATGGGCGGCTACTGGCTCTACTTGGCAGTGCGTGGCTATCGGTTAGACGACGATGTCCGCTGGGCCAAAAAGGTGTTTGGGGTCTCCATTCTCACCATCACCGCGATGAGCTTAGTCATGGTGCTGGAAGCGATGGTGCCCATGCTGGTGTAGTGTAACGGTCGTTAGAGGCCAACTGTGTTGATCAAAACGCCCCGAGCGGCCATCTGCTCGGGGCGTTTTGCTGTCCTTGTACAGCCAAGACAGGATAAGGGAAGAAAAGCCTTAGACTTTCGTATAAAATGCTGCAATGCAGAAAGCGGCGTACGCTTTTCGTTAGCCTGCTTTTTACCGCCAGGTATGCTTCACTGGCCCTGGTTGCCCTTGGTCTTTTCTCCCTTAACGAGAGTCTTTTACTCCCTTAACGAGCTATTACGTCCTTATGTCAGCGCCCACACTGCCCAAGCTATTGCCGCGCCATCTGGCGATTCTATTGATGATGACCGTGGCCACCATGTTCGCCGCCAACCACGTCTCCGCACGGCTGGCATTTGATAATGGCACGGGGTTGCTGCTAGCCGTTTTAACCCGTTCGGGCGTTGCCTGCTTAATTTTGGTGGCGCTGGTCATCGTGCAACGCAAGCGCCTATGGTTACCCGCTGGCTCATGGCCATGGCAACTGACCGTGGGGCTGCTGATTGCGGTACAAAGCGTCAGCCTCTATTCAGCGGTGGCAAGGCTACCGGTGGTGATTGCGCTGCTGCTGGTGAATACCTTCCCCATTCAACTGGCGTTATTGAGCTGGGCACTGGGCGGCCCGCGGCCAACCCTGCGTAGCTGCCTGATCATGGGCACTATTTTAATTGGCTTGCTGGTAGTGCTGGATATTCCTTCCTGGCTCGCCAGTGCTGATGGCATGGGGCCCGGATGGATTGCGGGCATTGGCTTTGGTCTTATGGCCGCGTTTGTATTTGCCTGCGCGCTATGGGTGACCGAACACCGCTTGGCCGGTGTAGGCAGTACGCTGCGTAGCCTGCTGACCATGCAAACGGTGTTTATTGTCATGATTATTGGCGGCATCGCCGGTGTCGTACCAGGGGGCATGAGCCTGCCGGATAACAGTGCCGGGTGGCTGGGGCTTTCGCTGTTAGGGCTGTTGTATGGTTCGGCGTTTTCCACGCTGTTTATTTTTGTGCCGCGACTCGATATGGCCCGCAATGCACCGGTCATGAATATCGAGCCGGTTGCTTCCTTGATACTGGGTTATTTTGTGCTGGATCAAATGCTTAGCCCCGGCCAGCTAGTGGGTGGCGCGGTAGTAGTGGGCGGTATTATTGTGCTTAGCTTATCCAAAGGAAGGTAATGTTTGCGTTTTTCAGGGTAATGAACCACAATCAAACGGAGTAAGGAAACGCTGTTTTTTAACTGAGGTACAACCTATGAAGATGTCCCTATTATCACTTACATCGGCGGCACTCCTGGTTGGCGCAGGCGCCTTTGCAGCTTCTGCACAAGCCCAGCAATCCTTCACCTACCCACAAGGATATGTTGGTGGTGATGCGATGTTTTGGAATTTGGATCCAGAACAAGGTTCCTCCCGTGACGCCGTTGGCCTACGCCTACGCGGTGGCGCCCAATTTAACGACTACTTCGCCCTTGAAGGCCATTTAGGCACGGGTGGTTCAGATGGCGACGCCGATTTAGACCATTTGGCTGGCGCCTATGCGAAGGGGATTTTCCCGGTAGCACCCGAAGTAAGGCTATATGGTTTAGCGGGTTTCACGGAAGTAGAGCTTGATAGTAATCGGGAAAGCGGCTTTTCCTATGGCGGCGGTGCGGAAATGGATGTAGCCCCCAATTTATCGGTGGGCGCAGATTACATGCGCTATCTGGATAAGTCTGACTACACCTTCGATGCGGCTAGCGTTGGTTTACGCTACCGGTTTTAACGGCTAGTCAAAAAAGCGAAGCGCAACTCGCAGCCCCATGGTCTTCACGCCATGGGGCTTTTTGCTTTTATAAACCAGCAGTGAAGCGGGTAGCCAGCAGATCAACATTGTTAGCCAGCTAATTGATTGTTAGACTAAAGTCTCCCACGTCATTTCCCATAAGAAACGCACCCGTTAAGTGGTGCTAACCAGGCCTTCTCCTGGTGGCTAACAAGTGAGCTCTGCATGACCCCTGATCAAACATTTGCCCGCTGGGTGAAGGTGGCGGTTGCTGCCTTTGTACTGCTATTTATCTACTTTCTGCTTGCTGATAGCTTTATGCCCATGACGCCAGAGGCGAGGGTGATGCGGCCGGTAACGCGGATTGCGTCCGAACTCAGCGGCCCGGTAAGCGATGTCTTGGTGAGCAATCATCAGCACGTGGAAAAGGGCGATGTGTTGTTTCAGATAGACCCGGCGCCGTTTCGGTTAGCGGTTGAGCAGGCGCAGCTTAATCGTGAGCAATCCGAACGGGAGAATGCTCGCCTGGAAGCGGAGCTAACCTCCGCGCAGGCAGAACTGGCCTCCGCTGAAGCCACGGCTGCCGAGCGGCGGGGCGAGCTTCGCCGAGCGGAAACACTAATGGCGCGGCAAAGCGTATCGCGCCAACAGTATGAACAGCAGGTGGCCGCTGAGCGCACCGCTCAAGCCAGCGTGGCGGCGGCCAGGGCGAAAATCGTTAGCTTGGAGGTCCAACTGGGCGATTCAGGTGAGACCAACCTGCGTTTGCGCCAAGCCGACAACGCGCTCTCTCAGGCCCAGTTGGACCTTGCCCATACCCAAGTGCGCGCGGCACAAGCGGGGAGTGTGACCAACCTGCAGCTGGACGTAGGTGACTACGTTCAGACTGGCCAGCCCGCGTTAGCCGTGGTGGCGGATGAGATAGATATCATTGCCGATTTCCGTGAAAAGAGCCTGCGCCATGTGGCACCCGGCGATACGGCGCGAGTAGTGTTTGATGCTTGGCCGGGGCAGGTGTTTGATGCACAGGTGCTCGCCATGGATGCCGGTGTACGCGAAGGGCAACTGGCTGCCGATGGCCAACTGGCCGATATCCCCACCACCGACCGCTGGGTACGCGATGCCCAGCGCATGCGTGTGCACATCGCGCTAACAGAACCGGTTGCCAACGCTCTCGCCAGCGGCGCACGTGCCACGGTGCAGCTTCAACCCGGTGACGCGGCCCTAGCCAAGCCTTTTGTATGGCTGCAGTCACACCTGATCAGCTGGCTTCACTATGTTTATTGAGTCTAGGCTAACCCAGAACGGGTTGCGGCAGTGCCTTCGCGTGGCGGGCGGCGGTGCGCTGGGCTTTGTGATCAGCCAGCTAATGGGTTGGAACTATGGGGTGTTTTTCACCGTTTTCCCGATGTTTCTGCTCGGCATGGTGCCTATTCTCAATGGCCATATCATTCGCCAGTTTTTAGCCAACGTATCGCTCAATGTGCTTGAGGTGAGCCTGGTGGTCGGGCTGCTCAAGCATATGCCGGTGGTGATGACGTTGGTGGTGCTGGCGATGTTTCTGTTTCGCTTTAACCTGATGGCGAAAGGGCCGCTGTTTCTGTTTGGCGCTAACGGCGTGCTGACGCTCAGCATTCTGCTCCACTTCGCCAGTTACCCGAGTGTGGATTTGAGCGACCTATTGGCCTGCAATCTTGTTGCCAGCGGTTTGGCAGTGTTTATCGCCATGCTGATGCATACGCTTTTTCCTGATGTTGAACCGCGTAAGCCACCACCGGGGGCTACCAAGCCAGCCTCGCAGATACGCCATGAAACCTTGATTGGCGCATTGACCGCCACGCTCTCTTTTGTGGTGTTTCAGGTGTTTGACTTGCAGGGGTCGCTTTCCGCGCAGATGGCTACCATCTTGGTACTGTTTGCGCTGGGGTATTCCGGTGCGAAGGTCTCCGCCGCCAAGCGTGCCGTGGGCACGCTGCTGGGCTGTAATCTAGCGCTATTGATGCAGCTGCTGCTTTATACCCAGAGCCACCACTTTCTACTGGTGATGCTGCTCTACTGGCTGGGATTAATGCTATTTGCGCGAGAACATATCATTGAAGGCGCCGGGTCGGGGATCGGTTTTGGCGGGCTAACCACCTTGGGGATTCTGTTTGGACAATCGCTAGGCCCGCAGCAAGATTTGATCTATAGCGCGCTTTACCGCTTCTCCTCCATGAGCGTCGCACTGACACTCACCCTGCTCGTCATGGCCTGTCTGCATTTTTTATTGAATCGCTGGGAGCCAACCCGCTTAACCACATAAACCTGCCATAAATCATAAATAAAGTAGCGCAACTTTTTTAATAAAGGCTAATCTGATGAGGTGTCGATGTGTGATTGACGTGCCGTGTGCACCTTCACATACGATGCTTTCCCTACTAACGGATTAGAGGTGTTTGTCATGACAACGGGTACAGAAGATAAAGCAAAAGGCGCAGGCAACAAAGCAGCCGGTAAAGCCAAAGAAGCCGCAGGCAAAGCGACTGACAGTCACAAAACAGAAGCTAAAGGTAAAGCCCAGCAGGCGAAAGGTGAAATGCAAAAAGGCAAAGGCGACGCCAAGGATAGCCAAAAGAAAAAGCGCTAATAACGTAACTCTGATACCAACAGGGGGCCTCGGCCCCCTGTTGGCGTTTATTGCAACCCTCAGTAGTGACCCAATAGCTTCCACCACAATCCGCCCACTAGTACCCAAATCGCTAGATTAACCACGCTCATGATGAAGCCAGCTTTCCACCACTCGCCTAGCGTTAGGTAACCTGAGCCGAAAATTACCGGTGAGGTGCCTGTGGCGTAGTGCGTCAGCGTCATCATTATGGAAGAGGTAGCGGCCATGATGAGAACAAAAGGCATGGGCGGGGCGCCAAGGCTCAATCCAACGGTAAGGAAGGCAGCCATCATAGCGGTGATATGGGCGGTGGTGCTGGCAAAAAAGTAGTGGGTATAAAGGAAGGTCAGGACTAGTAAAGTGGACGCTCCCATCCAGCCGATGCCCATCATGGTGATCCAGTCTTGCATATTGGTGGAAAACCAATCGATCAAGCCCGTCTGGTTGAGCTGGGTCGCCATCATAATGAGGGCGCCGAACCAGAGCAGGGTATCCCAAGCGTTCTTTTCTGCCAGTACATCATCCCAGTTCAATACCCCGGTTAGCAGCAATATAGAGAGCCCAATAAAAGCCGACGTAGTGGTGTTGAGAGTGACAGATTCCCCGAGGAATAGAGCGGGAATATCCGCCCATAGCAGTAATAGCACCAGAAAGACAAACAGCATGATGCCTTCGTTTCGACTTAATTTTCCCAACTCGGTAAGTTTATCCCGTGCCATTTTTGTGGCGTTAGGAGTCTCCTTGATTTCAGGCGGGTAAAGCCAGTAAAGAGCCAATGGCATACAAAGAATGGCCACTAGGCCGGGCAACAGCATAGCGATCGCCCAAGTCATCCAACTCAGTTGAATTTCTGCCCCGGTAGCAATTGAAATGAGCTGTACAGTTAAGGGGTTGGGCGCCGTAGCGGTAACAAACATCGCTGAGGTAATAGGGTTGCTGTGGTAATTCACCAGGGCAAGGTATTTACCGATCTTATTAGAAGTGCCTTCTTCAGGGCGTGAGTCAAAACCTTTAGCAATAGAGCGCATGATGGGGTGCATGATACCGCCGCCGCGAGCGGTATTGCTGGGAGTAACCGGTGCAATGCAAAGCTCTGAAAACGCCAAACTATAGCCGATCCCCAAGGTTTTCTTGCCGAAGATGGAAATAAAATAGTAGCCGATGCGTGCGCCAAGGCCCGTTTTAATTAGCCCGCGAGAAATCATGATTGAAATAGCGATAAGCCAGATCAAAGAGTTCGAGTAACTGCTCAGGGCATCGTTAATAGCCGTTCCTGGGTTATCACTGGTCACACCGCTCGCCGCCACAATGGAAATGGCAATGATGGAGATGGCGCCGATGGGCATGGCTTTACCGATAATCGCGGCGATCGTCCCCACAAAAATGGCTAACATCAGCCAAGCATCAGAGGTGAGACCTTCCGGCAAGGGAACAGCCAGCCATATCAGTAGGGTCATGGCCACCGCAGTAACGGTTGGCCAAGGCTTAAAGGGCAGCTTGGTCATAATGAAAACCTACAAAGAGAATTACAAAAAGAGAGTTACCAAGAGAGATGTACAAAGAGGTAGCTGTATTAGCAGCCTGTACAAAGCAGCGCAGCGCTCTAGGTAATGCTTAAGTCTATGCTTCCCAGCACACTCTCTTCTTGCGCCACGTCAATGGCAACTCAGTTGTAAGCATTAGGCATCTTGAGGAAATAATGGCGACTGGCTAATAAAAGGCGAACAGCCGGTTTTAACTATGATTACTGTGAGCAGCTTGATATAGCGCAATAAAGCGCATCCTCAGCTATAGCTTAATGGTGAAGTGTCATGACTCCCTTCACTGAGGAAGCGCCCCATGCCTACCATGATGAAAGCGGCTATCTTCGTTGAACCCGGCCGCATCGAAATCGACGACAAACCCATTCCCGAGATCGGCCCCAACGATGCGCTAATGCGTGTGACCACCACCACGATCTGCGGGACCGATGTGCATATCCTGAAAGGTGAGTACCCGGTGGAGCGCGGCCTAACCATCGGCCATGAACCCGTGGGCATTATCGAAAAACTGGGGGCCAACGTTAAAGGCTATAAAGAAGGCCAACGGGTCATTGCTGGCGCCATCTGCCCCAGCTTTACCTCCTACGCCTGCCAGGATGATTGCTGCTCACAAGATGGCGGCCACCACGGCCACGGTTATAAACCGATGGGCGGCTGGCGCTTTGGTAACACTATCGATGGTGCCCAGGCCGAGTACCTGCTGGTGCCGGATGCCCAGGCCAACCTCTCGCCAGTACCGGACGGCCTAACCGACGAACAGGTGCTGATGTGCCCGGACATTATGTCCACCGGCTTTGCCGGTGCCGAAGCCGCCGGTATCAAAATCGGCGATACGGTGGCGATATTCGCCCAAGGGCCGATTGGCCTGTGCGCTACCGCCGGTGCGCGGCTGCGTGGGGCCGGGATGATCATTGCGGTAGACGGGGTTGATGAGCGTTTGGCCATGGCCAAGCAGATGGGCGCGGACGTAACGCTGGATTTCCGCAAGGTGGATGTGGTCGAGGAAATTCTCAAGCTCACCGGCGGGCGCGGCGTCGATTCCGCGATTGAAGCGCTTGGCCTGCAACAGACCTTTGAATCCGCCCTGCGGGTGCTAAAACCCGGCGGAACGCTCTCCAGCCTGGGTGTTTACTCCCAAGACCTGACGATTCCGCTGGGTGCTTTCTGTGCGGGCCTGGGTGACCACAAGATCGTTACCTCACTTTGCCCTGGCGGCAAAGAGCGTATGCGCAGGCTGATGAGCATCATTGCCGCCGGACGGTTGGATCTTGGCCCCATGGTGACCCACCGTTACGCGCTGGATAATATCGTCGAAGCCTACGACCTGTTCTCCCACCAGCGCGACGGCGTATTAAAAGTGGCCCTCAAGGTTTCCTGAGGGCCACAGGCAGCGTGCGATACCGCTTGTTTTATACCTCCTGATACAGCGCGCTGCCTTCCCGACGGAACTTCTCCGCCTGCTCCTGCATTCCGCGTTTCACCGCTTCGGCATCGCCTTCAGCGGCGTTTTCCGGCGTGCGGTCGCGGTAGGTGTCACGCACTTCCTGGCTGATTTTCATGGAGCAGAACTTTGGCCCGCACATGGAGCAGAAGTGCGCCACCTTGGCGGAGTCCTTCGGTAGGGTTTCGTCGTGGTACTCCCGTGCGGTGTCCGGGTCTAGGCCCAGGTTGAACTGGTCCTCCCAACGGAACTCGAAGCGCGCCTTGGAGAGGGCATTATCGCGACGCTGCGCCGCCGGGTGGCCCTTGGCCAAATCCGCTGCGTGGGCGGCAATCTTGTAGGTGATAATACCGGTTTTGACGTCGTCCTTGTTGGGCAGGCCCAAATGCTCTTTCGGCGTCACGTAGCAGAGCATGGCGCAGCCAAACCAACCGATCATCGCCGCCCCAATGCCGGAGGTAATGTGGTCGTAGCCGGGGGCGATATCCGTCACCAGCGGCCCAAGCGTGTAGAAGGGCGCTTCATCGCAGTACTCCAGCTGCTTATCCATGTTCTCTTTTACCAAGTGCATGGGCACATGGCCGGGGCCTTCAATCATCACCTGTACATCGTGCTTCCAGGCAATGTGGGTCAGCTCGCCCAGGGTTTTTAGCTCCGCCATTTGCGCTTCATCGTTGGCATCGGCAATGGAGCCGGGGCGCAGGCCGTCGCCCAGCGAGAACGCCACATCGTACTGCTTGCAGATCTCGCAGATCTCCTCGAAGTGGGTGTACAGGAAGCTCTCCTGATGGTGATACAAGCACCACTTCGCCATGATGGAACCGCCACGGCTTACAATGCCGGTGACGCGGTTGGCGGTGAGCGGCACGTAGCGCAGCAGCACCCCCGCGTGAATGGTGAAGTAGTCCACGCCCTGTTCGGCCTGCTCGATCAGCGTATCGCGGAAGATCTCCCAGGTGAGGTCTTCGGCAACACCATTGACCTTCTCCAGCGCCTGATAGATAGGCACCGTGCCAATCGGCACCGGCGAGTTGCGGATGATCCACTCGCGGGTTTCATGGATATTCTGGCCGGTGGAGAGATCCATGATGGTGTCCGCGCCCCAGCGGATGCCCCAGGTCATCTTATCCACCTCCTCTTCAATGGAAGAGGTGACTGCCGAGTTGCCCAGGTTGCCGTTAATCTTGACCAGGAAGTTACGGCCAATAATCATCGGCTCGCTTTCCGGGTGGTTGATATTATTGGGAATAATCGCCCGCCCGCGGGCGACTTCATCACGCACGAATTCAGGGGTAATCTCATCCGGCAAGCTGGCACCAAAGCTTTGGCCGGGGTGCTGGTGGCCCAGAATCCGCTCTACCTCAGCGGTACCTAACGTTTGGCGACGCTGGTTTTCCCGTAGCGCGATAAACTCCATTTCCGGGGTAATAATCCCTTGGCGGGCGTAGTGCAGTTGAGTCACGTTCTTGCCTGCTTTAGCCCGGCGTGGTGTGCGGGTTAAATCAAAGCGCAGCTGGGCAAGCGTCGGGTCGTTGGCGCGACGGTTACCGTAATCCGACGTTGGCCCCGCTAGAAATTCGGTGTCGTCCCGCGCTTCAATCCAAGCGCGGCGCAGGGCAGGCAGGCCTTGGCGTAGATCAACCTGCGCATTGGGGTCGGTATAAGGGCCGGAGGTGTCGTACACCAGCAGCGGCGGGTTCTCTTCGTCAATGCTGCTGGTTTTGGTCGGCGACAGGGTGATTTCCCGAAACGGCACGCGAATATCCGGCTGCGAGCCTTCGATATACACCTTCCGCGAGCCGGGCAGCGGCTGAATGGCGGCGGCATCGACCTGGGCGGTTTCGGCTAGAAAATGGCTTGTTTTGCTCATGGGTAGGTTCCTTTTAGTTGTTAGTCATTAATGTGTGAGGTCTTCGTCTATCAGCTCTAGGCCCATCTGCCAGAAGTCGATTTCCAGGCGTGTGGCATTGCGGAAGATTTTGCTCAGTTCGGCAAAGCGGGCGGGAGTAACGTCGGCAAGGCGAGCATTGAGCCATTCAAGCTCCGCCTGCATGGCGGCCTGAAACTCGTCGCCTTCGTACATGGCGATCCAGGCATCAAAGGGGTTTTGTACACCGCGCAGGGTAGAAGGTTGGGCGTTCAGCCAGTTGGCGATTTCGCCATAGCCCACCAGGCAGGGGGCCAGCGCCACGTGCAAATCGAGCAAATCGCCGCGGTTGCCGGTATCTAACACATAGCGAGTGTAAGCCAGCGTTGCGCGGGCTTCGGGGAGTTCGGCAAGCTCTTGCTCACTGATTCCCCACTCCTGGCAAAAGCCCACATGCAGGCCCAGCTCCACATCCACAATAGCTTTCAAGCCTTCATGGGCTTGGCGCAAATCCGCCAGGGTGGGGCTTTTATAGGCAGCCAGCGCATAGGCGCGGGCGAAGTGAATCAAAAACAGGTAATCCTGCTTTAAGTAGTGGCGAAACGACGCTTCAGGTAGCGTGGCGTTGCCCAACTGACGCACGAAATCGTGCTCGATATAGGCGCGCCAATCATCGTGACAAGCGTTGGTAAGATCGGTAAAGGAGTAGCCCATGATGCCTCCGGTAGTAATGATCCGGAGGGGAGGCGAAAAAGATCAAGGAAATGGCACGGAAGGGTGGCGTAAAGGTGCGCCGCGGCCATCGCTTGATCCCTACGCCGGTACCCGCGCCGCAACTCAAGTGAGCAGCAGCGCATTAGCCGGATCAGGTTCAGCGGGACCAGCGCTCGGTAGCCAAAAGCTCACCCTGCGCCATCTCAGCCGGATTTCACCGGCACCCCGTCAAGCTGTTCGTGGGTGGAGTTTAGGAGGTAAGTGGGGGGAGATGCAAGGAGGGTAATCTTAAGTGCCGAATTAGGCTTTGCTTGGAAGTAAGGTTATGGGGTAGGGTTAATATGTTTGCTGTATATGCGCCGTTATGTACATTGAGATCATGCAGCGGGGCCTAGAACCACTGTTAGTTCCATGGAGACCCCAGATTGAGCGGCAATATTCCAAATTCTGTAATAGGGGCTGTGGCTTCGGTAATTGCAAGCTATTACTACAGCCACTCAAAGCTAGAAACGCTATTTATGGAAAGTGGCGCTCCCGGCGATGCGCCCGAAGGGAATTGTGAAAGGAAATGTAGTGATTGGCTAAAACGTTGTAATAATTATCCCGAAGTTGATGCTCTTGATGTGCTTGGCAGGATTATTCAGGGCTACATGGACCAAGAAGCGCCGTCATCATTGTTTTACGATTCGCCTCCGAGAATTGAAGAGGGGCAGGCGCGGATTAAAGCGGCTTTGGCGCAAAACCAGCTTTCGTACCGACTGAATGGCTACATTACTCAAGCTGGGTCAACGCCGATATCTAAAACATTAGAAGACTATCTGAAGTCAGGCAATTTTTCGTCTATTGAAAAAGAATTTGAGAGAGCGGTAGAGCATATTCAAACTGACCCATACTCATCAGTCACTGCTGCCTGCTCGATTATTGAATCGGCCTTAAAGTTTTACATAGAGCGTTTCAGTTTGGCGGCACCAAATAAATTGAACGTTATGCCATTGTGGGCAGTGGGGCGGCCTCAAGTTCCAAGTGCAACACTATTGAAGAGTGCTCGGGCCGGCGACGGATTTCTTGAGCACCTCGGCGTAGACTTCCAGTGGCGAGCGCCAATCCAGTGTCTTGCGCGGCCGTGTATTGAGTGAGTCGGCGATCTCGTCGAGTTCTTCCTGGCTGTAGACCGACAGATCCGTGCCCTTTGGCAAGTACTGTCTCAACAGCCCGTTGGTGTTCTCATTGGAACCCCGCTGCCATGGGCTATGCGGGTCGGCAAAGTAGATCGCTGTCCCCGTCTTCTGAGTGATCTCGGCATGTTTCACCATCTCTTTGCCCTGGTCATAGGTCATGGACAGGCGCAGGGTGCGCGGCACCTCATTGAGCTTGTCGCTGAAGCCGACAGCCGCCGCTGTGGCCGTGGTGCCATCCACTTTCGCCAGAATCACTAAACGCGTCGTGCGCTCCACCAATGTACCAACGGCAGAGCGATTGTTAGCGCCCATGATGAGATCCCCTTCCCAGTGGCCGGGCATCAGGCGATCTTCGATTTCAGGCGGCCGCAGATGGATGCTCACCAAGTCTGGAATCTGTTGTCGCCTATCCTTGCCACGGCTGCGAGGGCGTCGTTTACCTTTACCCTGGCGCAAACAGGCAATCAGCTCTTTCTTGAGCGAGCCGCGCGGCATGAGATAGAGCGCATTGTAGATGGCTTCGTGCGAGACGTGGCGGTCAGTATTATCAGGAAACATACGCTTTAGTGTGCGGGCTATTTGCTCTGGTGACCAGTACTTGCGCAGCAGGTAGACCACCAGTTCGAACAGCTCACCGTCGAGAGGAAGCTTCAAGCTACGGCGAGGCCGACAGCGGGTCAGTCGGGCGCGATGTCCAGCGAGGCTGGCGTCATACGCTCTGTTAGGGCTAACAGTATGACGCACCAGTTCTCGTGAAATAGTACTGGGCGAACGCCCTAACTGACGGGCGATAGCGCGAATCGAGTGGTTAGCCCGCATCAGCATGATGGCGGCTCGGTCTTCGGCAGAAAGATGGCGATAACAGTGAGTCATGGCAATACCCTACCTGATAGGTTAGGTGTTGCACTTGGTCATTGAGACCGCCTGGTTCAGCCTCACCTAAGTTTGAATGCTGATGCCACGCTGGCCGCAGATCAGCATAAAGTGCTGAAGGGGATTTCCTCAATCATTGATGGTGTAGGTGCTTTTAGGTCACACATAGGTTCAGCTCATGGGCGTGGCTCCAGTCCTCCAAATATCGTGGTTGCTGAGGCTCGGCTTGTTGTTAATGTTGCGCATACATTGGTGGTTTTCATTATGGAGGTGCTACATGCCAAGAAAGCCTAACAAATGCTGGTACGGCAACGCCCACTATATTACACCTCCGGCTCCATTCCATGCGCGCACATGCTGAAAGCGTTATCCATTAGGGATATTTAACCTACAAGAAGGTATGAGATGGAAAACGACTCTTTAAGTAATGTGGTGAAAAACATCGATGGTATCGTTAGAGAACTGAATGAAGCTGTTGGCCATTTAGCCTCGCTTCTGAAAGGGCATAAAATTACAGCTAAAACTCAAGAGCAATTCCAGACTTTTGGTGCGCGTTACAATGATTACTTGAAAAAACTGGAATCAAACGCTAGTTTTGATCAAGTTAACAGCTCAGCTTCTGCTATCCAAACATATGCAGCGGCAATCGTTCAGGGTTTGGCTAAGTCTTCTGTAGGGAATAATGACGAAATAAAAAGTGTCATTAATAAAGTCTCAAATTTGTCAAAAAGGCTTAAAGAAAATTTAGAAGATAGAGAGGTTGTTTTTGATAGCGAAATTCATATGGGGGAAAAGAAAAGAGTACAGTCGCCTCACGCTGGTGCCGAGCTGGCAAGTTCTTCTGAAGAATTTAAAAAGCATATTGAATCTTTAAAAAGTGAGTTAAGCCTCGCAGAAGAACGCCACCTTAAAAGAGAGTCCTTATTGTCAGCTAAGCTTGAAGAGCTTGAGCAGAAATTAGACACGTTAGAAAGTGATGTAAAAAAACGCATTGAATCTGTTGACTCCCTTTATTCAGAGGCGCAATTGAACCTTGAAGAAAAACAGAATAGTGTAGACAATTTGCTTGGAACTATTTCCGAAGGCGTTATTGCAAGAGATTATGATTCTAGTGCAATAGAAGAGAAGAAGATGGCGGATTGGTTACGTTTTTCTTCATTAGGGTGCATGGCCGTTATCGCTGTAATAATCGGCTTTTCACTTTATGAAACCACTATAGAATCATTTGATTGGGAGAATGCCTCGTTTCGATTGGTATTCACTATTCTTTTGTCCGCTCCAGCAGCATATTTAGCACGAGAGTCTGCTAAGCATAGGCAGCAGCAATATACTCATCTGCAGACGTCACTAGACCTAAAAGCTATCAGCCCTTACTTGGCTTCGTTACCTATTGAAGAGCAGCATAGACTAAAGTCGGAAATTGCAAATAGGCTGTTTGTTCCAAGGGATTCTACAACGGTTGGCGCAGACCTCTATCCTATTAACAGCCATGAAATATTAATTAAACTGTTGGAAAAATTGGATTTTAAGTCTCGTTAAAAGGTCAGGAAATCCAGTTAAAAGAATAGTTAAAAAGCCAGCTAGAAGGTTCGTCTACTCACCACTCTGCTGTTTTTCAGTGGCTCTTGTGACAGCGTTGGGGCTTTAGAAAAACCGCTGATGCCTAATTTTCAGTAGGATGAGTAAAGACGGCGAGGAATGGTCAGCATACTGCTCTTCAAGCCTTATAACCACGTTCAGAGGATCATGGTGAATATTAATTTTAATTTACCGGGATCAGCTGCAGCCAGGCTCCTTTGAACAAGCATTGCATTGTCTGATTGAGCACAAGCAGGACTTATCGGTTTTCCATCCCAAATACTGCAAGAATGCGCCAGCTGGCTGGCCTATGATCCGGCCATCTTGCTAAAAATTACCCTGTTTCCTTTCTTATAAGGCCGGACTCAAAAGTGTAGCGTTACTCAATGAGGGCCAACGTCTAGCCGAAAGGCGATAGAGATAGCTTGAAATCGAGTATTTATATTCCCCCTGTTAGTTTTTCTCTTAAGCAAGGTGTAAAAGCATGTTTGAAATAGCGATCCTTGAAGAAGAAGCTCACCTCTCCACGTTGGTAAATACCGTACTGTACACACTTCGCAAGTCAATCAAGGAGATTGAGTATCCACATGATCTGCGAAAGAAATCCAATATGGTGGCATGGGAGCAATACTATAAGGAAATTGACGCCCTCAACGAAGATATCTTTTCAGCCTTGAACGGAAGAGCAGGTGTGTATGCGATTTTGACCGCTAGACCCACTAAAGAGTGGCACCTACGATATATTGGGCAAACAGACGTGAGAGGAAGTAAGCAACGCATACGTTCTCACATTGTATGGCGAAACAAATCAACAAAATCGGGAAAATTCACTGGCTCAAAATTCGACGAGGTCCAGCACGCCGTTGTTTGCGGAGCGGATATTGCTATCTCGTTTGTAGAGATTGCACCTGCAAGCTTACGACATTATGTCGAAGAAATATTGATCAAGACAAAACAGCCTGAATGGAACTTAAAAGGAACAACTCTGCAGGGGCAAAGCCAGAGTGCTCGCTCATGTGTCCTGTGATTGTATAGCCTAACCAGTGCAGGCGCGGCGACCTCCTTTCCATTGCGCCTTGGACTCCATTCCAAGGTCGCGTGTGCTGCGGGCATTAAGTCTGACTACACCCATGCAAATTGCCAAGTTTGCGGAGTGTGGTGATCAACGGCAATAACTATGGCTTCTTCTGTCAGCTCATGGCGAATATATCGTATGGGAAGCGTTCTGGAATCAGGCGTCTTGGTGTTGGGCTCTTGCTGGCGCCGTGAGTAAACTAAAGATAAGGGCCACCCGGATTTACATATGGAGAAATGACAATGAAAATTTTGAAATTAGCGATGATTATGGCCTTGTTTGCCGCCTTGCCGACATGGGCGGATAGCCTTACGGGGCCTCAAAATAATGCCGTAAGATCTGCGAATCTATATCTCAGCATGCAGGGCTTCTCACGGAACGGACTTATTCAGCAGCTCTCATCAGACTTTGGCGATGGTTATGAGGTTGCCGACGCTACCGTGGCTGTGGATAGCCTCGATATTGATTGGAACAAACAAGCGGCAAAGTCTGCGCAGCAGTACCTCAATATGATGGGCTTTTCTTGCCAAGGTCTTGTTGAGCAACTTTCATCCAGTGCAGGCGATGGGTACACCGAGAGCCAAGCCACTTATGGAGCACGGCAAGCGGGTGCTTGCTAATTAACCAATGGTACGTCCTGACAAATCCGTTCAAGAATCGACGTGCTTACGCGCAACCTAACGTAACGTTAAATCAGTAGTGATACCGGAGCTGGGCGATAAGCAAAGCGTCGTCCGTTACTTTGTATACCTTTCGGTGTTCTTTGTTGATTCGTCGAGACCAGTAACCGACGCGGCTCGCCATATTGACGAACCGTTTCAGCGCTGAGTCGATGACCGAAGCGCCTCTACCTTCCCGGTAGTGGCGCTTTTTTTACATACTATAAACTTACCTGTCGTAACCGAATCCTCCTTGTTGTCGAACAGTGTTTTGCCTATGGTTATACGTGTGAATCAAACGACTATCACATTGCGTGAATCACGGCAGGATAGCCTTTCAATACCATGACGATTCATAGAATCGTTCACAGCAAGTCGTCACAAGGAGAACACACGTGAAACTCAGAACCCTACTTACCGCCTCGTTTGCCTCTACCGCTCTGCTCGCCACGGCACCGTCGGCATTCGCCGCACCCAATGCTGATGGACTCTATCTGGGCATCGGCACCGGTTTCAGCTCGCTGGAGAACGACGACGACGAAGTCGGCGATTTCATCTCCGATGGCGCCGAAGACTTTGACTTGGATGATGACTCAGACAACGGCTTTAAAGGTTTCGTCGGCTACGAATTCAATCCTTACTTCGCTACCGAAATCTTCTATGCCGATCTTGGTCGTACGCGCCTGAGGGGTAACAGTGACGCCAATACCGATTTGGAATCCGACGCCTACGGGGCGAGTCTGGTCGGTCAATTGCCCATCACCTCCTGGTTTACCGCCTTCGCCAAGGCCGGTGTGGCCAAGTGGCAAACCGACGTCGATGGTAACCTTGGCGGGGCTAGCGTTGATCTTGAAGATCAGGACGGCACCGATCCGGTCTACGGTGTTGGCGCGCAGTTCAACTTCGACCCCTTCC
Organism: Halomonas sp. HAL1; assembly: GCF_030544485.1. NCBI lineage: Bacteria > Pseudomonadati > Pseudomonadota > Gammaproteobacteria > Oceanospirillales > Halomonadaceae > Halomonas > Halomonas sp. HAL1. Next base: position 1,031,879 of record NZ_CP130610.1, read on the forward strand.
TGGTCCGTGCCGAATACGAGCGCTACGACTTCGACAGCGACTATAAGATCGACTCCTTTACCGCGTCAGCCGGTTTCCGCTTCTAACCGTCAATTTGTTTTGCCATGTGCGATAACGGCGCCGGGGCGAGCCCCGGCGCTGCCGCTTTACCTCGCGCAACCCTCGCATCAGCTTCTGCACAAATGCCTAGTGCGCTTACAGGCATTTCTAATCCTCCATGAGGTCACGTTCATTCAATGCGTCGTACTTTCGGATATCAGCGCGCATCCTCCCGATCCATTGATTGACAAACTGTACGGTCTCGTCGGCGTTTAGATGAGCAGCTAGTGCGGCTTGATCAGCCCAACGCTCCGACAAGAGCAACCGTCCGGTGTCCGCGTCATCAACTGCCGCGTCATAAGAAATGTTTCCATCACGTTGCCGCGTGACGTTGGCAAGTGCTTTCAGGTGAGTCATAAATCGCGCTAATTCAGCCGGGGCAACGTATAAGTATCCGGTAACGATGAGCATGTATTGTTCCTCATAGTGCCGCCGCTGGTGCAAGGAATTGCTGTGATCGACGGCAACAATTTACTCTTTAACGACAAGCACGACCTTACCTTGAACACCGCCTTGCATAGCTCTCTGATGCGCAGCCGATGCTTCTGCCAATGAATAGGTACTGTCGATCACGACCCGAATGGTACGGTCGTCAAGCAAGCGACCGGCCTGCGCCAGAAGCATTCCGTTTGAGTGCACCTGTAGTGAGGAAACCGTAATCCCTAGCCTGTCGGCTTCATCCCTGGCAGAAAAGCCCAAGGGGTTGACCAGGAAGAGCGAGCCGCCTGGTTTAATAATGCTGAGAAAACGTTCCATGTTCGGCCCACCCACAGCGTCAAGCACCAGATCCACGTCATGGGCGACCGTTTCGGCGGCTGTCTTGGTGTAATCAATGAAGTCGTCAGCACCCAGCTCGCGAAGAAGCCCTTCATGCTTGCCTGAGGCAACCGCGATCACACGTGCCCCTTTCCATTTGGCGACTTGAACCGCTAGATGCCCCACGCCACCGCCAGCCCCATTGATCAAGACGGTCTTGCCTTCGAGCGGGACAGGCACATGCCGGAATGCCTGGAATGGGTTGGGTCGGTCTTGACCAGGGTCAACTAGAAATTGCCAGGCAGTAAGCAGTGACATCGGGGCACCTGCAGCCTCGACATGAGAAATGCTCTTTGGCTTCAACGCTGGTTGGCTTTCAGGAACGCTGACATATTCGGCATAGGTGCCGCTGCCCGTCATCAAGTCTTCGGGAAAACGCACCATTGCAAAGACGTGGTCACCTACGCTGACCTTGGAAACCTCGTCGCCTACGGCAGCAACGACGCCTGCCACATCAGTGCCTAATATCAGCGGGAAGTTGGGGCTAGGTTGCCATTCTGGCGGTAGCGCACGATAGCCGTCGCGCAGGTAAAGGTCTGGTGGATTAAGACTTGCCGCATGCACTTGGATAAGCACTTCACCGGCTTGTACTTCGGGTCGGGGCGTATCTTCGTAATGCAAGACCTCTGGGCCACCGAAACTATGCAGTTGCACTGCTTTCATCATCTCGTTCATCACAATCTCACTCAAGAATAGTCACATGGCAAATAGTAAGGAGGTTCCTTGTCGTTGATAATGGTGCGCCGTTTCGTTTTAATAGTTCCATGAAGGAACAAATCGGATTGGAACGCCTCACGGGGCTTATCGCATTTGCACGCGCCGGCTCTTTAGGCAGCTACACCGCTGCGGCGCGCTCGCTGTCTGTTTCGCCCTCTGCGATCAGTAAAAGCATCCAGCGGTTGGAGCGTCACTTCGGCGTCTCTCTTTTCACGCGTACGACACGCTCGCTGTCTTTCACAGCCGAGGGCCGCGACTTGCATGGGCGTGTGCTAGAGCTGCTGCGCCAAGCAGAAGAGATAGAACAGGTGGTTAAGTCTGCTCGTTCAGAGCCCGCAGGCACATTACGAATTGCGACATCACTTCCACTGGGACTGCACCTGATTGCTCCTGCTATTACGGATTTTCGAACACGCTACCCAAAGGTAACGATCGACCTGCGGCTGAGCGACCACATCGTCGGTATGGTTGAAGAGAGCATCGATCTTGCAGTACGAATCGGTGACCTTGCGGATTCGTCACTTTTGTCCAGGCGACTCTCACCTTACAGGCTCTCTTGCTACGCTTCGCCAGACTACCTAGCTAGGAATGGTGCTCCCGAGCATCCAGATGAACTGGTGGGGCACGAAACGATCAATTTGCGCTACCAAAGTACGGGCCAAATGTTTCGCTGGCCGTTCCTGATCGGTGGGAAGGAGGTCGAGATAGTGCCATCTTCCCCTGTCATCGTTGATTCAAGCGAAGCCGTCATAGCCGCTATGACAGCAGGGGCAGGCATTGGTATGGCTGCAAGTTTCATGGCTGCCCCGCGGGTTAGGCGAGAGGAACTGGTACCAATCCTGCCCGACTTCGACGTAGAGCGGCATAATATCGTGGCACTATGGCCACAGAGTCGTCGCACCAACCCCGCTGTACGCGCCTTTATCGATATGTTGATCGAAAGGCTTTGAATACCTAACACTTGATACACACAAGCCTCTGGAATCAACGAACAGCAGTTTTACATCGCTTTCGGCAGCATTTCAGCGCTTCGCAACGGTCCAACATCGTGCTCAATATAGGCGCGCCAATCTTGCTGGCAGGCGGTGGTGAGATCGGTAAAGCGGTAGCCCATGTTGCCTCAGGTGGTAATGATCTGGAGGGCAGGCGAGAAAGATCGAGGGAATGGCACGGAAGGTTGGTGCAAAGGTGCGCCGCGGCCATCGCTTGATCCCTACGTCGGTACCTGCGCTGTAACTCAAGTGAGCATCAGCACATTAGCCGGAGCGGGTACAGCGGGATCAGCGCTCGGCAGCATTAATTGCTAACCCTGTGCTATCAGCCGGATTTTACCGGCACCCCGTCAAGCTGTTCGTTGGTGACGTGTAGGAGGCGGGTGGGTTAGATGCAAGGGGAGTGAGCAAACACGCGAATTTTGGGTATGCTGCCAAAATTTGCTTTGCTACTAGAAGAATCGATGGGGTAAAGTTAATTTTGTTGGCTGAATAACCTCAATCAATGCGCCGTCGCGATTTTTTGAGGTTATTCAGCTGCATGTATGATCACTGTTATGAGTCAGGAAGGTAAATGGATAAGCGTTTAAAGCTCATATGGATGTGGATAAAGAAGTACAAGCATCCGCTAAGAGTTCTTGGAGGAATTTTTTTCGGGATGGGATTGTTGGCCGCTTTCTTCTGGATATCTGGTTTTGACATAGAGCCTGTAGCTTTTTCTCTCGGAATGATGAGTTCCCTTTTTCTTGCAAGCCCTTCAGTAGCAGAATACTTTTTGCCGGATCGTAAGCCAGTCCGAGATATGAGCTTTGAGGAAATCTTGGATTTCATTCCGAAAACTGACCCATCAGAAGATTGGCATGGGATATCAAGGGAATGGGCCAGTGAACGGTTCCTTAAAGAAGACCCACGTCTTCGGTTTAGAGCGAAATTTATAGACGATGGAATCCATTGTGAAGATTCCACCGAGGATTGGGCAAATCGGCATCCGGATAAAAGAGCAACTGGCTACTGGTATGAACTTTACTATGATGGTGCATTTTTAGACCGTTTTATATTGGTGTCTGTAGATGGCGGGAGGGCAGATCTTCCTCCACCAGATTTGCAAACCAAAGAAATTAGTCAGTTTGATTATCATTCGCAAAGATACATGACAATTTAAACTCTTTGGATGAGTACATAAGGCGGTCTGGTTTAAGCGTAAAAGACTCATAATAGTTTCTGTTTTTGGACGCGCTTACGCTGGCGCTCCGGCACGCCGCAAAGCCAAGCATTATAGCTCTTTAGGAGTTGGACTATGGACTGGAAGACTTTTATTACGGCAATAATTGCCTCCTTAGCATGGCCAGTAGTTGTCATATTTTCAATTGTTATACTTAAATCCAACCTTGGCGATTTACTGCCAAGGTTGAAGAAGCTTAAGCATAACGATACTGAGCTTGAGTTTATAGCGGGTGTTAAAGAGTTAGCCAAAGAAGATAGTGCCTTGCCCAAGCCGGAGATTGAGTCACAAGAAGTCAAATTAACCCGAGAGGTTTTGCAGCGTTTGGGAAATATCTCACCGCGATCTGCCGTTATCGAGGCTTACCGAATCGTTGAGGTTGCAGGTGTCAAAGCAATAGAAGCATTTTACCCAGATCTAAAAGGGCGTGATCTTCACAGTCAAGTTCAAGTGAGTAAAATGCTTAGAGATAAGGTTCTATCTTCAGAAAGATATCACCAGCTTCGCGAACTTTTAATGCTCAGAAATAAGGCGGCTCACGACGAAGAGTTTTCGTTAACAGGAAGTCCAATTGAGACTTATATTGATGTTGCGTTGTCGTTATCAAGTGAGCTTGAACAGGCCAAGCCATAATAGTCAATCAACTGCGCGCCTTCGGCGCCGAATACGGCAAAGCCGCGCCGATTATTTAGGCGTTGAACTTGTAGAAAAGCCCCGCTGACGGCTAAGTTTTGGTAGGAACGAGGAAGCAGGCGAGGAGTGGTCAGCATGCCGCGCTTCAAGGCTTATAACTACGATCAGAACGCCATGGTGGTGATCAACTACCAGGATCAGCTCCAGCCAGACACCTTTGAACACGCTGTGCACTACCTGATTGAGCACAAGCTCGACTTATCCGTTTTCCATCCCCAGTACCGCAACGACGTGACCGGTCGGTTGGCCTATGATCCAGCTTTCAGATGAAACGATAAGTAATATAAAAAGCTACCATTACAGTAGCTTTTATTAGTATTATTATTTTTTTGAGGATTTGCTAGGTTTTAAGCCCGGAGTATTTCCGGGTGTACTTTTATTGTCACGTCGACGTTGATCAGGTTTCCCTGTTGAGTCAGCAATTGGCTTTGGGCCTGGTTTAAGAGCCATAATTTTTTTTCCTTAATTGTATGAGAGAAATCCTCTCATACGTCAAGTTACTCGTATTGATTCATATATTCAATAGGTATGAGAGGTTTGGTTTTAACTAGTTTGCAACTGTGAATTTGTTGGAGTGAGCTTAGAGTGTTTGCGTTAAAAAAGAATATGCTACAGCAGGTTTACTGCTCTATATCAAAAATCTTAAGTTCCATAAATGAAAAGTTGCACCATGGGCTTTTGTTGTTAAATAGAAAATATGTAAGCTAATAAATTTTTCAAGGAGGGCGCAGCGCGTGGCATTTTTACTATTCGTTTTTTGTAATTAAGATGGTTTTCAACGGCTTTGGCATTGCGTTGCACACGCCGTAACAATGTGTTAAATCTAAAGCCAAGCATTAAATATGGAGCACCTAATGAAAGTTGCATACAGGATAGCAACGCCTAACGATACGGCCGAATGCATCGCCTTGAGAGGAAAGACGAGAGAAAATGCTTTCTCTGTCGAACAATTGGAAGAGCTCGGTATTACTTTAGATAGCTGGAAAGCAGGAGTTAGCGATGGCTCCTTACCTGGTTACGTTGGTGTTAGTGAAGGAAATATCATTGGCTATTGCTTCGGTGATAGCGAAACTGGAGAAATTGTTGTCCTAGCACTATTGCCAGAGTATGAAAGTAAAGGTGTTGGCAAAGTACTATTAAAGAAAATGATTGAGTATTTTAATTCTTTAGGGTTTGAAAGACTTTTCCTCGGATGCTCATCCGATCCGAAATCTCGGTCATATGGCTTTTATCGACACTTAGGCTGGTGTTCCACTGGTATATTTGATGATGCGGACGATGAGATACTTGAATACTTCCCTAATAAATAGTGAGGTCATTTGGTGCCGTCTAACAAGTGTTTCAAGCCATTCGCTGCGACGGACTAAAGTTCATCCATTAACTAAACGTGCTGACGCACGATAAAATTAACTAGGTAATTAAGATGAGCGATAGAGTAAAAGTGGCTTTGAGTTGGCTGAAGGGCATATTGGATTCAGAAAAAATTGACTACCAGATTGTTGGCGGTTTGGCTGCAAAAATTTACGGTGGCAGCCGCGAAGTGGCTGACATTGATTTGTATATCCGCAACTCAGACGCAGACAAGTTGTTAGCAAGGGTCGCTTCATATCTCTCAAAGCCTTTAACACATTACGTGGAATACGGTTGGGATTTAGAGTACTTTCAACTAATCTATCGTTCACAAAAAATCGAGGTTGGCTTGTCTCATGAAACTAGAATCCAATCTGCCATAGATGGTTCGTGGCACACGTTGGAAATAGATTTTTCTAAGTCAATTAAAATGCGTTATCAAGATATCGAAGTGCCAGTTATTCCTGCAGAAGAATTAATAAAATACAAACGTTTACTAAATAGGGAAGTAGATTTAATCGACATACATGAGCTGACTAAAAGCCCAACGTCATAAAAAAGCATTTAAGAGTGAATTGCAACGCTTGGCATTTTTAGTTCAAGGTTGGGTGTCGTTTTTACGGCGCAATGTTTTAGGTTAGGTGGCAGCGTTGCTCACACCTTAATGCTGCATTATATCAGTAGTGATAACGCAGCTGTGCAATAAGCAAAGCGTCATCCGTGACTTTGTAAACCATTCGGTGTTCTTCGTTGATTCGTCGAGACCAATAACCCGCGAGGCTGTGTTTGAGGGGCTCTGGTTTGCCGACGCCTGCAAATGGCTCTCGTTTAGTCTCTTTGATGAGCTTATTAATTCGGTTAAGAATCTTCTTGTCGGTTTTCTGCCAGTACAGATAGTCCTCCCAGGCGTTCTCGGAGAAGATCAATTTCATTCAAGAAGTTCCTTTTCCTGGCCACCACCTTGCTCCAGCTCGGTAACGGATTCCAGCAAACGGCGGGCGTTCTTAGGTGCGCGCAGGAGATAGGCTGTCTCTTGCAGTGCCTCATAGTCTTCGAGAGAGATCATTACCACGGATTGCGCCTTGCTTCGGGTGATGATCATAGGTGAGTGGTCTTCACAGACCTGCTCCATGGTTTTTGCTAGATTGGTTCTAGCGGCCGTGTAGCTGATGGCATCCATAAGGTAGCTCCTGTACGGGATGTTGTTAATGTACAGAATATCGTACGTTATGAGGTTTGACAATCGCCTGCACAGCGTTCGGTTTTCCGCCGCTTAAAACCAGCGGCTGAGCCCAGGCGTTAGGGGTTAAATTGTCGATAAACCAGAGCCTTGCATACGTTCATTATCGAAGATGCTGCGGCGTTATCGCTTGGCCTTGATGGATTTCCAAACAAGCCCAACAAGCGTAAGCGCCAACACGGCGAACAGCACGGCGGCGCCCGTCGAATCCAGCGCTTGCAACGTCAAGCCTGACACGACCAGCCAGAGTGCGGGAATGATGACGGCGATCCATAGGGCGAAACCCCGGAGCATGATAAGCACCAGGCCCAGCGTGGTAACCGCTGTGGGGTCGGCATGAATGCCGAATACTTCAGCCTGGTACCAGGAGCCACCGCTCAGCGGTGCTATCAACGGCATTATTAGCAGGCCGAAGAGGGTGATGGCTATGCCTATAATAACCGGTGGGTTTGTTGCGCGTGGCGCGTTATCCATTCCCCATCCCGTTAGCGCCATCAATACCAGCAGCACGGCTTGGGCGATGAAAGCGTAGCCAACATAGCCCCCGGCCCAGTTAAGTTCTGCATAGCGCTGAATGAAAAACACGACGGCGACGAAAGCCCAGAGAGGGGCGGGTAGCAGGCAGGCGATTCGCGCGCGGTGTTTCAGCGCCAGTACCAGGGTGGCGGCGCCGAGCCCGAGGGTCAGCAGGTGCAGCGGCCAGAAGGTTTCGCCCATGCGCTCCAGCAGGCGAAAGTAAACCTCCGCCGTGAAGGGAATAAAGTCCTGCAGCTGGTAGCTTGTCCACGCGTTCATAGCGACTCGAGATAGGTGGCTATCCGCTGCCGGACATTGGCCGAGGGCATGGGGGAGTGGCCAGCGCGCATATTCTCGCGCAGGTGCTCGACCTGGGTGGTGGCGGGTATCGCGCACGTTATCGCCGGGTGGCTGACGATAAACTTCAGCAGGAAGTCCGCCCAGGTTGTGCAACCGCATTCCTCGTTGGCCCATTCGGGCAATGGCGCGTTACGGCGCTTGAGGTTCTTGATCAAGCTGCCGCCATTGTAAGGCCGATTGGCGATCACGCCGATGCCCCGTTCTTCTGCCAGTGGCAGTAGCCGGTTTTCGGCCTCGCGGTGGGTGATGTTGTAGGTGAGCTGAACGAAGTCGATATCCTCTGACGTCATGATCTGCTCGATCTCGCTGTGGCGGCGCCCGTGTGAGGTGGTAATGCCGACATGGCGAATAATGCCTTCGGCTTTCATCGCCTGCAGCGCTGCCAAGTGCTCGCGCCAATCAGTCAGGTTGTGTACCTGCACCAGATCGAACTGCTCCACCTTCCAGCGCTCTTTAAGCTCCGCCACCTGCTCGCGGGCGGAACCACCGGCCGGACTCCAGACCTTCTCTGCGGCAAACAGGCTCTCGGGCGTGCCCAACTGCTGCAAGGCATATCCCATCACATCCGGCGCCGAGCCATACATGGGCGAGGAGTCGATCAGTCCACCGCCATGCTCGAAGAATGCCTTTACCACCTCGGTACGCGCATCAAGCAACTGCGGGTCACTGCCAACGTTGAAGGTGCGCCAGGTGCCCATGCCGATAACGGGCAGTTTTTTGTCCGTGCCCGCCAACGCCTTCTGGCGCATCCCGCCCGTGTTGGCAAGAAGCGATGCGGTTGGGAGCGCTATGGCGGCGAGCGTGGCGCCGATGAGCGTAAGGCTTTGTCTGCGCGTGATGCGATGCTTGATGCGGTGCTTGATGAGAGGCTTCATAGCGGTCGCTCCTTCCGATTTTTTCGAATCGGCACTGTGGCAGCCAACACCAGAACAAAGCATGTCAGCACAAATACCTTATTCACAAACCAGTTGGTGCGCCAGATCGACCACTCAGGGTCGGCGAGAAAACGGACGAACAGGGTACTGATGATAAGGATTTCAATGACGGACATGCCCACCGCCAAGGCACGCGTATAGCGAGGCCGTTCGAGCAGCGCCCAGCCTAGCCAGATGTGCGCCAGTGGCCATAGATCCCAATAGATATACCGCGCCCAGGGCTCGCCGTAGGCCAGCGCGTAACCCACAGGGAACAGGTATTTGATGAAAAGCGTCCACGCCGCGAGGATAAACAGCAAGTGGGCGAGGAAGCTGATCCAGGCATTGGGTCGTTGGGCGGGCAGTGACATGACAGTGCTCCTGTCCTATTCCTTTAATCCTGGGCCGTTAATGGCTCGTTCTCACACCATGTGCAAAGAGTGCTTGCGCGTTGGCGGGGGATAGGCGGCGTCAATCTGTGCCAAATCCTCTTCGTCGAGCCTGACCTTATCTGCCTCAGCATTCTGTTTGAGGTGCTCCAGATTTACGGCTTTGGGAATAGCGATCACGCCGGGGTGGCGCAGTGCCCAGGCAAGCGCAACTTGCGCGGGGGTGGCGCTGTGCTTGTCGGCGATGCGTTGCAGGGCGGCGTCACGAAGTAGCGCGCCGCCTTGCCCGATGGGGCAGTAGGCCATAAGCGGCATGTGGTGTTGTGCTTGCCAGGGCAGTAGGTCGTATTCAATGCCGCGGGCTTCGGGGTTGTAGAGCACTTGATTCGTGGCGCACGCGGGCGCGTTTAGCTCTTCTAGGTCGTCAACGTCGAAGTTCGACACGCCCCAGCGCAAGATCTTGCCCTGCTCGCGCAGCCGCTCAAACGCTTCCACTGTTTCGCTTAGCGGGTACTGGCCGCGCCAATGCAGCAGGTAGAGATCAATCGTATCGGTGCCCAATCGGCGCAGGCTGCGTTCGCAGGCGGCTTGAACACCCTGGGTGCTGGCGTTGTGCGGGTAAACCTTGCTAATCAGATACACCTCATCGCGCCGCCCGTGAATGGCTTCGCCCACGATTTCTTCAGCGCCGCCCTCGGCATACATCTCAGCGGTATCGATCAGCGTCATGCCCAGATCCAGCCCTTCACGCAGCGCTCTAACCTCAGCCTGCCGCTGCCCGGCATCCTCTCCCATGTGCCAGGTGCCCTGGCCAATACGGGGTACGCTTACGCCGCCTAGCTCTATTGTCTGCATATCTCGCTCTCCTAGTGTCATTCCCTGCTTTGATGCAGTTCTGACTGATTAAGGCAATCGCCGTTCATGGACCAAGCGTAGACGATCCGTATCGAAAGCCGCCCCATTTGAGAAGCACATCGGTGATCTTGCTGGCGCTATTACGCGTCGTACATCTCCAGCGGTATTATCGAAATGGGCCGCTATACTGCCAAATACCCCTATTAAACGTTGGCGAATAACGACCCGTTGGAGGCGTGACAGAGGGCGCCTAGCCCATTGATCCTCAACAGGAGTCTCACGTGTCAGAACAACATAAGGCCCGCATTGCTGCGTTTCTCGACCGCGTTCTCACAGCCGGTGAGATTTTTGCTACTGGCGAGTACTTTCATGACGATATGGTGGAAGAGGTTCCGTTTCCGGGCCAGGGGCCAGGCCTTGCAGGGCTCATGGAAACGTTAGCCGGTCTGCGAACCGCCTTTCCGGATATGCGCTGGAGCGTTCAAGAACAGATTGCAGAAGATAGCCGCGTCTTAACACGTTTCGTTTGGGAAGGAACTCAGCGGGGGGATTTTCTTGGAATACCACCGACTCACCGTGCCGTCAGCGTGTGGGGCATGGTCATTGATCAGTTTGAAGGGGAGAAGGTGAAGTCCACCCGCATTCTTATGGATACGATGGGCTTAATGCAGCAGCTTGGGGTTTTACCCGGTGCGCCTTAACAAGGTGACGACCCTGCAGCGTAACCGCCTTTAACATCTCGTATAGGAATCCAAGAAATGAATTCTGACATCGTTGCGGAAGCTGATCGTGCCACCCTTGATGGACGATGAACTCAATGAGATTTTCAGCTAATCTCGATTAACGCAGACGTAACGCAAGCAGAGGATTGAATGGCCATCGCTAACACCCCCAGCCCACCTTATTACGCGGTTATTTTCAGCTCTGTGCGCACCGAGGGAGATAATGGCTACGGGGCCATGGCTGACAGAATGCTGGCGCTGGCTTCCGAGCAGGAAGGCTTTCTGGGTATTGAGTCAGCGCGTGAGGAGGTGGGTATTACCGTGTCGTACTGGGCAAGCGAGGAAGCCATCAAGCAGTGGAAGCAGAACGCTGAGCATCTTGAAGCTCAGCGCCTGGGGCACAAGGTGTGGTACGCCGAATTTAAAGTCCGTGTTGCCAAGGTCGAGCGGGCTTATGGCATCTAGTGATTCTTTTCCAGCGCTAAATAGTGCTCGATACCTGAGATCTGGTCTTCCGCGTGGTGGTTGACGTAGAGCACGGTGGTTTCTGAGCCTTGGCAGATTTTTTCGATCAGGGCGAGCACGAGTTGGCGGTTGATGTCGTCCAGGCCAAGGCAAGGTTCGTCTAGAATCAGCAGGGGCGGATGTTTGACCATGGCGCGGGCAATGAGCAGTAGGCGCTGGTCGCCGTAAGAGAGCTTGTTAAACGGCTGGTCGGCGCGGTCTTGCATACCGAGTAGTGCGAGCCACTGGTAGGCAATTTTTTTCTGGCTGTCAGAAGACTTGGTGTACATGCCGATGCTGTCGTAGAAGCCGGAAATAATCACGTTTTTGCAGCTGGTGCTCACCCGATATTCCCACTGCAGGTTAGTGGAGACATAGCCGATGAACTGTTTAACCTGCCAGATGCTTTCGCCGTTACCACGCTGGAAACCAAACACGAAAATATCGTTGGTATAGCACTGCGGGTGATCGCCGGTGATCAACGATAAAACGCAGGTTTTGCCGCTACCGTTAGGGCCACTCAGTTGCCAATGCTGGCCCCGTTCTATCGTCCAATCCAGCTTATCGACAATCACCGTGTCGCCGTACTGGATGGTCGCTTGGGTTAGTTTGACTAATGGCTGGCTCGGGTCGAGAGCGGGTAGCTTATTGGTGGGGTCGGCCTCCGGCACGCTTAGGTCGGTGGTTTTTAAATGCAGTAATTGGTAAAGCTCATTGAAGGCGGCGTCGTCCTGACGGTCAACCGTGAGCTTTAGGCGGCCTTTGTCTCCACGCTGTTTATCTGAACGGTCTTTATCGCCACGCTCTTTATCTAAGTAGGCCACATGGGTGATGAAGTCCGGCATTTCATCAAAGCGGTTCAGCACCATGACCATGGGAACTGCGTCGATAATAGAGGCTAGGTGTGCTTGCAGCATCTTGAGCGTGTCGGCATCTAACCCATCGAAGGGCTCGTCTAAAATAAGTAAATCAGGCTTGTTGGCCAGTGCGCGAATCAGCATGACTTTACGCGTTTCGCCGGTGGATAGTTTGCGGAACGCGCGATCGAGCAGTTTGCTTAAGCCAAATTTTTCGACCAGGGATTGGGCAAGTTCAGTGTCTTGGCAGTGGTCGAAAATCATTTCACTGACGGGGGTGCCGAGTGAAATGACGTCCATAATGTCGGCGTCGTCTTTCTTCAACTCTTGGGCGATGAGCTCCGCCTGGACTTCAAAAGAGACGATTTCCACATTGTTGGGAAGGCCTTGAATGCTTCCGCTCTGAATGTCACCAATGCCCGCAAGGGCAGCCGCTAGGGCGGATTTACCTGCGCCGTTGGGGCCAGTGATAACCCAGTGTTGTTCTGGCGTAATGGTCCAATCAATCTCGCTTAGCGTGAAACGATCATCAAAGCTGACCGTCGCTTTTGTTAGGCGGATATGGTCTAGGTGAATATCGTCTAGGCGGGTTAACGAATCCATTACTCTCTTCCTTACGCTGTTCTAGGAGCAAAAAAGCCGAGCATATCGTGATGATATCTCGGCTTTTTTTGGCGGCCTAGGTGTTGAAGACCTGAACGTCTATCGGTTAATCAGGCGATTAAACGATTTTTTTCATGTCAGCCATGTAGCCACGAAGAACCGAGCCAACGGCTTCTACGGGGTGTGAACGAAGGGCGGTGTTAACTTCGATCAGACGTGCGTTATCAACGCCGTTGTCGTCTAGCGAAAGCCCTTTACCGATCACGTCGGATTTGATGCCTTTCATAAAGTCTGCCAACAGCGGCACGCAGGCGTGGTTGTAGAGGTAGCAACCGTATTCTGCGGTATCAGAGATCGTCGCGTTCATTTCGTACAACTTCTTACGCGCGATGGTGTTCGCGATAAGCGGCGTTTCGTGTAGCGACTCGTAGTAAGCAGACTCAGCGATGATGCCCGCCGCTGTCATGGTTTCGAAAGCAAGCTCAACGCCAGCTTTCACCATTGCTACCATCAAAATGCCGTTGTCGAAGAACTCTTGCTCAGTGATTTCGACATCACCAGCGGGGGTTTTCTCGAAGTTGGTTTCAGCGGTTTCGGCGCGCCATTTTAGCAGGTTCGCGTCATCGTTCGCCCAGTCTTCCATCATCGTTTTAGAGAAGTGGCCGCTCATGATGTCGTCTTGGTGCTTGTTGTACAGCGGACGCATGATGACCTTTAGCTCTTCAGAAAGATCGAACGCTTTGATCTTCGCTGGGTTAGAAAGACGGTCTAGCATGTTCGTTACGCCGCCGTACTTCAGCGCTTCGGTGACTGTTTCCCAGCCGTATTGAATCAAACGTGAGGCGTAGCCCGGGTCGATACCTTCTTCGATCATCTTGTCGAAGCACAGCAGTGAGCCCGTTTGCAGCATGCCGCAAAGGATCGTTTGCTCACCCATCAGGTCTGATTTCACTTCCGCGATGAAAGAGGACATCAGTACGCCCGCTTTGTGGCCGCCCGTACCGACCGCGTAGGCTTTGGCGAGCGCAAGGCCTTCGCCTTTAGGGTCGTTGTCTTCGTGAACAGCGATCAAGGTGGGAACACCGAAACCGCGCACGTATTCAGCGCGAACTTCAGACCCTGGGCACTTCGGTGCCACCATGATGACGGTTAGGTCATCGCGAATTTTCATGCCTTCTTCTACGATGTTGAAACCGTGAGAGTAAGACAGGCAGGCGCCTTCCTTCATCAGCGGCATCACTGCGTTCACTACCGAGGTGTGCTGCTTATCGGGTGTGAGGTTCAAAACAACGTCTGCAGTGGGGATCAACTCTTGGTAAGTACCTACTACAAAACCGTTTTCAGAAGCGTTTTTCCAGGACTGGCGCTTTTGCTCAATGGCTTCCGGGCGCAGTGCGTAAGAAACGTCCAGGCCGCTGTCGCGAAGGTTCAAACCTTGGTTAAGGCCTTGTGCGCCACAGCCGATCACCACCATTTTTTTGCCTTTTAGCGCTTCGACGCCATCAGCAAACTCGACGGTGTGCATGAAACGGCATTGCGCAAGCTGAGCCAATTGCTCGCGAAGCGGTAAGGTATTGAAATAATTAGCCATCGTTAGCTTCCTAATTTTGTGATCAATGTGTCGATGTAAGGTACACCGATATTAAAAAGGGTGACACCGTCGCTAGTGGTGAGCGCTAGCGGTATGTGATGAGAGGTAATGTATACAAGTGTGACTCTTTCTTAAATTGATATATTTGCAATATCACGTCCCATTTTTAGAAACAGTTGGTTAGTATTCGGACACCGCCATGAACGCAGTCGCGGAGCGCCGACGTTATTATGAATATTAAACTGTTAAAGCAGTTCCTCGCCCTGGCAGAAACGCTGCATTTCGGGCGCGCCAGCGATGAGTGCCATGTCAGCATTTCTGCGCTGTCGCGCAACATTCGTCATTTAGAAGACGAGCTGGGTGTGCCGCTGTTTAATCGCGACAACCGGACCGTAGCGTTGACCCAGGAAGGCCAGAAGTTTCTTAAATACGCGCGCGATACCAGCAGCCAGTGGAACTTGATCCGCCATGAGTTAACCGACAACGCTGATCAATTAAGCGGTGAAATCAGCTTGTACGGTTCCGTCACCGCGAGTTACAGCTTTCTATACGAGCTGCTGCGCCGCTTTCGTATTGCCTATCCTGGGATTGAAATAAAGCTGCGCACGGGAGATCCGGAACACGCGATTGCGCATGTGCGGGACGGTAAAGAAGACCTCAGCATCGCGGCACGTCCCGCCAACCTACCTCGCGGGTTAGGCTTTAAGCCCATTGCGACGTCGCCGCTGTTATTTATTGCGCCGCTTGAGCAGCAAGTGCCGAATGTTCCCACGACCTCGCCAACCGCATCGGAAGAGTGGGCGAATATTCCGATGATTTTATCCGAGAGCGGTGTCTCAAGAGCGCGTGTGGACGAATGGTTTCGCCAACGCGATATCGCCCCGCGCATTTATGCACAGGTGACGGGAAATGAGGCGATTGTGAGTATGGTGAGCTTGGGCTTCGGCATTGGCGTGGTGCCAAAAATTGTGCTCGATAACAGCCCATTGAAGGATCGTATTCGGGTGCTCGACGTGACGCCGGAGCTGGAACCCTACGATATTGGCTTGTTTACGTTGAAGAAAAACTTAAAAAATCCGCTGGTCGATGCCTTTTGGAGCTTAATGTAGGCCTGTAAGTCACGGCAGTCCTTTGCCGCACTTACTCCCCCTACTATTGCTGTTCATCAATGAATAGCTATGTCACACCAGCTCGCGCTTATTGCGTCGTGCAATGCGGATGTCTTTGACGGTGGCGATGCCGATGATCGCGAATATGGCGAGTGATATTAACGGCCAGATCAGTACGTATAACGCCAAGATAAAGGTTTGCATGCGCTTTCCTATTGCTTGGCTGGTGCGCTTGGCGCACCAGCGGATGAAGTGATTCTAGCGTGACGCTGGGCTTAGCCTTGAGTCGCAGGCTTGGCCGGGTCGTAGTTGATCACTTTTTGATTAATCTGCGTGAAGTCGAACTTATTGGAACTCATCAGGCTGACGCCGATACAGACAATGGTGCTGACGCCGTAGGCCATGAGTGAAGCCAGTAGCACCGTGTAGTCCCGCAGGAATCCGACGCAGAAATAGGCCAGCACGATGGCGCAGAGTGCACCGAAGATCACACCCACCCGGCGTCCGCAGAACCCGAAGGCCATCAAGCCGAGCACCACACCACCGCCGACGGCGGCGAGTAGTTCGAATAGCCCGCCGACTACGCCGACCAAGGGCAGCAACTCAAATCGTGCGACGCAGAACATCACTAGGCCCGCGATCACCGCAGAGGTGAAGGCCTTGTTAGTCACTCGATCCCAGAAGCAGCTGGCGATAACCGGGAACACGATCGCGCCCCAAAGAGCACCAACAAAGACCAGCATGATCAGTATGTCCATCGAGAAGCTGGCGAGAATCACCCCAATCAGCGTTGCAACGATCATGGTCAGCCTGCCGATAAACAGCATCTTGGTCGGGTCAGGTTTGTTTTTGGCGATGTTCTTGCCGTACACATCGGCCATCACAATCGCCGACATGGCAGAGAGGTCCGAGTCAGCGGTAGAGGAGAGCGAACCGATGACCAGGATAAAGAACAGCCCGATAAACACCGGCGAGAGGTACATCGAAACCATCTGCGGGATCAGGTTGTTCATGTCGCCACCAATGGGCTCCATGCCGGTCATCAGCGCCATCAAGCCAATCATGCCAAGGCCAATGACGATCGCACCGTAACCAATGGTCGCGGTGATAAAGGTCGGTTTGATATGGTCTTCACGCACGGCAAATAGCCGCTGGGAGATGGTCTGGTTACCAATCGCGTAAGCCAGCACCGCCACAAAGAAGGGCGCACCTTGATTGAGAATCGCGTCCATCGAGAACAGGTTGGCTTGTTCTGGCGTAAGGAGACTCATGCCGTCTGACAACGTTTCTGGGCCGCCGAGGGCAAACATCACCGCTGGAATAATCAGAATGGCCACGGCCATCATCGCCATTAGCTGAGCGAAATCCGTCAGCACCGAGGCGCGAAAACCTGACCACAGCGTATAGGAGAGCACCCCAACCCCGGCAATAATCACACCGGCCTGGAACGAGAGGGGGGAAAGCACCGAGACCAGCGCGCCGGAAGCGGTGAAGTTCACCATCAGACTGATGATGCTACCCAGAATGTTGGAGGAGGCGAGAATCAACTGGCTGGAAGAGCCATGGCGGGCGTGGATCAGCTCACCGAGGGTGTGGGCATTGGGCGCCAGTTTGCGAAAGCGACGACCAAAGGGATAGATGAACAGAATCATCAACGCGCCCCATAGGCCATAGTGCAAAGGGCCGGAAATACCGTAGGTGTAACCTGAGGTGGCCGCGCCGTAGAACGAGGCCGCCCAGATCCAAGTAGCGGTCATGCTGGCAGCGCCAAGGCCAAAGCCGATCTGGTGGTTGGACACCATAAAGGCGTCGGTATTTTCCTTTTTCTTCTTAATCAGCAGGGTCAGCAGGTAAGTGCCGCCATAAAAAGCCGCCAGTAAGGCGAGCACAGTCAGAGTAGAGAATTGATAGAAATTTTCTTCGTTCATTGAATACCCGTAGGCTTTGCAGCCCTAGCATCCTAAATAGCAACCACAGTTCCCTTTACGGGGTGGCCGCGACAGGACGTAAGTAAAAAACAGAACATCTTTCTAGGTATGTCTGTAGCGAGATGAGACTGCGGTTGGCAGCCTGGTCGTGCAAGTTCAGGCGTTGGAAGCGCCTTAATAGAGGGGCCGGATTAAACGCGCGCAGAAAGCTGCAATAAAGCAGCAACAAAGCGCTGAGAGGATCAATCCGGATGGCTACCCTACTCCCTAAGGCTTGAACAGTACAGGTAGACGCGCTAACGAGCTGGGGAAGTAGGAAGCCTGGAGGGGAGGGAATTCTTCAAAAAAACGCGGTGTGTTCTGCCAATACTGCTAAACCAATACCAATCAATACGACGCCGCCAATCAGCTCCGCCCAGTGGCCAACAAACTTGCCGAGTTTGTGGCCCAGGAAGGTGCCCATGGAAGCCATGACGGTGGTGGCGAGGCCAATCGCTAAGCTGGTGGCGATAATGTTGGCATCAATAAACGCAAGGCTGGCGCCCACGGCCATGGCATCAATACTAGTCGCCGTGGCGGTTAACACTAATAACCAGAGTGTTTGTTTGCGCTGTTCTATCTTGTCGTCTTTCTTGAGCCCGGCATACATCATATGTAGGCCAATAATCGAGAGCAGCGTAAAGGCCACCCAGTGATCCCAGGCCTGCACATACTGCTGCGATGCCTTACCCGCCGCCCAGCCAAGCACTGGTGTTATTGCTTCAATCACGCCAAATACCAAGCCAATACCAATAGCATGCCGGAAACGAGGCTTTTGCAGCTCGGCGCCTTTGCTGAGAGAGGCCGCAAAGGCGTCTGCCGACATGGAAACGGCCAGGAATAGCAGGGTGATAGGCGTCATGAAATATGCACTCGCTCACTGAAAAAAGTACCGCGTAGAATCCCGTCAGTATGAAAGCAGAATCCATACTTGAGTTTAATCGTCGGGTATTTAATAGTGCTGAATCCTATCAGCTTTTAATAAACAAACAAGGTGGTTTTATAAAAATAAAGTTTGAAATAGCGAACTAACATAGCCTTGGCTAACAATGTGTGTGCTAGCTGATTTTGTTGCCTTTTTTAATCTTATGCCTGCTCTGGTTAATCGGGCAGTATTTCCTTTTAATATTTAAGTTAGTGTTAATCATTTGGTGGATTTTTAAATCATAGTTTAAATTTTCAGATAGTCGCTTATGTGTGGTTTTTAAATTAATGAAATTAAGCACAGTTGTTTAGGTTCTCGTTGTTCAAACACTGGGTAGTCACCACCGAGCAGACAAAATCATGCTTCGACATTGGGTGCTCGTGCTAAAGTAGCCACTCACTGACTTACTAACGCTTTCTGTTAGCATGCTGAGCATGGTTGAAACAGGGATATTAAGTGAAAATTCGCATGAAGCGGGCATTTTACTTGATCTTTTCTGTTGTTAATTTGAGCTAAATAAGTAGAGATTAATATGCGATTAGCGGCGTTTATTCGGACTGAAATAGAGGCGATCCTGCTTGATTGGGAAAGATTTTCTAAGACCCTCTATCATGCTAAGAATATGGACAGGGACAGTCTGCGCGATCATGCCAAGGAAATGCTGTTGGCGATTGCCGCTGATATCGATTCACATCAGGATGAGTCCGCACAGGCTGCTAAATCGAAAGGGGACGCGCCAAAGGGTGAGGAAGAGACTTGGGCAGAAGTGCACGGAGGGGACCGCCAGAACAGCGGCTTCACCGTTATTGAAACGGTATCTGAGTTTCGGGCGCTGCGCGCGAGCGTGGTGTCGCACTGGAGTAAAGCGCACCCAACACTTGCGGGCCGACGGCTTGAAGATCTCACCCGTTTCCATGAAGCGATAGACCAGGCCGTCGCTGAATCATTGGAGCAGTACGCTACCGAAAAAGAGATGGAAACCCGCCTGTTTGGCGCCATTCTACTCGCATCGCCCGACCCAATTTACGTGCTGGATCTCGACGGTCGGTTTATCTATGCCAATAAGGCCACTGCCGATTTGTTCGCGATGGCGCCTGAGGCGATTATTGGTAAATCCACGTTTGATCTTGGCTTTTCCTTTGCCTCTGACTTTCAGCGCAATTTGGATAAGGTCATTGCTGAACAGACTACTTTTCGCGGTAAGTTTGCCCACACCTTTGCTTCTGGCCAGGGTGAGCGGTTCGAGTATCTACTTGCCCCCGTGCTTGATGAACAACAAGACACTGAAGCGACGGTGTGCATTTCCCGCGATATTACTGAGCAGGCCATTGCGGAAGAGAAAGCATGGCATAACGCCCACTACGACCTTTTGACCGGCTTGCCGAACCGGCGCCTTTTTCTGGACCGGTTGGAGCAGGAAATCAAACATGCCAAGCGCCGTAGTCGGCCTCTTGCGCTGCTCTTTATGGATCTTGACGGCTTTAAAGACGTCAACGACTCGCTTGGCCATGAAGCGGGGGACCGCATACTGTCTGATGTGGCGGAACGCCTTGCCGACTGTGTGCGAGCCAACGATACGGTTGCCCGTCTAGGTGGGGATGAATTTACCGTGATTCTCACCGGCGCCGAGCAGCGCAAAGATGTCGAGCTTGTGGCGCAGACGATCATCGATGCCCTGGCGATGCCATTTCACATGGGGCAACAGCGCATTCAGATTTCCGTCAGCATTGGGATCGCTTTTTATCCTGACGTTGCCTCCACTCCCGATGCGTTGTTAGAAGCCGCGGATCAGGCGATGTATCAAGCCAAAAAAGCCGGTTCTAATCAGATGTGTTTTTACGACACGTTCGATAAAACAGGTGCCGATGCAGCCAACGTTTGCCTGCAGAGTGAGTTTGCTTCCCTACCAACTGCGTTAGATACCCATAACGCTGCCGACTAAGCGGGCAGCGGCGCTGCTCCGGCTGCACGCAACTGGCTAACATCTGCCCGCGGCGGGGCACCAAACATGCGGCTGTATTCGCGGCTGAAGTGGGAGGGGCTTTCATAACCTACCCGGTAGCTGGCAGTGGCTGCTTCCAACCCTTCGGCCAGCATGAGCCGCCGCGCTTCATGTAGGCGTAGCTTCTTTTGAAACTGTAGCGGCGACATACGGGTGACTTGCCGGAAGCTGTGGTACAGGGTTGATTCGCTCATATTGGCGACTGCCGCCAGCTCGCGGATTTTTAGCGGCTGGGCGTAGTGCTCATTAAGAGCGTAGATGACCCGCGCAATGCGGTTAGCCTGGGAGTCCGAGGTGGTAAACCGGCGCATGTGAGGCCCCATTGCACCCATCAGTGCCCGATAGATCAGCTCACGACGGGCTAGGGGCGAAAGCACCTTAATATCTTCAGGGGCGTCGAGCAGGCTTAAGAGCCGGTAAAGCGCGCTCTGCATACGTGAATCCATGGGGGCCGACTTTAAACCGCAGTCCATCTCGGGGCAGATAGCATCATTCCCCGCGGGCGGTGCTGTGTCGCCCAGTTCTAGTATCAGTCCCGCTACCTCCTGAGGATTCACCGAGACCTTAACCGCCAGGTAAGGGCGCTCGGGAGTCGCATGGTCAATCCTGCCTACCACCGGTAGATGAACGGCGCTCGCCATGTAGCTGGGGCCGGTGTAAACGATCTCCTTGTCACCCAATAGCACGGTCTTGCTGCCCTGAATGACAAAGCACAGGCACGGCTCGTATACGGCACAGTGAAAGCTGGTGGGGGCGTCAGCACGCACGAGTTGCACTTCGGCAATCGCCGTATCCTGGAGCTCTTCCAAGGGCGTCCAACGGCGGGCGATTTGGCTCAGCTGCTGGGGCAGGCTGTCGCTGAAATGGGCGATCTGCTCAGGTACGATAACGGTCAATGGCTCTCCTCCCTAACAGCTCGAAGTATATGCCTTCGCTTTACCAATCGAAGGCTTTTTCATGTGTTTTTGCAGGTTCAGGCAAGCACCTCGCAGAAACCGGCAATCCACGCTGTGTGTCATCAGACCTTCATCAAGCTCAGGCGCGGAAATAGCGCTTTATCTTGAGTCGCCCGCCTTGTTAATGCTTTCACCCGCCACGGCAGAATTAGGCAATCTTCCCGCAGAAACCCGCTACCTCGAATGCGTTCGTGTCGCCTATGTTGAGTAACGTCCGGTTGACAGTAAGCCACTGCTCGATCATGCCAGCCCATTCAGCCCTCCTGATAACAATAAACGACTGTCGATTCTGACGCTGCGTAAACGACTAGTTAAATCGTCAACCGCCTGCGCGGTGCGAAATGTACAACGAACGCTGCTATCGGTTTTCGGTAGCCACTGGAGCAAGTCATCATGGGAAGTCTGTCTCAAAGAAGCCGTTTTGCAAGCAGCCGGGCGGTGATTCTGTTTCTGCTGCTAACGGCCTTGTTGACCGGGTGCGAGGCCAAAAGTGAGGAGGCAGCAGCGCCTGCTTCTCCGCCGCCGCCGGAAGTCGACGTCGCGGAAATCGTCGCTCAGCCGGTGGTCTTGAGCGAGTCGTTTACCGGGCGGGTGGAAGCGGCTGAAACGGTTGCGTTAAGAGCCCGGGTGAGTGGCTATATTCAGGAAGTGGCGTTTGAAGAGGGCGAACTGGTCGAGCAGGGGGATCTGCTGTTCCTGATTGATCAGCGGCCTTATCAGGCCCGTGTTGGTGCTGCCCAGGCGGATCTTGCTCAGGCCAAGAGCCAACTGGCTCAGACTGGCAGCGAAGCCGAGCGCGCCAGGGTATTGCTGGGGCGTCAGGCCATTTCCCAAGAGGTGCACGACCAGCGTCAAGCGGCACTGAATAATGCTCGCGCTATGGTGGATGCCGCCGAGGCAGCGTTAGATACCGCCGAGCTAGACCTGGAATACACCCGCATTACGGCGCCGGTCAGTGGTCGTGCCGGTCGGGCAATGGTAACCCGCGGCAATCTGGCCAACGCCGATCAGAGCCTTTTGACCACGCTGGTGAGCATCGATCCGGTGCATGTCTATTTCGAGGCGGACGAACAAGCCGCGTTTGCCAGCCAGACACTGCTAATCGGTGATATGCCGAACAGCCTCACCATTGAGTTGGGCGGCGACCCGCAGCGGCAACACGCAGGCGCCTTGGACTTTATCGACAACCATTTGAACCCCAATACGGGAACTCTGCAGTTCCGAGCGGTGCTGGCCAACCCTGATGGTCGCATCCGGCCTGGGGAATTTGCGCGGGTCGAAATGCCGATAGCGCGTTTAGAGCAGGCGCTGCTGGTGGATCGCAAGGCGGTATTAACCGACCAGGATCGCCGCTACGTTTATGTGGTGGATGCCAATAACCGCGCAGAGCGGCGCCAGGTAACCACCGGGCGCCAAGTGGCAGAACAAACCGTCATCACTGAAGGGCTCACCGCCGGTGACCGAGTGATCGTTAATGGGGTGCAAAAAGTCTTTATGCCGGGTATGGAAGTCGCCCCTCATAAGGTGGCTGATGTACCGCCGGTGAACGCTCAGCCCACCATTGCTGCCAGGGAAGATTAACCGCCATGAATTTCTCCCGTTTCTTCGTGGATCGACCGATTTTTGCGGCGGTGCTATCGATCATTATTCTGGCGGTGGGGCTGATCTCCATTCCCAATCTGCCCATTAGTGAGTACCCGGACGTGGTGCCGCCATCGGTGGTGGTTCGTACGGTCTACCCCGGCGCCAACCCGAAGGAAATTGCCGAGACCGTGGCGACGCCGTTGGAAGAAGCCATCAATGGCGTCGAGGACATGATGTACCTCAAGTCCGTGGCGGGTTCTGATGGCGTGCTGCAAATGACCGTCACCTTCCGCCCAGGCACCGATGCCGAGCAGGCCGCCGTTCGGGTGCAGAACCGCGTTAGCCAGGCCGAGGCCCGGCTACCGGAAGCTGTGCGTCGTCAAGGTGTCACTACCCAGAAACAGTCGCCGACGTTTCTGATGGTCGTTCACCTAACCTCGCCCAGCGGTGAATATGACACCCTTTATTTGCGCAACTATGTGCGGCTGAATGTCCGTGACCGTCTCGCCCGGCTCGAAGGGATTGGGGATGCACAGATATTTGGCGGTGGGGACTACGCCATGCGGGCGTGGCTTGATCCCGATCGCATAGCCACCCGCGGCCTGACAGCCAGCGATGTGGTGGGAGCCATGCGCGAACAGAACGTGCAGGTCTCCGCCGGGCAGTTGGGAGCCGAACCCATTGAAGAGAGTGACTTTCTCACCCTGATCAACGCCCGAGGGCGGCTGGAAACAGTGGAGGAGTTTGGCGACATCGTGCTGAAGCGCGGCGAGAGCGGAGAGATCCTCAGGCTTTCGGATGTGGCCCGGCTGGAAATGGGCGCCGGGGACTATACGCTGCGCTCGCAGTTGGACAGCAAAAACGCGGTGGGTGTGGGGATATTCCAGGCCCCGGGGGCCAATGCGCTGGAGATTCGCGAGCAGGTGATCGCCACCATGGATGAGCTGTCCGAGCAGTTCCCTGAAGGTGTTGAGTACGAAGCGGTCTACGACACCACCATCTTTGTGAATGACTCTATAGAGTCAGTGATAGCCACCCTACTGGAAGCCGTGTTGCTGGTGGTGTTGGTGGTCACGCTGTTCCTGCAGACCTGGCGTGCGTCGATTATCCCGCTGCTGGCGGTGCCGGTCTCGGTGATCGGCACCTTTGGGGCGCTCTACCTGCTGGGGTACTCCATCAACACGCTGACCCTGTTTGGGCTGGTGCTGGCCATCGGTATCGTGGTCGATGACGCCATCGTGGTAGTGGAAAACGTGGAGCGGAACATCGAGGAAGGCCTCAAGCCCCAGGCCGCCGCGCATCAGGCTATGCGTGAAGTCTCCGGGCCTATCATCGCCGTGGGACTGGTGCTGTGTGCGGTGTTTATCCCCATGGCTTTCCTGTCGGGGGTGACCGGTCAGTTTTATAGCCAGTTCGCGGTGACGATTGCCATCTCCACGGTGATCTCCACCATCAACTCGCTGACCCTGTCGCCCGCGCTGGCGGCGATGCTGCTCAAGCCCCACGACGCGCCCAAAGATCGACTCACTCGAGTCATCGATAAACTGTTTGGCTGGATTTTTCGTCCTTTCAACCGTTTCTTTAACGCCAGTTCCCACAAGTACCAGGGCGGTGTGGCCCGCTCCCTGAAGCATCGTGGTGCGGTGTTTGTGGTCTACGCGCTGTTGCTGCTGGGCACCGGGGTGATGTTCAAGGCGGTGCCGCCTGGATTTATTCCAGTGCAGGACAAGCTTTATCTGATCGCGGGCGTAATTCTGCCGGAAGGTGCGTCGCTGGAGCGAACCGACCAGATGCTTCAGGACGTCGTGGACATTGCCATGGAGACCGAAGGTGTGGAGCACGCCATTGCCTTTCCCGGCCTGAACGCGCTGCAGTTCACCAATACCTCCAACACCGGTGTGGCCTTTCTTACCCTTAGTGCCTTTGGTGAGCGCAGCCTTAGCGCTGCGGAAATAAATGCCCGCATCAACCAGGGAATTGGCGGCTTGAAAGAGGGCTTTGCGTTCTCCTTTATGCCTCCGCCGATCCTGGGGCTAGGCAATGGGTCTGGGTTTCAGCTGTTTATCGAGGATCGCGGCAACCTTGGCTATGGGGCGCTGCAGCAGGCGGTGAACCAACTCCAAGGCGCGATTGCGCAAACGCCGGGGATGGGCTTTCCAATCAGCAGCTATCAATCCAACGTGCCGCAGTTGGATGCCGAGGTGGATCGGCTGAGGGCCAAGGCCCAGGGCGTACCCTTGACCGAGCTGTTCGACACCCTGCAGACCTATCTTGGCTCGACTTATGTGAATGACTTCAACCGCTTTGGCCGCACCTGGCAGGTGATCGCCCAGGCGGACGCTCCTTACCGAGCCAGCGTGGAAGATATCGCCCGACTGCGCACTCGTAATGACCAGGGGGAAATGGTGCCCATCGGCACGATGGTGGATATCCGACAAACCTTCGGCCCGGACCCAGTGTTGCGCTACAACGGCTACCCGGCGGCGGACCTGGCCGGCGAGTTCGATCCCCGGGTACTCTCTTCCACACAAGCAATGGATACTATTACCGCCCTGGCGGAAGAGGTGCTGGCACCGGGCATGGCGTTGGAGTGGACCGATTTGAGCTACCAGCAGTCCACCCAAGGCAACGCGGCGCTGGTGGTCTTCCCGCTGTCGATCCTGCTGGTATTTCTGGTGTTGGCGGCCCTCTACGAGAGCTGGACGCTACCGCTGGCGGTGATTCTGATCGTGCCTATGTCGATGCTCGCGGCGCTGATTGGCGTCTGGTTTGGTGGCGGCGACAACAACATCTTTGTCCAAGTGGGCCTGGTGGTGCTGATTGGCCTGGCGTGTAAGAACGCCATCCTGATCGTGGAGTTCGCCCGTGAGCTGGAGTTGCAGGGCAAGGACGTAGTGGAAGCGGCGCTGGAAGCCTGCCGGTTGCGGCTGCGGCCGATCATCATGACGTCGATCGCCTTCACAGCGGCGGTGTTGCCTTCGGTAATCGCGACCGGCGCAGGCGCCGAGGTACGGGCGGCGCTGGGTACGGCGGTGTTTGCCGGCATGATTGGGGTGACGCTGTTTGGCCTGTTCCTGACTCCGGTGTTCTACGTAGCGCTGCGCAAGCTGGCTGGTCCTTTGACCAGCCATCACGCTTCGACCATGAACACTGAAGAAGATGTTAACCAGGGGGAATTGCCCGCCTAAAGCTAACGAGGCTTGTCCTACCGTGTGATGGCTAATATGAGCAGTAGGTGGAAATGGGCGGTAGATTGAAAATAGGCAGTAGTTTGAAAATAGAGGCTCAGCCCCGCAGAAAAATGCGGGGCTTACGCTGGTTTGGCTATAGTGAATAGAGTTAAAGCGTATTCAAGCCAGCACTGGAGGCAACTATGCTGCTCGAAGG
The DNA here is from genome assembly GCF_030544485.1 of Halomonas sp. HAL1. NCBI lineage: Bacteria > Pseudomonadati > Pseudomonadota > Gammaproteobacteria > Oceanospirillales > Halomonadaceae > Halomonas > Halomonas sp. HAL1. Next base: position 1,058,249 of record NZ_CP130610.1, read on the forward strand.
ATCATGCCACTGCCAAGCAGTGACGTTTAGTGTGACGTCACACCACCCTTATCCTTTCAACCGCTGTTACTGCTCCATCTGTCGCAAAACGGCAGGCGGTGGCGGCTACGCCATCAACCTTAGCGGCGATAACGAAACGCTAAAGGTGAGGGGTGAAGAGCATATCAGCGTCTATCGCGCGCTTATCAAGGGGGAGCAGAGCACAGGGGAGCGGCATTTCTGCAAACACTGCGCATCGTCGCTATGGGTTTATGACCCCGATTGGCCCGAGCTGGTGCATCCCTTTGCCTCAGCGATTGATACCGACTTGCCGACCCCTCCCAAGAAAACGCACATGATGCTGGGAAGCCGGGCGGACTGGGTCGAGGTCAATGCGCAGTTTCAAGACAAATGCTTTGATGAGTATCCGGATGAGAGTCTTGCCGAGTGGCACCAGCGGCTAGGATTGGAGTGCTAGGCCGTTAATGAGGCCGCTTGCTTCGCTTGTGTTGAAAGCAGGCTGTTCTACTCTTTTATACGAACTCCATAGAAATGCGGCCCATTGGAGCTCAACGTACGGCTTGTAAGGCCTTATCTTGCGAACGTCCAGCCGTGCTCTCGTTTTTTGACAAGGAGGGTGGAAAGATGGAATTTGAAAAATATAAGTCGTGTATTGAAGCGTGTAATGTCTGTGCCGTTTATTGTGATGCTTGCGCCACGGCCTGCTTGCAAGAAGATGATGTGAAAATGATGGCTGAGTGTATTCGTCTGGATCGCCAATGCGCGCAAATTTGCCGCTTGGCAGCTTCCTTCATGGCCCAGGGGAGTGAATACGCCAAGGAAATCTGCCGGATATGTGCTGATATTTGCAAAGCGTGCGGTGATGAGTGTGCCAAACACGATGCCGAGCATTGTCAGGAGTGCGCTAAAGCGTGCCATCATTGTGCCAGTGAGTGTGCTGCGATGGCTGCCTAAGGCAGCGTAAAAGCCTAGCCCAAGCTTAAACAAAGCCAGCTTTCATACGTCGTTCAAACGTGGTGAAAGCTGGCTTTTTTGTCTTTTAATCTATATCAAAGAGGGCGTTAAAAAGAGTGAGCCTTCTGCAAAAGGGTGATCACTTCGTCATCGCTGGTTTGGGTGAAATCCTGATAGTGAAGGCCAACAGCGATAAAGGGCTCGGGAGTAGCTAAACAGACCAAATCGTCAACCTCGGTAGCTAACTCATCCAGTGTGGACTGCGGGGCGACAGGCACTGCCAGAGTGACGGAAGCGGCGCCTGCCTGGCGTAGTGCTCTGGCGGCTGCTTTGGCGGTTCCGCCGGTGGCGATACCATCATCCACCAATAATACTCGACGTTCGCTGACGTTAATGGGTGCCCGGTTACCAATATAAGCCTGCCGGCGGCGGGTTATCTCGCTTAGTTGGCGCTCTACTTCAGCTTCAAGATATCGTTCAGAAGGCTGAAAAAACTGTAGCACATCCGCGGTCCATATCACCTGAGGGGGATCGCCATCGACGACAGCGCCTAGCCCAATCTCGGGTTGCCCAGGCGCGCCAATCTTACGCACGATGACCACATCAAGCGGAAGTTTAAGGGCTATCGCTACCTCGTAGGCAACGGGCACACCCCCACGAGGTAATGCCAGCACTAGGTCATATCGCGCCCCGGATAATGCGTGGGCAAGCTTTCGCCCTGCTTCACGCCGATTCTTGTAAAGCTCTTGTTGCTTGTGCATGGGTGGCTCCTAAGCCGCCAAACGGCTCCCTATAAGACGCAGTCGTTAGGAGGGTAATGTTTTTCGAGACAGCCACCAAACGTCAATACCAAAAGAATATAGCAATGAAATCAATGCACTAATGGCCAGCAGGCTGGCAGCAAAGTGGGAGGTAAGTGGCGTTAACGCCAACAGCAGCGCAACCACCTGCCAGACACATACGGCTTTACGGCGAAAGCTTTCGAACAGCGGTTCTGCAAGCCAGGGGAACGGCCAACTGGCGGCTACAAACAGGTAGCGCATCCCCCCAATCATCAGCACCCACAGGCCCAGAGACTCTAACCGCAGCAATCCTGCGCAAAGCAGCAGTATCAGTAGGGCATCCAGCTCCATGTCAAAGCGCGCGCCGAATAGCGAGTGGCTTTTGGTGCGCCTGGCAATCCAGCCATCAACGCCATCCAACAGTAGAGCGATCACCGCAATTGCCAACCACTGCCAGATGACCTCTACAAACGCATTGGCGGCGAGCGCACCTGCCAGCAGCGCGACTAATACTGCGCGGGCAAGCGTTACCCGGTTTGCCCAGCCCAGTGAGCCGTGGGGCCAGAACACCATCACTAAGATAGCTATAAACGTGTAGAAGGCCAAGGCAACCCACCAATTGGCCGAGGTAGCCATTAATTGAGGTAATCCTATACCTACAATCATTAGCACCAAGCCGCCCAGCAGTAGCTCTGCAGCGCTATAAAGCCGTTTGGGTAGTGTCATGGATGAGGCATTTGAAAAAAACGGCATGGTGGCTCACGAAGCGGCATCGCTGTCCGCAGTTGAAATAAATGATGCAAGTATTTTTATATGTACCATTCTTGTAGAAGAAGGTAGGGTTGTCTATATGATCAAAGAAAATAGTCTAGTTAGCTTCAAGTGTTGCACATTGTTAATCGAATAATTTCTCTTCAACCGCTACGCTAAAGATGGTGAGCCATTAATGACTATTCTGCATGAGGCCATTCAAGAGGTGGTCGTCCAGTATGGTAAGGGGCCAAGTCACATAACGAGCAACCTCGCCTTAATGTGCAGCGCCATGGCCCCACGCTACTTTCAATGGAATGAAATAGAGCTCGGTTTAGTTGAGCTTGTAACGAAAAGGATCGCTCATGTCGACGCCTGACGATGTTGGCAAAAATCTATACGCTGGCAAAAACCGCTGCGCCACCGCCTTCTGGGTGACCAGCCCAGCCCAAGGCGAGTTGCGGGCTGAGCCTCTGGCGACGCCCGCTCAGGATGAAGTGCAGGTACGCACCTTGTACAGCGGTATTAGCCGAGGCACCGAATCGCTGGTGTTTAACGGTCGCGTGCCTGAAAGCGAATTTTCGCGCATGCGCGCCCCTTTTCAGTCAGGTGAGTTTCCCGCCCCGGTCAAGTACGGTTACTGCAGCGTTGGTCGCGTTGAACAAGGGCCGGACGCGCTCTTAGATAAAACCGTCTTTTGCCTGTTCCCCCACCAGGACTACTACACCGTACCTGCTTCAGCGGTGCTTGAAGTGCCTGCCAATGTGCCCGCTAAACGCGCCGTATTGGCCGCCAATATGGAAACGGCCATCAACGGCGTGTGGGATGCCGAGCCCATGCTGGGCGAGCGGATTTGCGTTATTGGTGCCGGTGTCGTCGGTGCGCTAGTGGCGTACCTGTGTGCCCAGGTACCCGGCGTCGATGTGCATTTGGTCGACATCAACCCAGCGCGCCGCCAGCTCGCCGAGCAGCTAGGCGTTGCCTTCGCCACACCTGAACAAGCCCCCCATGATCAAGATTGCGTGATCCATGCCAGCGGCCACTCGGCTGGCTTGCGCCAGGCCTTGGAGGTAGTGGGTAGCGAAGGGCGCATTATCGAAATGAGCTGGTTTGGCGAGGGCGACGTCGCGATTCCTTTGGGCGGCGCTTTCCACTCCCAGCGGCTGACGCTTAAAGCCAGCCAGGTAGGCCAACTGCCACCAAAACTTCGCCCACGTTGGGACTACCAGCGTCGCCTTAGGCTCGCGCTGAGCTTACTGGTGGATGAGCGGTTGGATGCACTGATCAGCGGTGAAAGCGACTTTAAACAATTGCCTACGCTTGCTAATACGCTGTTTGGGCGCGGTAGTGTTGAGCTCTGCCATCGGCTGCGATATTCCGCATAACTTGTGTTTTTAAACAATTAATCAGGAGTTTTTATGTTTCGTTTATGCGTTCGTGACCATTTTATGATTGCCCACAGCTTTAACGGCGAGATATTTGGCCCCGCCCAGCGTACCCATGGCGCCACCTATGTGGTGGATGTGGTTTTCCAGCGCCCTGAGCTGGATGAGGATGGCTTAGTGATCGATATTGGCCTTGCCAGCGAAACAGTCAAAGAGGTATTGGCAGGCTACAACTTTCAAAACCTGGATGACGTAAGTGAATTTAAAGGTAAAAACACCACCACCGAATTTATGGCTAAGGTGATTTTCGACCAGCTAGCCAAAGCGATCGGCGAAGGCAAAATGGGCACCACCGCCCAGGGCATTACCCATATGGAGATCAAACTGCACGAGTCTCATGTAGCCTGGGCTAGTTACGAAGGCGCGCTATGAGTCGGCGTTTTACCTTGATCGTTGCCGGTGACCCTGCTCAGCGCACCGGTGGCTATATCTACGATGCGCGTATTGTCTCGGCCCTACGTGACCAGGGCTGGGAGATTGACGTCGTGGGCCTGGCAGGCGTGTTTCCCGATGCGGACGCCGAAGCGGCAGCGGCACTAGCTCAAGCGCTTGAGACACTTCCCGACCATGCGGCGGTGGTGATCGATGGCTTGGCCATGGGGGCGCTGCCTGACGTGGTTGCCCAGCATGCAACGCGGCTGGACATTACCGCGCTGCTGCACCATCCCTTAGGCGATGAACTGGGCCTTGATGAGGCTGATCAGCAGCGCTTTCATCGCAGCGAGTTAACCGCGCTGGCTTCTGTGGCGCGCACTATTGTCACCAGCCATTTTACCGCTCGGCGTTTGCCGGAACTGGCAGCGCACTACGCCATACCCATCAATGCAAGTGTCACCGTAGTGGAACCGGGCGTGGCCCAGGCACCGGTTAGCCCAGAAGCAGAAGCTGGTGAAACGCTGCGCCTGCTATGTGTGGCAACGCTAACGCCGCGCAAGGGGCAAGATGTTCTGGTTCAAGCGCTAGCGGGAGTGGCCGGTGATCAATGGCAGTGCGACTGCTATGGCGGCGCGCGAGACGCGGCGTTTACGCAACGCGTGCAACAGCTGATTGATCAGAACGGTTTACAAAGCAGTGTGCACCTCCACGGCGAGTGCGATAGCGAGACGTTGGAAGCGGCTTACCAACACGCGCACGCATTAGTGCTGCCTTCCTGGTACGAGGGCTATGGCATGGTGGTCACCGAAGCCTTGGCCCATGGCCTGCCGGTGATTACCACCACCGGTGGCGCGCTACGCGACACCTTGCCAGAAGGTGCAGGTTTAAGCGTTGAACCGGGCAATGTTGCGGCGCTTCAAGACGCGTTGAGCCGATTTTGTAACGATGCAAAACTGCGTCAGCAACTGCGTCATGGCGCTGCGCAGGCCCGTGGCCAGTTAAGCGATTGGCAGGCGGCGAGCGAGGCCTTCGCCGCGGCGTTAACAGCGCAAAACCATGCCGCCAATGATTCGCTAACCTTGCGCGCTGGGAGTCAGTTTGAATCCGATTGGCTAACGCTGCGCGAGGCCGCTGATTTCGCCTCACGCAGCCAGCGCCTTGCTCAGTTCGCTTCAGAGTGGTTGGAGGCACGTAGCTCAACGCCGATGATCGCGGATCTTGGCTGTGGCCGGGGGAGCAATATGCGATTTCTGGCCCCGCGTTTTAGCGCCCACCAGCGATGGGAGTTGATTGACCACGATGCCATTTTGTTAGCGCAGGCGCGCCAGCGTGCCGCCGGGTTAAGCGATAGCCAAGGGCAGCCTGTGGCCGTCGAAACGCACTGTGTATCGCTGGAGCCGCTTGACGATGTACCGCTGGGCGATGCGCACCTAGTCACGGCGTCGGCGCTGCTTGATCTGGTTTCTCAGCAATGGATCGAGGCATTAGTGGTGCGCTGTGACGAGCAGCAACAAGCGCTTCTAATCGCGCTGAGCGTGACCGGAGAGTGGCACTTTATCGATGCCCAGGGCGAGCCGTTGCTGGATGATGAAGACCACTGGCTGTTGGCTATGTTTATTGCCCACCAACAGCGCGATAAAGGCTTGGGCGATGCGCTGGGCGGTCAGGCTCAAGAGGTGTTAGTAGCTACCCTTGAGAAGGCCGATTATCGCATTGAGCAGGACGATACCCCATGGCAACTGACTGCTGGCAACCATGACCAGCAGCCGTTAATGATGGCGCTGTTGGAAGGTTGGGCTGAGGCCGCCACCGAACAAGCCCCTGACGCCGCGGCACGCATTGCCAGCTGGTTGGAGCAGCGCCAGCAGGCGGTGGCCAACGGCGAGCTGGGGATTTGGGTGGGGCACCGTGATCTCTTTGCCATCCCCCCGTTTGCCAAGCCTCAGGAAGAGGCCTAAGCCGATGGGGTTTGCTCAGACGTTGTGCACCCGGCTAGGCGCGTACATTCGCCCATGCCTGCAAAGCCCATGGCTACGGCGGGTGGTGCTCAGTATTGCCTTGCTAGGGGCCGTGTTGTTGTGGGTCGACCCCCGGGCCATCGTGGCGGAAGTGCAGCGCTTCTCGGCTGGTTGGGTAGTGCTGGCGTTAGTCATCAGTACGCTGCAGATCATGCTCTGCGCTTGGCGTTGGCAGTTTACCGCTGGGTTGATTGATGTACCGCTGCGGTTTGCTTATGCCCTGCGAGAGTACTATTTGGCGCTGCTGGTTAATCAGCTGTTGCCCGGTGGAGTACTGGGCGACGCCGGGCGGGCACATCGTCATGCTGCTCAGGCGCAGTCACGCGGTCGCGCTTGGCGAGCGGTCATTATTGAGCGCGCCTCGGGCCAAGTGGCTGTGGTCGTGCTAACGCTCGCGGCATTGCTGCTATCACCGCTCTGGCATGCCGCGCTGGGAGTGTCAGTACTTACTACGGTGGGCTTAGGCGTCGTGGCTGCTCTCGCCGTGGTTATCGCCAGCGGCCTGCTGTTGCGCCAACATATAAGCCATCGGTTGGCACGGCTGCCGCATTGGTGCCAAGCCCTGGCGCGCGACGTTAAACGTGGCTTATGGCGGCGTAATGTATGGCCTCAGCAACTATTCTCGTCGCTGGTCATTGTGCTGAGCTACGGCCTAGTGATGGTGTGTGCGGCGCGGGCAATTGGCGTTGAGCTAGCGGTATTGGAGGTGCTGGCACTGGCACCGGTGTTGCTGTTGGCGATGTTGGTGCCCTTTTCCGTGGCCGGATGGGGTTTACGGGAGGGCGCTGCGGCTGGTGTCTGGGCGCTGGTAGGACTGCCGCCCGCCCAAGGCGTGGCGGTGTCGTTGGCCTACGGTGTGCTGGTGCTGCTGGCGAGCCTACCAGGTATTTGGGTGGCGCTGAGCCGTCGCGAGAAAGCGCAGCCCTCAGGCGGTGGTATCCCGCAGATGCAGGTCGAACAGCGTGTCGTCGCCACAGCGGAAGGTGCGCGTGGGCGGGCGCAGCGCACTCTCAAGCGTCTGGATGGGCGTCATTTGAAGCCCTGGTCTGCCGGAGCCGATCAGCAGCGGGGCGACCAGCAGGTGCAGCCGGTCAACGGCGCCTGCTTCGATAAACTGAGATACCGTGATACCGCCGCCTTCAATCAGCACACGGGGCAGGCCTTTATCGGCCAGCAGGGTGATGACATCAAGCGGATTGAACTGGCCATTGGCACCCAGTGGCAGCACGCAACGTTGAACGTGGGCAGGCAGCGTCGTGTTCGCTACCCCAGGCCCCACAATCAGCAGTGTCGGCGCGGCACTGTTACACAGCAGCGCCAAGTCATTAGGGATACGGCCGCGTGGGTCCAGCACCACCCGCGTCGGGTTAGTACCGCTAACGTGTCGCACGGTCAGTTGAGGATTATCGGCGCTGGCGGTGCCGGCGCCCACGACCACCGCGTCGACCAGGGCGCGCAGGCGGTGCAGGTGAACCAAACTTTCATGGCCGTTGATGTAGTGGGAGTGGCCGCTTTCCGTCGCGATGCGACCATCAAGGCTTTGGCCCAATTGAGCCACGACCCAGGCCAGGCGACTGGCCAGCGGGGTCAGGCAGTCGAGCAGCTCACGCGCCTCAACACTGACCGGCTGATCCGTTTGCCACTCGCCGCTTGGCGTCACGGTGATCGCCACCTCGCAAGGGCGCCGATGACGCAGAGCCGAGAGCCATTGCCAGGCATCGACCAGCGAAATAGTGCCGCTAGTATTCATAACACTGCTATTAACACCCGTATTGACATGGGAGTCGGGCATGACGCCTCCGCGCTAATAAATCCGCTTCATCATGCGGGCTCTACTTGGTCTAGGGCAAGTAGTTCAGAGCCAGTAGCCCGAGCAACTCGTTCAGCGCGAGCGCGTAATAACCCCCACGCCAGGAAGCCAGGAGGCCTACATGTACCAGATTGAACGAGCTATTTTCGATATCCGTCGCGGATTGCCAGTAGTGGTAAATGCCGGTGAGCAGCGTTTGCTAGTGCAGGCACTGGAAGGCAGTGAATCAGTCGAAGCGCTTGCTCGGTTAGCAGGCGCGCGGCCTTCGCTGGTGCTTACCCGTCACCGCTTGGCAGCCATGGGCGTAACGTTAGCCGCTGAAGCAGCCAGTTTGCCGCTCGCGACCAGGATAAGCACCAATGAGCTGCATGGCTTAGCCACGGCGGAGGCGCTTTCGCAACCTGCGGGTGGGCTGCTAAGCGGCTTAAAGCCAGCGGGTTTAGCCGAACTAGGGGCCGTTACGTTGATGCGTCGCGCGCTGTTAATTCCAGCAGCGCTATGTGCTTTTGTCAGCAAAGAGGCCGCTGCGAATATCGAGCAGCAGCTAGCAGAAGGGCGGCTACTGGAAGTTACCGCTAAAGACGCTGAGCACTGCTTGGCCGGTGCGCCGGGCATGCTGAAGCGCGTTAGCGAAGCACATATTCCCTTGGAGGATGCCGCTGAAAGCCGCTTTGTGCTTTTCCGTGAGCCGGACGGCTTACGCGAGCATGTTGCCGTCGTTATTGGTAAGCCGGAGAGTTGGGAAGGTGCGGTGCCACTGCGCATGCACTCAGCGTGTTTAACCGGTGACCTGTTTGGCAGTTTGCGCTGTGACTGCGGCGAGCAATTACGCAATGCAGTCGCCGATATTCAGGCCATGGGCGGCGGTGTGCTGCTTTATTTGGCGCAAGAGGGGCGGGGCATCGGCTTAGCCAATAAACTGCGCGCCTACACCTTGCAAGATGGTGGCCTGGATACGGTGGATGCCGACCAAGTGCTTGGTTTTGGGGACGATGAGCGCCAGTACGCCGTGGCGGTAGATATGCTCAACGCTCTTGATATTGAGCAAGTGCAGCTGCTGACCAACAATCCGCTGAAAATGGAAGCGCTGCGCCAGGGCGGTATCGAGGTCGTCTCGCGCCAGGCGCTGTACGGCAGCGTTACCGATCATAACCAGCGCTATCTAAACGCCAAGGCCACCCGCGGCGGGCATCTGTTAGAAGACGTACTAAGCGGGCAGCGTTAACCGCCGCAAACTCAAGCTGCTCCAATCGTGAAGTGGTTTTAGTTGGTTAGCGGCGGTAGGTGGGCAGTTTCTGTCACGACTGCCGCTAACTGGCGGGCATAATGCATTACCAGCCGCTCGCCTAATTCGGCGCTGGCGTGGCTGGCATCACCGGCCACACCATGGGAGCTTAAATCTTCCGCTAACCAGGCAAACGCTGCTGCACCCTCTGCACTCACTAAGGCATTGCCAGCGGGCGCCGCAGGCGGTGTGGCTTGATAGTGATCTAGCTGGACAAGCATTGGTGCCAAATAGCGCATCATGGCAGTTTCGAGTAGCCCACCGTGTAACCCGTAACGCAGCTCATCAGCCTCAATGGCGCCTTCTAACGGTGGCAGCCGCGTGTAGGTGGCTTTTACCACGCGCATTCCATGCCGCCGCCGCAGGGTTAAGCCTGCTAAATCCATCACCGCTTTATTGCCACCGTGGCTATTAAGTAGTACCAGACGACGAATGCCAGCGCGGGCCAGGCTGTCGCCATACGCTTCTAGCGTGGCGATCGCCAATGGCGCTGGTAGGCTCAGCGTGCCTGGGAAACTGGCGTGCTCATCGCTTGCGCCGACGGCAATGGCGGGTAGGCAGATCACATTAAGGTGCGGATCAAGCTCCTGCAGCATGGCGGCTTGCAGACCTTCGCCAATGGTCAGGTCTGTAGCTAGAGGAAGGTGGGTGCCGTGTTGTTCAATGGCGCCGAGTACCAGCACCGCTACCGGGTCGCGTTGGGCGAACTCGGCTAACTGCGGTGCGGTGAGCGTTTGCCAGTGGTGAATCATGAAATGAAAAGCCTTTAGGGTTTAAACATTGTTGTGGATATTGTTGTGAACATTGTTCTGAAGCAACTGATGATCCGAGCGGCAGGCGTAGAGATCGCCAGAGGCTAGCTCGTCAGCACCAGCGCTTAGCCATTCGGTCATCGCTTGCGGCGTTTGCCACTCGGCCCAAAGGAAATGGCGCTGCTCTCCAGCGACCACGTTATAGCGATACTCGCCAAGACGACTTAAATGGTTAACACAGTCGTGGTTGACCGCTAATGCACCAGCCACAAACTCCACCGAAAGCGCGGCCACCGGGCTGCTTAGTCCTGCCAGCACCTCTGCTTCAAAGCCCTCCACGTCAATTTTGATAAAGCTGGGCTCACCATACTCTTCAATTAACGTATCCAGCGTGGTGACCGGTACCCGCAAGCGCTGTTCCCAGCGCACTTGGCTAAAGCCTGCATTGCGCTCGCCAATCTGTTCGCGCCATTCAGTGGCCAGGGTGGAAAGCGTCGGGTTGCCGGTGCTAATAGCGATGTCGGCAAAGCCCTCTGTTGGACCAGCCGCCATGGGGAGCAGCGTGATGCTTTTCGGCCTAACCAATCGCTTAAACCACTTGGCGAGATCAGGCTGGGGCTCCAGGGCAATCACTTTTGCACCTAGCGCATGAAAAGCCGCGCTGCGGTCACCTAAGTGAGCGCCAATATCAAAGGCGATAGTGCCGGGCTGAATAAACGGCTGGTAGAGGCGCTGGAGCCCTCGCTGACGCCCCGGGCGCCAATAAATAAACAGCGAGCGAGCAAGCCCGCCCGCGCTCCGCAGCCGTTGCAGCGCCATGCGCCGCATTAGGCGGGTTTTCTGAATATCTTCATCCGGCATCGGGATACCAGACGTAATTCCATGTTTCACTAACGGGGTCGTCGTTCAGCATGAGTCGCAGGCGAACATCACTGGGTTGGTCGCTTGCGGGCAGCCGAAAGCTCGCTCGCCAGCCGCCATTGGGGAGTGCGGTTACCTGGGGCAGTTGTACCTCGCCCTGGTGGGTGCTGATATCCAGCTCGACAGGTTGGTCGGCGGTGATATCCTCAAGCGCTCCGCCCTGGAAGTCGACAATGAACTGACGCTCCTCTGGCGTCGCCGAGTCCGCTTGCCCCGGCACGCCGGCACTGCCATGGCGGGTGCGGATCACACGGCCAAGGTGGTGCTCTTCCGGCTGCGTGTTGAGCGTGTGCGTCAGGTAGTGGAGGCGACGGGATTCGCCAGCATTTAACGCATCATCCGCGACCCAGTAAGCAACGATATTGTCGTGAGTTTCATCGGGTGTCGGAATTTCGACCAGTTCCACGTGGCCCGGCCCCCACGCATCTAACGGTACCACCCACTGACTGGGGCGGCGGTGGTATTGTGCTTCGATATCAAGGTAGCGGTTAAAGTCACGCTCCCGCTGCATCAAGCCAAATCCTTGGGGAGAGCTATCAGCAAACGTCGAAGTGCGTAGCTGTGTTGGGTTGGTGAGCGGGCGCCAGATCCACTCGTCGCTACCGGTATGCATCAGCAGGCCGTCGGAGTCATGTACCTGGGGGCGGAAATCATCGGGACGCTCACGGCTTGCCTCGCCGTAAGTGAACATACTGGTGAGCGGCGCAACCCCCAGCTTGGCAATGTCTTCGCGGGCAAACAGTTCCGCTTCCACCTCTACCTGCGTTTTTTCACCGGGTTCAATAATAAATCGATAGGCACCGCTGACAGAGGGGCTGTCCATTAACGCTAATAGCTCAATCTGTTTGGCGTCTGCGCTGGGTTTATAAAGCCAAAATTTGCGAAACGCCGGAAACTCTTCACCCTCAGGCGAGGCGGTGTCGATCGCTAGCCCGCGGGTGGATAGTCCGTATGCTTGGTCGCGCCCCACTATGCGGAAGTAGCTAGCACCGAGAAAAACGGCAAACTCGTCGGCGTACTCTTCATTATTTAGGGGGTAATGCAGACGAAACCCGGCGTGGTCACTGCCAGATAAATCGTGCTCTTTCAGCTTTTCGGCATTGCCATCATAGGAGTAGTCTTCCGCCGAAAAGAGAAGCGGGGAGGCTGTGTCGTTTTCGATCACATTGAGTGCAACCGGGGTTTGAAAGAGAAAGCCGCTGTGAAATAGCTGCAGGCTAAAGGGACTCTCATTGCGCCAATAGGCGTGATCAGGATCAAAGCGAATTTGCCGGTAGGTATCGTAATTGAGTTCACGTAATACCTCAGGCAGCGTCTCTTCAGGGGTTTGATAAGGCGCTTCAGCAAGCTGTTGGGCGCGCTCAATGACGGCGCTGAAATGTTTGTCGTCGTCGGCATAGGCGGTTGAAGCCACCGCACAGCCGAGTACAACTATCCATTTACTCGCTATCCACTTACCAGCTTGCCAATTACCAACCTGCCACCTGCAAACACGGCTAAAACGCATGGGCGAAATCCTTATCGAGTGAAGGCCTGCAAAACGTTTGGCAATAAGCCAAGCAGTACGTGAAATTTTTACACAATAACTATACGATTGCATGCGGACGTACAGGATTATTGCGTTCTATTCCTTGCTCTTTTCTCTTGCGCTTGGGTACACACTCTTAAAGACCGAACATGGAGAGGTCGTACTTCAGACACTGTAAGCTAAAGCAGGTACAAATGAGAATGCGATGATTCGAATATTATTAACGTCCTTACTGCTGAATGTCCTGCTCGTTGCGCCGCTATGGTGGCGGTTTGGAGAGATCGATGCCCATTTGATCGCTTGGGAGGCGTTTATCATTGCGCCCCTTATGCTGTTGCTTCCCGTCGGTCAGGCGCGTCGTGTCGCCGGTGTTGGGCTTGTCAGTTGGATCATGTTGGCGACAGCTGTGAATTTAGGCACTGCCGCTACTCACATGGCGTTTGCCCGGCCACTCAACCTCTATCTTGACGTACCTTTGCTGCGCTCCATTTATCACTTATTAGTAGGTAATGTAGGTCAGTTTTTGGCGGTTTGCGCAATGCTGGCAGGGGCTGCCGTGCTGCTTGGTATCGCCCTAGGCTTAGTGAGACTACTACTTCCTCCCGTCACTTACTCGATTAAACGGCTGCCCGGTGTCGCTGCGTTGACGCTATTAGTCATTGCCACCATCGGTACCGCACTTGAACTTAACGGTGTGCGGCTGGTGGATAGCGCCCGTTTGCCGATGGTCAACAGCACACGGTTTCAATGGCAGCAAATGGCCGATACTCACGCCGCGCGCTTGGCCTTTACCGCGCAATTGGAGGCAGCGCCGCTGGAAAGTCAGCGGTTACCTGGGCTCGATGGACACAATGTGCTGCTGACCTTTATTGAGTCTTATGGCGTCTCTGCGCTGGATAATGCCCGTTATGCAGACGTTCTGCTGCCGACCCTTGCCGATATGCAGCAGCGGCTAGAGGAGCGCGAGCTTCATGTTGTCTCCGGGTTGTTGGCGTCGCCGATTCGTGGCGGGCAATCCTGGCTGGCCCACGCAACAGCGCTCAGCGGGCGTTGGATTGATAACCAGCTGTGGTACCAGTTGATGTTAGACAGCGGCCACTCCACCTTGATTGATGATTTCAGCGCTACCGGCCAGCGGACCTTGGCAGTCATGCCCGCTATTACCCTGGCATGGCCGGAAGGGGAGGCCTACGGCTTCGATCAAATTGCCGCGGCAAAGGGTATCGACTATGCCGGGCCTGCGCTCAACTGGGTGACCATGCCCGATCAGTTCACCCTCGACTATACTCAGCGCCATTTGCTGGGTGAGTCGCCGGTGTTTGCCCAACTGGCATTAATCTCTAGCCATGCCCCCTGGACGCCTATTCTGCCGGTGATTGATGAGTGGTCTTTGATTGGGGATGGCAGCATTTTTGCGCCCTGGGAGAACGCTGGCGACCCGCCAGAAGTACTGTGGCAGGACATTGAACGTATTCGTGACCACTATGCCTGGTCGGTGGACTACGCTGTAAAAGTGGCCGGACGCTGGGCCGAACGAGTGGTGGATGACCATACCTTGATGATAGTACTGGGTGATCATCAGGCCGCGCCATTGATTACCGGCGACGATGCCAGCGCAGCGGTACCCGTGCATATTATCAGCGGTGATCCAGCGCTATTGGCGCCGTTTATAGAGCGTGGCTTTATTCCCGGCACGCTACCCGCGCTGGAGCAGGCAAGTCACGCGCCCAAGATGAGCCAACTGCGCCACTGGCTGCAGGATGATTTTGGTGAGTTAACAGATGATACAGACACTCGCCCGGATACAAGGACGACCACAAGGACGCAGCAATGATCCAACCGGTAATTTTAAGCGGTGGCAGCGGCACGCGGCTGTGGCCGCTTTCCCGAGAGCAGATGCCCAAACAATTTTTGCGCTTAACCTCGTCTCAAAGCTTACTGCAGCAAACCCTAAGCCGCTTAGCCGGGTTAACCGATGCAGCCCCAATGCTGATGGGCCACCATAGCCACCGCTTTTTAATGGCCGAACAGCTGCGCGAAATGAATCAAGCCGCCACCGTGGTGCTCGAACCTGAAGGCCGTAATACTGCGCCAGCGATTGCCTGTGCGGCGCTGCTAGCACGCCACTCAGGCGATGACCCACTGCTGCTGGTACTGCCCGCTGACCATGTGATTGGCGATGTAGAAGCTTTCCAGCATAGCGTGTCACTTGCCCAGCCGTTAGCCGAAGCGGGTTATCTCGTTACCTTTGGAGTAGTCCCGACCCAGCCTGAAACCGGCTATGGCTATATTGCCTGCGGCGAGCCGCTGGAAGGCGGCCATCATCTTGCGGCCTTTATTGAAAAACCCAATGCCCAGCGTGCCGCTGAACTGGTCAAAAGCGGTGATTACTTATGGAACAGCGGTATGTTTCTGCTGCGCGCCTCAAGCTATCTGGATCAATTAAAGCGGCTACAGCCGACCATGCTGGAAGCCTGCCAGGAAGCGGTTAATAGCGCACACCGCGACTTGGATTTTCTGCGCCTGGGCGAAGCAGCATTTGGCCGTTGCCCGGCTGACTCCATCGACTACGCGGTGATGGAGCACTGTGAGCATGCCGCCGTAGTGCCCTTGGCCGCTGCGTGGAGTGATATCGGCAGTTTTGATGCGCTATGGGCAACCGTTGAGCCTGACGCAGCGGGCAATGCCAGCAAAGGTGATGCCTGGCTAACCGATACCCAGGGTTCGCTGGTGTTTGCCGAGCATCGTCTTGTGGCCACGCTCGGCGTGCAGAACCTCATCGTCGTGGAAACATCGGATAGCGTGTTGGTGGCCCACCGCGACCAGGCGCAGCAGGTCAAGCAACTCGTGGCTTCGCTTACTCAGGCGGGGCGCAGCGAGCCCTGTTCGGCGCCCCAGGTGCAGCGACCTTGGGGCAGCTTTCAGGCGATGGACAGCGGCGAGCGCTATCAGGTCAAACACATTACCGTGAAGCCCGGTGGCCGGCTTTCACTGCAGCGCCACCATCACCGCGCTGAGCACTGGATAGTAGTGAGGGGAACCGCGCATGTAACGCTTGAGGAACAAAGCTTTCTGGTGAGTGAAAATCAGTCGACCTATATCCCCATTGGCGCGCTCCATCGGCTGGAAAATACCGGCAAAATTCCCCTTGAGCTGATTGAAGTGCAGTCGGGAAGCTATCTCGGTGAAGACGATATCGAGCGCTTGGATGACGTTTACGCTCGACACAACAACGAGTGAGGGTAGCTTACCAAAGCCAGCTGGCAGGGCGTGCGGGAGGGCGGCCTTTGCGTACATCGATCCAACCGAGCACGCAGCGCACGCCCAACCATCCCGCGAGCAGCGGCCAGAGCAGAGTGCCGATCATGACAATGCTGAGCAAAAAGGCGATGCAGGCATACAGTGTGCCAATCCAGAAGGTGCGAATCAGGTAACGGTAGTGCGGCTGTAGCCACGGTGCGGCGTCTTTGCGGTAGACATAGGCGATCACCACGCCAATCAGCAGGGTGATATTGGCAGTGACAATACCCGCCAGGAATAGCGCATAAATAATCTGCGGTGGGCGTATCTCATCCCGAGATAGAACGTTTTGGGTCATCAGTAAGCTCTGGTTAATAAATCCGGTAGTCGCGGTAGTTAGCTAGCTTTTGCTGCTCTTGAACCACTTTACGGTAGCGCTTGTACTCCCACTGATACTGCGCAGGTTCCAAGCTTATTGCGGCTTCCACGCTGGCATTCACTCCGGTGGCAGACGTTTGGTCATCGGGGCTGTAAACACGCTCATCGGCATCGAGAAAATAAATCTCAAACCCGCTGCCGGGTACCCGTAGCGCGACCCCGGTGATCACACGTGCCTGGGTGCGGGCTACTAGTTTGGGTAGCAACGTGGCGGTGTAGGCATCGCGACCAAAGAAAGGCGCGAAAACGCCACTGCCCCAATCCGGCTCCTGGTCGGGCAGTATGCCAATCGCCTCGCTGCGCTTAAGCGCTTTGAGCAGTGCTGCAACGCCGCGGGGGTTGGTGGGCACTAGGCTCGCCCCCATGCGCTCGCGACCATGGCGAATCACTGGGTCAAGGGCGCTGATTTTTGGGGGCTCGTACATGGCGGTAAACGGGAAGTGGCTCGACAGCCAGAAGTTAAGCACTTCCCAGTTGCCGAAGTGCGGGGCGAGCACAATGACACCGCGGCCTTCGTTGCGCGCACTATCGAGTTTGTCGCGGCCGTGTACCGCTAAAATGCTATTTTCTACTCTATTGGGCTCTGCCATCCAGGCGTGGCCTAATTCCAGCATAGTAGCGGTTGAGTGCCGTAAACTCTGCCGGGCAAGAGTTTGACGCTCAGCGTTAGAGAGAGTGGGATAAATGACCGTCAGGTTGCGCTCGGTTACCTCTCGCTCACGCTTATTGAAACGGTAAACCACTGGGCCCAGTACCGATGCCATGCGCCATAGCCGCTTAAGCGGCCAGCGTGATAGCTGGCGCCATAGCCAGCTAATCGCACTGGCCTTTGAAAAACGAAGTTGGGTATCACCCGTTTGTTGCGTCATATCTAAAACAACCAGGTATCTACGTTGGAAGGGGCGCGTTTCTCTTGCAGCCCTTTGAAGCCTTTAACGCAGCGGATAATTAGCCAGACGGCGAGTGCCAGCAGCAACGGGAAGCCGATCAAGATGAGCGTCAAGACCGAAAAGACAATGCCGTAGACTAGCCCTATCCAGAACGTACGAATCTGATAACGGTAGTGTTCATCTAGCCATGCAGGGCCTTTGCCTTTATAGACGTAGGCGATGATCACACCGATAAGCGACGTAAAACCGAGGAAGAAACTGGCCAGATAGAGCGCATAGTTCACCATTGCCATGGTGGTGTCGGGCTGTTGGGGGCGCTCTTCGCTGACAACGTTGCCTTCTAGTGGCGCCTCATTGGCGTTATCTTGCATAACATTTCCTTTCGGTAAATCGCTATAAGTGCTGAGCAGGCAATGCTGAAGTAGGGATGCAAAGCACCCTCAGCAGAGGTTGCCCCGGCGCACTATGATAGCGTGCGCTATTCGCCTTATCACTAACGAAAACTGGGCACTAACGCGCAGCGGGGCGGCAAATCTCGAGTAGATTGCCGTCCGGGTCGCGCAGGTAGATCGACTCAATGGGGCCATTGGCGCCTTGGCGAGCAACGGGACCCAACTCTACATCAATAGCCAAGGCGTCTAAGTGTTGCTTAAACTCATCCAGCGGCAGTTGGCAACGCAAGCATAAATCCAGGCTGCCGGGTGTTGGGGTTGCTGAGATGGGGGCAATGTCGGTGTCGGTTTGATGCAGACGCAACGCGGTATCACCGAGCATTAAATCCACCCGTTGAGCATCGCGGTAGCGTACATCTAAGCCTAAAACACGTGAGTAAAAATCGACGGCGCGACCCATGTCGGTCACGGTAACTACAAGATGATCCAGACCTGATAGCATGCCACTTTCCTTAATTCGTAACGATAAGCCAGAGAATACGATGATGCGCCGCTGTCCGCTCTGTGCGGAATCCACTACTGCGCTCTACCACCGGGATCGGCGTCGTGACTACTACCAGTGTGCCACGTGCAAACTGGTATTTGTCCCCCCTGAGCAGCATTTGAGCGCCGCTGCAGAAAAGGCCGAATATGATAAACATCAAAACTCGCCGCATGATACGGGATATCGACGCTTTCTAGGGCGTTTATTTACCCCGCTGTTAGCGAAGCTCGCACCCAATGCCCGCGGGCTCGATTTTGGCTCCGGGCCAGGGCCGACGCTATCCGTCATGTTCGCCGAGCACGGTTTTCAGATGGCGATTTACGACCTCTATTATGCCCCTGATACCGCGGTTCTCACCCAGACGTTCGATTTTATCACCGCCACAGAAGTGGTGGAGCATTTGTCGCAGCCTGGCCAAGTGCTGGAACAACTGGCCGAACAGCTCGCGCCCGGTGGTTATCTTGGCTTGATGACCAAGCGCGTTTCTACCCCGGACGCATTTGCTCGCTGGCACTATATTAGCGACCCCACGCATATCAGCTTTTTTAGTGAAGAGACCTTTCGTTGGTGGGCTCAAAAGAATAGTTTAGTAGTGGAATTTCCTGGGCCAGACACGGTTATTCTATATAAATCGCTAAGGTGAATAATTGTAACCTTAGAAAAGCATTGACTTTGCCCCCTTTGGGGCAATAATTGCGCGCCGCTATCCCTGCCTGACTCGATGTGCCAGGTGAGATAACGGTCGTTGTGAAATCGCTCAGTCGCGTTTTTCACGCCTGTTTTTCACCACTTTTAGTCAAGACGAGGTTTTCATGTCGCGGCAACTGCTAGCCATGGCGCTGGCGCCCCTATTAGGGCTATTCATTCTCGGAATAGGCAACGGTTTTCTTGCCACCTTAATTACCGTGCGCCTCGATGCCGCCGGTGAATCGGCGACGGTGATCGGTATTGTCTCGTCGGCTTATTTCATCGGTTTGGCGTTGGGCGCAATGGTGAATGATCGCCTGTTGCTGCGTATTGGCCATATTCGCGCTTACGGCAGTTTTGCCTCGTTAGTGGCTGTCACCGTGTTACTGCAAGGCTTGTTTTTCGACCCATGGGCGTGGTTTGCGCTGCGCTTGGTCGGCGGCTGGGCAACGGTAGGGGTTTATCTGGTTATAGAGAGCTGGCTATTGACCGCCGGTGATCAAAGAGTCCGTGGCCGCCTATTGGCGCTCTATATGATTTCGCTGTACGCCGCTGGGGTGCTGGGTCAGTTGCTGCTAGGCGTGACGAACGCCATGGGTGTTACTGCGCCCTTTATGGTGATTGGCCTACTGGCTTCGCTCTCTGTACTGCCCATGGCGATGATTCCCCGCGTATCGCCGATTATCGAGCACGCTGAGCCGCTTCCCCCGCACCGCTTGATTACCCTGACGCCCACCGGCGTGATGGGTAGTTTAGGCTCGGGTATGGTCGTCGCCGCGGCCTACACGCTGTTGCCACTCTACCTGCAGCGTAATGGTATGAGCGTGAGTCAGGTGGGTCAGATGATGGCGGTACTCATCATGGGGGCCATGTTGCTGCAATACCCGATTGGCCGCTGGTCGGATCGCCATGACCGACAAATGGTGCTGATCGCCATCAGTGGTTTCTGTGTACTTATCTCTGCGGCGATGCTCTGGCTACCCCTTTCGACACCGCTATTGGCAGTGCTGCTGTTCCTGCTCGGCGGTGGCGTCTTTGCCCTTTATCCAGTGGCCGTAAGCCACGCCGCCGACCGTGCGCCTGCTGGGGCTCTGGTGCGGATGAGTCAAGGCTTGCTGTTGATCAACTCGATTGGCGCTACCATTAGCCCACTGATGATTTCCCCGGTGATGACGGCAATGGGAGACGCGGGTCTGTTCTGGGCCTTCGGCTCGCTGAGTCTGTTCTTTGTGATGTTCTTCTCCTGGCGCCGTCATGTACGCCCAGCACCGGTGCCTGTGGCTCCGTTTACACCGACTACACCAATGACCGCTGCCGGTGCTGAACTGGTGGTGACTGAAGAGCTAATGCAGGGGGCACTGGAGCATGAGCACCTGGAAGACCTTTCCGATGCCGTTTGGGATGTCGATGCCGCCGAGCCGGTGGTGGGGCCGCCCGCAGAAGATGAGAGCCATATCACCTACTATGATGATGTGGAGCAAGCAAGTGAGCGAAAATAAATACGGGTGAAGACGCTATTCATAGCGGGTGATACCTTGGGCTAATGGTGTGGGCGGGAGAGTGTTACTACTATCGTAGGCAGATTTTCAAACAATTGTTTAATTTTCAGCCCGAGGTTCGCTATGAATGTTTACGCCGCACCGGTACGCGATTTGCGCTTTGTGCTCGAAGAGTTACTAGCGCACCGCTCGCTTAGCCTACCGGGCTTTGAAGAAGCCACGCCAGACTTGGTCGAGGCGGTACTCGAAGAGGCCGCAAAACTGGCCGGTGACGTCTGGGGCCCACTTAATAAGATTGGCGATCAGCAGGGGGCCAAACGCCATGCCGACGGCAGTGTAACGACCCCGGAAGGCTTCGCAGCGGCTTACCAGGCGTATGTCGAGGGGGGCTGGAACGGCATCGGTGTATCAGAAGCGCTAGGCGGTCAGAATCTGCCCGAAGTGGTGGCTAGCGCGGTCCAGGAGATGCTTCACGGGGCCAATATGGCGCTGGGGCTCTGCCCGATGCTGACCGCTGGTGCTATTGAAGCACTGGCGCATCACGGCAGCGATACCCTCAAAACGACCTACTTGCCCAAACTGGTAGAAGGCACCTGGACGGGCACCATGAATCTCACCGAATCCCAAGCGGGGTCGGATCTCTCCCAGGTGCGCACTCGCGCGATCCCTGAAAACGACCACTACCGCATCAGCGGCCAGAAGATCTATATCACCTGGGGCGAACACGACGCCGCCGAGAATATTATCCACTTGGTACTTGCCCGTAAGCCGGATGCACCGGAAGGCAACAAAGGCATCTCCCTGTTTTTGGTGCCCAAGTTCCTGGTTAACGAAGATGGCGCGCTGGGCGAGCGCAATGATGTCACCTGCGCGTCCATTGAGCATAAGCTGGGCATTCACGGCTCACCGACATGCACCCTCAGTTTTGGCGAAAATGGCGGCGCGATTGGCTACTTGGTCGGTGAAGAGGGGCGTGGTCTTAATCACATGTTCACCATGATGAACGAGGCACGTCATAAAGTCGGTATTCAGGGTATTGGCGTGGCCGAGCGAGCCTGCCAGCACGCCTTTGCCTATGCGTTGGAGCGTCGCCAGGGACGCTCTCCGAAGACGCGTGGCGGCGCTGAATGCAGCATCAGCGATCACTTGGACGTGCGCCGTATGCTGCTCTCCATGCGTTCGCGCACCGATGCGCTACGTGCATTGGCGTTGTACTGCGCCGCCGAGCTGGATACCGCCCGCCACGCTGAAAGTAATGAAGCCCGCCAAACCGCCCAGGCCCGCGCCGATATTTTGATTCCGGTCATCAAAAGCTTCTCTACCGATCAGGCGGTGGATATTGCCTCCATGGGCATTCAGGTACACGGCGGGATGGGCTACGTGGAGGAGACCGGTGCCGCCCAGCTACTGCGCGATGCCCGCATTGCCCCGATTTACGAAGGCACCAACGGTATTCAGGCGCTCGACTTGGCAGGCCGTAAGCTCCAGCGTGATAACGGCGAAGCGCTTACCGCGCTGTTGAGAGAGGTCGCCGCCACCGTGGAGCAACTCAACGCCGACCCTGCATTGACAGCGTTGGGCAGTGGTTTGGCCGCAGGACTTGAGGATTTGAAAGCTGCCCAGGCCATTGTGTTGGTACAAGGCTCTGACCCTGAAAAGGGGGCAGATGCAGTGCAGGCATACGCCACGCCGTTCCTTAGCTTGGCAGGGCATGTACTGTGCGCGTGGCAGATGGGCCAAGCAGCGCTGAGCGCTCAGGCCGCCCTTAACAACGGCAACGACGATCCCTTCTATACTGCCAAAATGCGCAGCGCCGAATTTGCCATCACTCAGTGGCTACCGGTAGGTCGCGCTCAACGTGCGGTGATTGAGGCAGGTATGCAGTGTTTAAGCGAATTTGAGGTTCATTAACGCTAATGTATTAGCCAGCACCGCCGCCCTAGAGGCGGCGGTGCTGTTTTCAGCCCATCAAAACAAACATTTAAAACGAACGCTTTTAATAACATCAAAAAAATCAGGAGCCGACCATGACCACCATTTTCGAGCAAGGCTTACCCAAAACCGTCGCTAACCACGTACCGCTTTCACCGCTGACCTTTATTGAACGCTCCGCGTCGATCTATCCCGACTACCCAGCGGTGGTTCATGGCAGTACGCGACGTACGTGGGGCCAATCCTGGGCGCGCTGCCGCCAGCTTGCTTCCGCCCTGCAACAGCGGGGCATTCAGCCAGGTCAGACGGTGGCGGCGATGCTGCCTAATATCCCGGCAATGTTCGAGGCGCACTTTGGCGTGCCGCTGGCGGGCTGCGTGTTGAACACCCTGAATATTCGCCTGGACGCCGAGGCGATCAGCTATATGCTGGAGCACGGCGAGGCTAAAGCAATTTTGGTCGATCCCGAGTTTGCTGAGGTCATCCAGCAAGCCGTTGCCAAGCTAACCCACAAGCCGCTGATCATTGATGTTGCCGATGTAGAATTTCTCGGCGACACGCAAGGCATTGGCGAGATTGAGTACGAAGCGCTACTTAACGAGGGCGACGCCAATTTCGCCTATCAACTGCCTGCGGATGAGTGGGACGCGATCTCGCTTAACTACACCTCTGGCACTACCGGCAAGCCTAAGGGCGTGGTTTATCACCATCGCGGCGCTTATCTCAACGCGGTGAGCAATATCATGGAGTGGGCAATGCCCCACCACCCGATCTACCTATGGACTCTGCCGATGTTCCACTGCAACGGCTGGTGTTTCCCCTGGACCATTGCCGCCAACGCCGGGGTCAACGTGTGCCTGCGCCGCGTCGACCCGAAAAAGATCATGCAGCTCATTGCTGAAGAGAAGGTTACTCACTTCAGCGGGGCGCCTATTATTCTTAATGGCTTAGTGAACCTGCCCGCGGAAGATAAGTGCCAGTTCGATCACCCCGTCAAAGTCACCACTGCCGGTGCCGCGCCGCCAGCCTCAGTGATTTCCGGGGTCGAGAAGCTGGGCATTGAAGTGACCCACGTGTATGGCTTAACCGAAGTGTATGGTCCGGTGACCGTCTGTGCCTGGCGGGAAGCGTGGGATGAACTGCCGCTGGAAGCACGGGCCAAAATAAAAGCCCGCCAGGGGGTGCGTTACCACATGCTCGAAGCGCTGTGCGTGGCTGACCCGCTCACCATGGAGCCAGTACCCAAGGATGGCCAGACCATGGGTGAAATACTGATGCGTGGCAACAACGTCATGAAGGGCTATTTAAAGAACCCGGAGGCCACCGAGCAAGCGCTGGACGGTGGCTGGTACCACACCGGCGATTTGGCGGTTTGGCATCCGGATGGCTATATCGAAATCAAAGACCGCTCGAAAGACATCATTATTTCCGGTGGAGAGAACATCTCGACCATCGAAGTGGAAGATGCCATTTACGGCCATCCCGCCGTTGAAGAGGCCGCAGTGGTCGCCAAGCCTGACGAGAAGTGGGGCGAAACGCCCTGTGCGTTTGTGAAGCTTAAGGTGGGTTACGGCGAAGTCACCGAGGCCGATATTATCGCCCACTGCCGTGAACATTTGGCGGGCTACAAAGTCCCTAAAACGGTTATTTTCAGCGAGCTACCTAAAACATCGACGGGCAAGATACAAAAATTCGTCTTGCGTGAAGAAGCTAAAAATCATTAACCAGCCCTAATAGAAATAAGCACTAGCGGTGATAACCGCCAGTAGTGATAACCAATAGAGGAGAGCGTGCATGAGTGACCAACAAATTGGCGTAGTGGGCGCCGGTACCATGGGGCAGGGGATTGCCCAGGTAGTGGCTGCCAGTGGCTTTAACGTGCGCCTTTACGATGTGGCCGAAAAGCAGCTTGGCCGCGCCAAGGCGAATATCGATAAAGGCTTGGGTAAATTGGTCACTAAAGAGAAAATCAGCGAGGCGGATAAAAGTGCCGCTCTCGCCCGTCTATCGACCACTACCACACTCAATGCTCTCAGCGACTGCGCGATCATTATCGAGGCGGCCCCCGAACAGCCCGAACTCAAAGAGAAGCTGTTTCGCGATCTTAGCCAAATGAGCAGCACGGCTATTTTAGCCTCCAACACCTCGTCGCTGTCACTCACCCGCCTGGCGGCGGTATGCGAGCACCCTGAGCGCGTGGTGGGCATGCACTTCTTCAATCCGGTGCCGGTGCTCAAACTGGTGGAAGTGATTCGCGCCGAGCAAACCTCGGACGCTACCGTGACCGAGATTGAAACGCTTGCAAAGGCGCTGGGCAAAACCGCCGTGCCGGTAGGTGATGCGCCGGGCTTTGCTGTGAATCGCCTGCTGGTGCCCATGATCAATGAGGCAGCGTTTATCGTGCAGGAGGGCACCGCAACGCCGGAAGCGGTTGATAACGCCATGAAGCTAGGCGCGGCTCACCCCATGGGGCCGCTAGCGCTGGCGGATTTGATTGGGCTGGATGTTTGCTTGGCGATCATGGAAGTGCTTCAAGAGGGCTTTGGCGACCCGAAATACCGTCCCTGCCCACTGCTTAAACGCATGGTCGCCGCGGGCTATCTAGGCCGTAAAAGTGGTCGCGGTTTCTATCACTACGACTAACTTGCGCTGACGAAACTAGCTCGGCATAAAGAAGTCATTGCCACTCAACCAAGCGTTCGCTAGGGTTGAGTGGTATTCACTTTCATGTTCAATAATAAATCGAATAAGGAGTCCGCCATGAGCGAAGCAGTGATCGAGAAGGTTGATAACGATGGGATGGTGCGACTGACCATCAATCGTCCTAAAGCGCTGAATGCCCTTAACAGCGAAGTGCTTGCCGCGCTGGAAGCACATTTGGTTGAGCTTGAAGCCCACCCGAACCTACGCGCCGTGCTAATTACCGGTGCGGGCGAGAAGTCCTTCGTGGCGGGTGCAGATATCACTGAAATGCGTGAAAAAACACCTGAAGAAGCGCGGGCCTTTGCCAGCCAAGCGCTGCGTACCATTAAACGCCTAGAGACACTCCCCGTGCCGGTGGTCGCGTTGGTGAACGGGTTTTGCCTTGGCGGCGGCTGCGAACTGGCACTGGCCTGCGACTGGGCCGTAGCCAGCGATAACGCGGTATTCGGCCAGCCGGAAGTACTGCTGGGCGTCATCCCTGGCTTTGGCGGCACCCAGCGCCTGCCTCGTCGCGTCGGGCCGGCCATGGCGATTGATCTGGTCACAACCGGGCGCAAAATCGATGCCCAAGAAGCGCTGCGTATCGGCCTAGTGAACCGCGTGATGCCGCAAGCTGAACTGGAGAGCTACGTTGAAGAGCTCACCAAGCAACTCAAAGGCAACGGCCCACAGTCAGTGCGCGGCGCCAAGCAGGCCGTTCACGACGGTATGGATCAAGACCTTGATAGCGCACTAGCGCTGGAAACCAGCCTGTTCGCCTTCTGCTTTGCCGGTGACGAGCAAAAAGAGGGCATGGCGGCATTTGTCGATAAGCGCAAACCGAACTTTTAACACTAGGCTCTAGGTTATTCGTTCCAATTTTGATTAGGGGGTGGCGCTTGCGCCACCCCCGTTTTATTCTCGAAAGCTAACCGTTCCCTTCAGGAGAGCCGCCACTATGCAATGGGCCGCGTTTATCCTCGCCGCACTTGGTTTCGCTTATTTACCTGGGCCTGCAATGCTATATACCGCAGCGCAAACGTTGGGGCGCGGCCGACGGGCAGGGTGGTTAGCGGTCATCGGTGTGCATATGGGGTGTTATGTGCATGTAGTTGCCGCCGCGCTAGGATTAGCGCTGCTGTTTGCGGCGATTCCACCTGCCTACATCGCCATGAAAGTCGTCGGTGGGCTCTACCTGCTCTGGATGGGGCTGCGGCTATGGCAGCAGGGCATTCGCGCCCACGGCGAAGAGGTGCCGCTGGCAACCACGAAACGCGTGCTGCGCGACAGCTTTCTGGTGGAGATGCTCAACCCTAAAACTGCACTTTTCTTTGTCGCGTTTCTGCCTCAGTTTGTGCAACCCGAGAGCGCAATGCCGGTAGCTTGGCAACTGCTCTGGCTAGGTATCGCCACCAATGTGCTGTTCTCCTCTGCGGATGTCATGGTGGTGCTACTTGCGAGTCCTCTTCGCGAATGGCTACAAAAATCCCACGGCTCCTCTCGGCTCATTCAGCGCATTGGCGGTGGTGTATTAATGGGATTAGGGGGCAACACCCTCGCTCAGGCAGCACGTTAATATTGATCGGCTACTTCAATTTCACACACAAGGAGCGCTGTATGTTTGATCTCTATATCGCTAACAAGAACTACTCTTCTTGGTCGCTGCGCCCTTGGGTGTTGATGAAGGTATTGGAGATTACGTTCGACGAACATCTGATGCCGTTTGAAGGCGGTTTTGGCGCTAGCCATGACGTTTATACCCGCTTTTCGCCATCGGGCTTAGTGCCCTGTTTAGTGGATAGGGAGAGTGATCTGGCGGTGTGGGATTCGCTGGCGATTGTTGAGTATTTGGCTGAGCAATACCCTAACGTATGGCCGAGTGATAAAACCGCCCGCGGCTGGGCACGCTCAGCCACTGCTGAAATGCACAGCGGCTTTGGCGCCCTGCGCGACGAGTGTTCAATGAATTGCGGTGTGCGAGTGGAACTGAAGGACTATTCAACTAAACTCAAGGCCGATGTGGCCCGCTTAGATGCGTTGTGGCAACAGGGGCTTGAGCGCTTTGGTGGGCCGTTTTTAGCGGGTGAACACTTCTCAGCGGTAGACGCGTTTTATGCCCCAGTGGCCTTTCGCGTACAGACATTCAACCTACCGGTGAGTGAGGAATCCCAAGCCTATCTCGAGCGTCTACTAGCGCTACCTGCCATGCAGGCGTGGTATCAGGCCGCGCTAGAAGAGACATGGCGCGAGCCTATGCACGAAGCTGAAACGCTAAAGAATGGCACGCTGGAAGTTGATTACCGCACATCTTAACCTTGTGACAACTCACCAGGGACACCCGGCATCGGGTACACTGGCGCAAATTTTCGTTTGGAAACGTCCATGGCTCTTAGTGCAACGCCTTACAAAGTTGATATTAATCTGACGGACCTGGATCGCGGGGTGTATGAAACATTGCGCTTTACCGTGGCCCGCCACCCATCAGAAACCGAGGAGCGCATGACTGCGCGCTTACTCGCCTATGTACTGTGGTACAGCGAGACGCTGGCTTTCGGGCGTGGGCTTTCCGATGTAGACGAGCCAGCGCTGTGGGAGAAGAGTTTAGACGGTCGCTTGCTGCACTGGATTGAAGTCGGCCTGCCGGATGCCGAGCGTATCACCTGGTGTTCACGGCGGGCGGAGCGCGTGTCATTACTCGCCTACGGTCGGGTAGACCAGTGGGAGAGTAAGGTGCTGCCCAGTGTGGCGTCGCTGAAAAATGTGCATGTAGCGGGGTTGCCACAAGAAGCCCTTGCGACCATTGCGAAAGACCTGCCACGAGCGATTAATTGGGCCGTTATGATCAGCGAAGGGTCGCTGTTTATTACCGATGAACAGGGGCAGCATGAAATTACGCCCCAGTGGTTGTTGCGCGATCGCTAGAAATCATCAGACTTTCGTCTATCCTTTTATGCTAGAGGATTAAGCGATAGATAGATAAAGGGATGGCCAATGGGTCATCCCTTATTTTTTAAAAGTATGCTTGCTATCTTTTTGCACAATTACATACAATCAACAATGTTTGTTGTTGATCTAAAGTCTATCTCAAGGAACGAGTAATGAACGGAAATAACCCTTCGCGCTGGCAATTGCTCCCGCTGATAGCTGCTATTACTCTGATGTCTTCGCTGGCGCACGCCGACGATAGTGTGCTCTCGATTAAGCATGAAAATGATGGCTTGGCCAGCAGTGATGATGGCCACTTTACCAGTGGTTTTGAGCTTAATTGGGCGTTTGAACCCGAAGCGAAAAGCTGGACACAGCGGTTAGCCACTGTATTGCCGGATAGCATTATTGGTAACGCTGATATGGCAGCTTTCCGGCTGGTGCATCAAATTTATACGCCCAACAATATTGAGCAGCGCGGGCTAATTGAAGATGATCGCCCCTACGCCGGGATCGTTTATGGTGGGCTCTCGCTTTATGAAGATGTGCCAATGGGCAACTGGCGCCAAGCGACCGATCTGCATCTCGATATTGGTTTGGTAGGGCCGTCGTCACTGGCTGACAGCATTCAACGCGAAGTACACCGCATTACTGAGAGTGAACGCCCCAGTGGTTGGAACAACCAGCTGGGTGATGAAGCCATTGTGAATGTCGCAATGCGTCGCCAGTGGTGGCATAGCTCCCCATTTATCGGTAAGCAGTTTGCCCACGGCCCTAGCGTTAGCGCCGCTTTGGGGAACTTTTATACCTATGCAAGCGCTGGATATAGTGTGCGCTGGGGCGACGAGGCATCCGGCATCCCTACGCTAACGCCCAACCCCGGTAGCCGCCACCACATGACCGGAAAAGAGGGGTGGCAGTGGTACTTGTTTGCGAGTGTGGATGGTTACTACATGGCGCAAAACCTGACATTGGATGGCAACAGCTTCAGAAATAGCCACTCGGTTGACCGCAAAGAGTGGGTGGGTGACATTTCCGCAGGGCTGGCGCTGGCCTGGGAAGAGTGGCAAGTTACTTACGCCGCTGTTCAACGTTCTCGTGAGTTCGATGGCCAGGAAGAGCAAGACAAGTTTGGGGCCATTACGCTATCCCGGCGTTTTTAGGCACGGTTACCAAAAGGCTCAATCATGACTGAGCGTGAAAAAATGCTGGCGGGGGAGTGGTACAACGCCCAGGACGAAGAGTTACTAACGCTGCGCCGAAAGGCGCGGCTGACCATGCAAGCATTTAACGCTACCCGTGATGACGCTTGCGCTGAACGTACATCTCTCTTGCAGCAGCTGTTGCCTAATGCGGGCAGCAAATTATGGATAGAGCCACCATTCTACTGCGATTATGGTGAGCACATCGCCTTAGGTAATAACGTTTTCTTCAATTTTAACTGTGTGGTACTTGATGTTGCCTGGGTAACTATTGGCAATAATGTTCTATTCGGTCCTAACGTCCAACTTTACACCGCTACTCATCCACTGGACGCGCAACAGCGCCGCAGTGGTTTAGAAGCTGGTCGTCCGATCACTATTGGCAATGACTGCTGGATTGGCGGTAGCGTGATTATTAATCCTGGTATTACGGTGGGCGAGCGCAGTGTAATTGGCGCTGGCAGTGTCGTTACGAAGGATATTCCTGCAGATGTATTTGCGGCAGGTAATCCCTGTAAGGTAATTCGCTACTTACATAGCTCTCCGTAGGTGCTCGTTTATGGCTAATAAATATCCTCACACGCCTGATGGGCGCTACTTTGTGGCCAAAAATCGCCTGTGGCGCTGCACTGATCCGCGCTTAGGCGAAGACCAAAAGCGCATCCATATCAAAGAGTTGATGAAAGCCCGCCGGGCCGTCAGAACGGCCCAACAGCAAGAAGATGACGATGCGCTTCGCCAAGCCCGTGACGCGGTTCAAGCTGCTAAAGAAGCGCTTGGGGAGCGTGGCCCAGTGTGGTGGGATGATGATGCCCCCGATGAAGGCGGCCTTGCGCCCCATAACAGTTCCTACGCCAAGTGGTGGGAGAGCCAGCACTAAATATTTTCCTTGCGTATACAACTAGCACAGGAGTGCTAGCCTGGGCAGAGATGTGCAGCTGTTTGCATATCGCTTGATACCCAAGGAGAACACGCATATGGAACTGGTATTTTTTAACGGCTGGAGCAGTTTGTTTCGTATTTTGATTATCGGCCTATTGGCGTATGCAACGCTAATCCTCTTTCTGCGCCTATCGGGCAACCGTACGCTTTCAAAAATGAATGCCTTCGACTTAATCGTCACAGTAGCGCTGGGTTCCACGCTGGCAACCGTGCTGCTGTCTAAGGATGTGGCTTTGGCGGATGGAGCGGTCGCCTTAGCGCTACTAATTTCACTTCAATTTATAATCACCTGGACCAGTGTGCGATTTCGCTGGGTACGCCGATTAGTGACTGGCGAGCCGCTGATGCTGCTTTACCAAGGTGAGTTCCTTTTAACGTCATTGCGAAAAGCGCGGGTAACGCAAGACGAGGTACTTTCCGCCATTCGTAGCAGTGGCCTTAGTGATGTATCCGCAGTAGAAGCCGTCGTGCTAGAAACAGATGGCTCGTTAAGCATTGTCAAAAACCAGGCAGAGAGCGGCCAATCAAGTTTAGAAGGCGTTCGTGGCCCCTCATAAGTCTTAGTAAGCCCGTGGGGGAAGCGGTTAGTTGACACAGCATGATGAGATCCTTATATTTACACGAATAAAAATCACTCTCATTAATATTCGTGTTAATAACAGCATTATAATTTGCTCCGGGATCACTATGTACACTCCACATTTTCGTTTGCGCAAGCTAGCCCGCGCCATCGCGCTCGCCTCTTTGTGCGGTGCGTCGACTTATGCGCTCGCCCAAGAAGGATTAACCTCTCCTGCTGTTGAGCTAGACACTGTCGAGGTAACGGCAGCATCAGCGGGTCAATTCGGCTATATCGAAATGGAAGAGATGCCAAGCGTCGGCAAAATGAACGTGCCGATTAATGAGCAGCCTTTTTCGATGTCGGTGGTGGATGAAGAGTTTATCCAGGATAGCGGCGCTAAAAATATTCAAGAAGCGTTGTTGTACACACCCGGTGTTAACGCGGGTAACTACGGGTTTGATACTCGGATTGATAGTGCGACCGTGCGTGGCCTTGAAGCTGGCCGCTACCTAGACGGTTTGCGCCAGATTTACGGCTCTTACAACAGCGTGCGTAGCAATGTGTATGCGCTGGAAAGTGTAGAGGTTCTACGCGGCCCGTCTTCCATGCTTTACGGCCAGGCGGATTTAGGTGGCGTCATTAATGGGGTTTCCAAACTGCCTGAAGAGGAACGCAGCGGCGAAATATGGGCGCAGTACGGCTCGCATAATCGAAAACAGTTAGGGTTTGATTTTACCGGTGCTGCCGATGATGAGGGTAAGTTGCTATACCGCTTGGTGGGGTTGCAGCGCAATAGTGACACCCAGGTTGATCATGTCGAAGATGACGGCTACTTCATAGCACCGTCATTGACTTGGCGCCCTAGTGATGACACTAGCATTACGTTGTTGGTTAATCGGCAAGAGAGTGATAGCCAGGTCTCTGCTCAGTTTTTACCTCAGGTGGGCACGCTACAGCCAGGCTCCCAAGGCTTTATCGGTTCTGAGCGATTTGTCGGCGAGCCGGGCTGGGATCGTTATGATGGTGAGAAAAACGAAACCACGCTGTTCTTCGATCACCAGTTAAATAATAACTGGGCCTTTGCGGCTACCGCCCGCTATACCGATTCAAGTACCGAAACGCGCGAGCACTGGGTGGATATTCCCAGCGTGCCAGATGCCAACGGTGAAGTGTCACGTACTATTTTTACCGCTGACGCAGCTACCCAGATTCTGAACCTGGATGCACGAATGGAAGGTGAGTTTGACCTTGGCGCGACGAAGCACACGATGGTGGTCGGCTTGGATCGCCAGGATGCACGCTGGGAGCAGGACAACTACTTCTCTGGCGCTGGGTTGGGCGGCACTATCGATATCTACAATCCGCAGTACGGTAATTTACAGCTGGATGCATTGAATCCCACTGACCGGCCAGATAATGAAATTGAACAGGTAGGTGTTTACCTGGCCGATCATATCGAGCTGGGTCGGGTGGTGGTATCTGCAGGGCTACGTCATGACTGGGCTGAAAACCGCACTCTGGCACTGTCAGGGCCCGATACCGTAAGCGACCAAGAGGCGACGACTGGGCGTTTAGGCTTGATGTACCGCTTCGATAATGGTGTTTCACCGTATGTCAGCTACTCCGAAGCCTTCACCATGAACCTGGGGACGGATGGCACGGCGGCGGCGAATGCGCTCGATCCCACGACGGGGGATCAGCAGGAAGCAGGGGTAAAATACCTCTCTCCCGATCAGTCATTAGCGATCAGCGCCGCTTATTTTGATATCACTCAGCAGAACCGTGTTAGTGATGGCGTAACGCCAGGTGGTGTTGAGCAAACAGGCGCGGTGGTAGACGGTTGGGAGCTTCAAGTTAACAAGCGCTGGCAGAACTTTGAAACGCAGTTGGCTTACACCAATATGAATGCCACTGACGACAGTACCGGCGAGCGCCTGTCGGCGGTAGCGGAAGAGCAGGCCTCTTGGTGGAACCGGCTCTATGTAGGTAACCATTGGCGTGTTGGGGCCGGGGTACGTTACGTTGGCGATAATGTTGGCTTTGGTGGTTCGCCCGTGGTGCCCTCAAGCACCCTCTATGACGCTATGGTGGGCTATACGATTGATGAGTGGGATTTCTCAGTGGATGTTAAAAACCTCACCGACGATGAAACTATTTCCTGGTGCCGTTATGAGGGGGGAGACTGCGGTTACGGCGCACGCCGAAATGTGACGGCTAACGTGCGTTATCAGTTCTAAGTCTGGCAGCAAGAGTGGTTTAGCCGATAGACAGTCGTTAAAAAGGGCCTACGCT
This sequence comes from Halomonas sp. HAL1, assembly GCF_030544485.1. Classification (NCBI taxonomy): domain Bacteria; kingdom Pseudomonadati; phylum Pseudomonadota; class Gammaproteobacteria; order Oceanospirillales; family Halomonadaceae; genus Halomonas; species Halomonas sp. HAL1. Next base: position 1,091,096 of record NZ_CP130610.1, read on the forward strand.
GAGTCAACACGCGTAGGCTCTTTTAGTTGCTGTGTGTTTAGCGGTTAGTTATTGGTCGTCAAGTTTGTCTTGAGTGCGAAGCTCGAAATCGCTGGCGTCATGGCGCTCATGCAACTGCTCGTGAGGTTCGCCCCAGGTGCGGTTGACCATGCGGCCACGTTTAACGGCGGGGCGCTCATCGATCTCTTCGGTCCAGCGTAGAACGTTTTTGTAAGTGTGTGCTTCCAAAAACTCCGCCGCTTCGTAAACGCGGTTTTTTACCAGCGCGCCGTACCAGGGGTGAATCGCCATATCGGCAATGGTGTACTCATCGCCTGCCATAAAGCGGTTTTCCGCCAAGTGGCGATCCAACACATCCAGCTGGCGCTTCACTTCCATGGTGTAGCGGTCAATTGGGTACTGATACTTTTCAGGTGCGTAGGCATAGAAATGACCAAAGCCGCCGCCTAGCATCGGCGCGCTACCCATTTGCCAAAATAGCCAGGAGAGACATTCGGTGCGCTTCGCTGGGTCTTTGGGTAGGAAAGCGTCAAATTTTTCAGCCAGATAAAGCAGGATGGCACCAGACTCAAACACCTGCTGGGGCGGCTGGGTGGAGTGATCCATCAGCGCAGGGATTTTAGAGTTGGGATTCACCTCGACAAAACCACTGCTGAACTGGTCGCCTTCGCCAATTTGAATCAGATAAGCGTCGTACTCAGCACCAGTCACACCTTTTTCTAACAGCTCTTCAAGCATCACGGTGACTTTGACACCGTTGGGGGTGGCTAAGGAGTAGAGTTGCAACGGGTGTTTACCTACCGGCAGTGCTTTGTCATGGGTGGGGCCCGCAATGGGGCGATTGATATTGGCAAATTTACCGCCATTGCCAGGTTCCCATTTCCAAACGCTCGGTGGGGTATAAGTGTTATCGCTCATTATTTCCTCGCTATTAACCGGTTATCGGTAACTGCTGGGTACAGGGATGAACCTCTTCTCTGTGCGACTATTCTAAGGTTATGGGGGTGATGAAAAGCCGCTACAAGGGTCGGCTGGTGATTAGCCTGTTAATAAAGTAGTCCAAGTTCTCTGGGAGGTTATGGATGCGTGTCATTGGCGTACTGGGCGGCATGAGCTGGGAGTCGAGTCAAAGCTACTACCGGGCCTTAAATGAAGGCGTTAAAGCGGCGCTAGGCGGCTTTCATTCGGCCAAGATCGTAATGATCAGTGTCGATTTTGCAGAGATAGAAGCCATGCAGCAGCGGGGCGATTGGGACGCGGCAGGCGAGCTACTCGCCAGCGCTGCTCAAGGAGTCGAACGTGCAGGTGCTAACTGTTTGTTGATTGCCACGAATACCATGCACAAAGTGGCGCCCGCGATTGAACAGGTGATTACCATTCCTCTGCTGCATATTGCCGACGCCACTGCTTTACAGCTACAAGCCGACGGAATTAATCGGGTGGGCCTATTAGGCACCCGCTTTACCATGGAGCAGGACTTTTATATTGGTCGATTAGAAGAGCAGTTCGGCATCAAGGTTGTGGTGCCGGGGCAATCTGAGCGCGACACTATTCATCAGGTGATCTTTGATGAGCTCTGCCAAGGCCGTATAGAAGATGTCTCCCGCCAACGCTATCTAGCCATTATCGATTCACTTTATGCGCAAGGCGCTCAGGCGGTGATTCTAGGCTGTACTGAAATCGCCATGCTAGTCAGCCAGCAAGATACCGCGGTGCCGCTTTATGACACCACCGCTCTGCATGTGCAGAGAGCGGTGGCATGGGCACTAACATGATGACTAAAACGAAATAACGACTCTTAGACCAACGTCAGCGTGACATTGATGTTGCCACGGGTGGCGTTTGAGTAGGGGCATACGGTGTGGGCTTTTTCGACCAACTGCTGAGCGACGTCCTGCTCCAGGCCTGGGAGGCTGATTTTTAGCTCGACTTCAATGCCAAAGCCGGTTGGGATTGCACCGATACCCACATGCCCATCAATTTTCGTCTCTTGGGGCAGCTTTACTTTTACCTGGCTCGCCACGTGCTTTAGCGCACCTAAAAAACAGGCCGAGTAGCCAGCTGCGAAGAGCTGCTCGGGGTTGGTGCCGTCACCGCCAGCGCCGCCCAACTCTTTCGGCGTGCTGAGTTTTACGTCCAATGCGCCGTCGGATGATTTGGCATGACCTTCGCGGCCACCCGTAGCGGTAGCATGGGCGCGATAAACAACTTTCTCGATAGTGGTCGTCATTCTTAATCTCCTGTTAACACGTTCATCATGGTTCTATTAATTATTGGTTTTGCGGAATGGACTTGCGGATTTAATTTAGCGCAGCTTTATTTTGCGCGCAAGATAAATAATGAAAAAGAGTCGAGATCCTTTGTGAGAGAACGAAGGGCTACTGATTTTTCTGCAAGCTATCGCGCAATCGCACCAGATCTTCTTTTAATGTGGTCAACGCTTCGATTGACTGATCGCTGGCATGCACTACACAGCTGGGGATGTGGTAGGCCTGTTCACGCAGCGCTTTGCCTTTATCGGTAAGGTAAAGTTCCACCACGCGTTCGTCTTGGTGACTGCGCTTGCGGTTCAATAGCTGGTCGGCTTCAAGGCGCTTGAGCAGTGGCGTAAGCGAACCAGGATCGGTTAGAAGCCGCTTACTCATCGCACCTACTGTCATACCGTCGTTTTGCCACAAGACCAGCATGGCAAGGTACTGCGGGTAGGTAAGTCCTAACTCTTTGAGCAGTGGCTTATATACCTTGGTCATCATCAATGAAGTTGAGTAGAGCGCAAAGCAGAGCTGATGATCGAGTTCTAAGTCGCTACAAGATGGTTGCACAAGTATGGGTTCCGATCCGAAATATGTAGGGTAATGTAGCGCGCGAAGCGGTGAGTGGCTATCCCTAGACGTTGGTCGTAAGTTGGCAGTTTTGTTTTGACACGCACTTGGCAGCTAGCTAGCCTTCGCATCATTAATGTTACCGGTAACAATTTGGCGCTCATTAAATTAGCCAGTAACAACTCAATTCATACCCATTCACCGTTAACAACAACGAATATTTGGAGATCACGCGATGACAACTATTTGGCGCAGCACGCTAACCCTGGTCGGTGCGACTACACTGACGTTTGGTATGGCGCATGCTCAGAGCCCAGAACTCTCTGATCCGCCTGAGATCGAGGGCGAGGTAGTCGGCGATCATGGTTCGCACACACTACGTATGGGCATCGGCCTTGCGGAAAGCTCGCCACAGTTCTTGTCTAGCCAATATTTTGGTGAGATTTTGGAGCAGCGTACCGACGGTCGCATTAAGGTTAACGTTTTCCCTAACAGCCAGTTAGGTGACGACGTTCAGATGTTGGAAATGCTGCAAACCGGTACGCTGGATATGACTTACCCCTCTAGCTCCGCCACTACTGGCTACGTTGAACAGCTTTCTGCTTTTGACCTGCCGTTCCTGCTGCCTAGCCGTGAAGCCGCGGTTGCCGTCATGCAGAGCGAAGTGGCCCAAGGCATGCTGGACGCCTTTGATGGCACCGGCCTAAAAGCACTCGCGTTTTCTGAGAATGGCTATCGCCAGCTCTCTAACAGTGCTCGCCCGGTAGCAAGTCCTGACGACGTAGCAGGTCTTGATGTGCGCGGTTTAAGCGTTCGTACCATGGAAAACCCGGTGCATCTGGCAATTTGGGAAGCCTTAGGCGCTAACCCAACGCCGATGGCTTTTGGTGAGCTTTTCTCTGCGATGGAGCAGGGCGTGGTAGATGGCCAGGAAAACCCTTGGAGCACCATCCTTACCTCGAATTTTAATGAAGTTCAGGATTATGGCACCGAAACACGCCACGTCTATACTCCCTTTATCATGATGCTTTCCGAGCGTACTTGGGAGCGCATGGCACCCGAATATCAGGAACTGGTACTGGAAGCAGCGCGTCAGTCAGCCGACTATGAAATTCAGCTGTCAGCTGAGTACGATGACTGGTCACGTGATCAGTTGGCAGAGCGCGGTATGGAAATTACCCGCCTGGACGACGAGCAGTTAGCCGCTTTCCAAGATGCCGTTCAGCCTGTATATGCAGAGTGGGCGCCGCGCATTGGTGAAGACCTGATCGCCGATATCCAAAAGATCGTTGAAGAGAGCAGCAACTAAACCTTACGTTTAGCGCGCCATCGGGCAGGCAACGTGCCTGCCCGATGTGTTAGTGCCCCTGGAGTTCCTATGTCACTCTCCTCTACACCCCCTAACTCTCCTACGCCGATTGAAGATCCTTCGGTGTATCTAGACGACCCCAACCGCAAGCTTCTGGAAATCGATACCGATGCCCGCCAAGGCCCGGCGCTGTTCCGCTGGCTTACCTTAGGTATGGAGTATCTTATCGGCGCTATTTTAGCGGCGTTGATTGTGTCCGTTTCTTGCAACGTGGTAGGGCGCGCGCTGTTTAATTACTCCCTGCCGTGGGCGGATGAGCTGGCGCGTATGCTGTTTATATGGCTGGTGTTTATCGGGGCCGCCGCGGCGTTTTCCCGTTACGAGCACATTGCCGTTGATGCCTTGGTGCGGCGCTTGCCGCTGCGCTTGGCGCACATGCTCTATTTACTGCAGCACCTGATTATTACCGGCCTAATGGTGGTAATGATTTGGGGTGGCTACCAAGTGCTGTCGCGTTCAAGCGGGCGCTCAGCGATTATGGATGTGCCATTGAGTTTTATCAGCCTTTCGCTGGTGCTGTGTGTCATCTTTATTGCGGTGGTAGCGGTGTGGCGGATGTGGGTCAGCCTTAACGTTATTCGCCACTCTGAGCGGGAGCGCTAATCATGCTATGGATTTTCCTGGCCATTTTATTGGTCTCTATCGTTATTGGGCTGCCCATTGCCTTTGGTTTAGGCGTGGCGGCGCTGGTCATGGCGGTACTTTCAGATATTCCGCTGTCGATCATGATCGAACAGTCGATTCGTGGGGTGAACAGCTTTCCGCTGCTCGCCATCCCGTTCTTTATTTTAGTCGGTGAGGTGATGAGTAATGGTGGCATCGCTCGTCGCTTGATGGAACTGGCTGGCGCTATGGTCGGCTTTATGCGCGGTGGGCTAGGGCAGGTTGCCATTACCGGTTCGATGTTCTTTGGTGGCATCAGTGGCTCAGCGGTGGCCGATACGGCCGCTACCGGCGCGATGATGATTCCCTCCATGAAAGAGCAGGGCTACACCGCGGCGAATGCAACCGCGATCAACACCGTGTCCTCGGTGATCGGGATCATTATTCCGCCCTCCATCCCGCTGATTCTGTACGGCATCGTCACTGAAACCTCGATTAGCCGCCTGTTTATTGCCGGTATCATTCCGGGTCTGTTGATTGGCTTTGCGCTGATGGTGACCACCTATATTCTTGCCAAAAAAGATGGCGGCGGTGTGCAGAAGTTCCGCTGGGATCGCCTCTGGAAAGCCTTCAAAGACGCTTGGCTTGCGCTGGTACTCCCGGTCATCGTGATTGGCGGTATTATTGGCGGTGTATTTACCGCGACCGAAGCGGCCGTAGCGGCACTGCTTTATGCGCTGGCTATCTCGCTGGTGGTTTACCGTGAGTTCAAGATCAAAGAGCTCGGCGGTATGCTGATTCGTACTGCTCGTTTGACCGGCATGGTCATGATGCTGCTGGCATTCGCTACGGTGATTGCCTGGTTCCTGACCATCAATATGGTGCCGCAGACCCTGGTCAGCCAAGTGCAGGCGATTACCCAAGACCCGTTCCTACTACTGCTGATTGTGGCAACGTTGCTGCTGTTGGTGGGCTTTGTCATGGACTTAACCCCGGCCATGGTCATCATGGCGCCTATGCTTGCACCGATCGTGACCTCGGTAGGTGTTGATGCTGCTTACTTTGGCGTACTAATGGCCTTTGTATTGGGCATCGGGCTGCTAACCCCACCGGTTGGCACCTGCCTTTACGTCGGTTGTGGTGTGGGTAAAGTCTCTATGGAGTCGTTGGTCAAAGCGATGCTGCCGTACTACGCAGCGCTCCTCGTCGTGCTGGTGATCCTGATCGCCTTCCCGGGTATCGTTACTTGGCTGCCGGATTTGACTGCCGTGCGCGGTAACTGAGGTTCTTGGTAATGAATAGGAGAGCTTCTGTGAAGACCCTCTCACATCGCATTTTAGTAATGGGTGTGTCTGGCTCTGGAAAGTCGCACATTGGCCGCCAGTTGGCCCAAACCGTAGGGGCGACGTTCATTGACGGCGACGATTACCATTCGCCCGCCAATGTAGCCAAAATGGCCAGTGGCACACCGCTCAATGACGATGACCGGAGCGAGTGGCTCGATACGTTGGCGGCGCTATTCGCCGAGTATCGGGCCAGAGATGCGTCGCTAGTGATTGCCTGCTCAGGGTTGAAAAGGCGCTACCGTGACCGACTGCGCCAAGGTGACTCAGCGCTGCAGATTCTCTACTTAGAGGGCACGCAAGAGCTGCTGCTTGAGCGGCTAGAGACCCGAGCAGGGCACTTCTTCAAAGGCGATACCATGTTGGCCAGTCAATTGGCTGATTTAGAACCGCCTGATGAAGAGGAGGCGTTTAACGCCTCCATTGCCCTGTCGCCCATGCAAATCGTCGATCAATTTGCTGCCACGTTACTGCTACCCAGCCGCACACTAGGCTAACGCTCACTAGGCAAAAGCGTTAATAGGTATTGAGGCCGCCGCTGATTGAAGGGCGGCCTCAATGCTCCCTCACTGCATAAGGCAGTTACCCCCTTGAAGAAAAAACGCCCCACCCTCCAGGACATTGCCGACCACGTAGGGGCTACCAAAATGACGGTCAGCCGCTGCCTGCGCGAACCTGAAACGGTTTCGGAAGGGCTTCGTGAGCGCATTTTCTCGATTGCCGAACAGATCGGCTATATTCCCAACCGTGCGCCCGATTTACTTTCCAGGGCCACCAGTCATTCGATTGGCGTGCTGGTGCCGTCGCTGACCAACCAAGTGTTCGCCGATATCATTGTCGGCATTGAGGCGTTAACGGAACCCGCGGGCTATCACTTAATGCTCTCTCACTATGGCTATAGCCCTGAGCTTGAAGAGCGCAGCCTAGCGTCATTGCTCTCCTATAACGTCGATGGCGTTATCCTTTCTGACCGTGATCACACGCCGCGTAGCCTGCGTATGCTGGAAACCGCCGGTATCCCGATTGTCGAAATCATGGACACCCATCGCCCTCCGCTACAACAGACCGTGGGCTACGACAACGTACAAGCCGCCTATGACATGGTGAGTGAGATGATCCGCCGCGGTCGTCGCCAAGTGATTTATCTGGCGGTGCGGTTGGATGAACGTACCCGGCAGCGTGAGTTGGGCTACCGTCGTGCCATGGAAGAGCACGGATTACCGCCGGTGACGCTGCAAAGCACCCAACGCTCTTCTTACAGCGTGGGAGCTGCCCTACTCAAGCAGGTGTTAGTTGACTACCCAGCGGCGGATGGCCTGTTTTGTACCAATGACGACGTTGCCGTAGGCGCTTACTTTGAATGCCAACGACGCGGTATTGAGGTGCCTGGGCGCATCGCCTTGGCGGGCTTTCATGGCCACGATGTGGGCCATGTGATGACACCACGCTTGGCCAGCGTGGTGACACCGCGTCAGGCCATTGGCGAAGCTGCAGCGGGTCAGCTGTTAGCGCGTATTCGCGGTGAGCCACTGACCCAGAAAGTGGTGGATTTAGGCTACCGTATCGAAACAGGCATGACGCTATAGGCTACGTTTTATAAACCATGCTTTCGAGTAGCGATCGCCATCATGAGTGGCTAAAGTAGTCTTTTTACTTGTCGCGAGGCTGCCGTGCAGATTACTCAACTCACCATCTACCCCGTTAAATCGCTAAAAGGCATCAGCGTTGACCAAAGTGTCCTGCAAGAGCACGGGCTTGAGTGGGATCGCCGCTGGATGCTGGTCGACGCTCATCAGCGCTTTATGACCCAACGCCAGCTACCGGCGCTGGCGACCATTGAGGTAGCCCTCACCGACGAGTACTTGGTGCTTTCACACCCCAGCGTTGAGCCGATGAAAGTACCGCTGGCCGAGCCTGAGGGGAATCTGCGCCTGGTCAGCGTGTGGAGCGATCATTGTAAAGCGCTGCCAGAAAGCGAAGACATCTCACGCTGGCTGGTTGCCGCGCTGGGCGATCAGGCCCAAGGGCTTAGCTTAGTGCGTTTTGCCACCGAGTTTACCCGGGCAGTGGAAGAGGATTTTCTTGACGGTGGAGCGGCGCATACCTACTTTTCCGATGGTTACCCGTTTCTGATAACGTCCACGGGCTCGTTGGATGCACTCAATCAGGCGTTGGTGGCAAAAGGGGGCGCGCCAGTGCCCATGAACCGTTTCCGGCCCAATATTGTAGTAGAGAGCGATGAAGCGTGGGCTGAAGACCGTTGGGCGACGCTTTCTGAGCAAGAGGGAGCTTTCCAACTAGCGCTGCGCAAGCCCTGCAAGCGCTGCAAGATCACTACTATCGATCAGCATACGGCGGCAGTACCAGCCCCTGCTGAGCCGCTAAAAACCTTGATTGAGCTTAATACTCAGCCCGCCTTGAAAGGCGCCCACTTTGGCCAGAACGCCACGCTGATCGAAGGCGCAGGTAGCATTATTCGTGTGGGGGATAGACTGGTGGCGGCGTTTCGCGACGCTTGACGCGTAGCAGTTTAGTGGCGATTGCCGTGCCGATGAGGGTAATGACCATGCCCGCGATAATCTGAGCGTTTAGCGTCTCTCCGAGCAGTAGATAACCCCATATTAGCGCGCTTACCGGCACCAGGAACGTCACCGTTGAGGTGGCGGTGGCGCCCGCGCTGGCGAGTAAGCCAAAGTAGAGCAGGAAGGCCAGGGTGGTGCTTAGCGCTGCCAGTGCCAGTGCGTTTCCCCAGGCCAGAGTGCTAATGGGCTCGCTTGGCCATAATAGAATGCCAGGAATCAGCAGCACTAACGCTGACATGGCGCTACTGCCTGCGGCGAGTACACGTGTGGGTAGGTGACCAAGGCGCGTTTTAGAATAATTGCCTGCAATGCCGTAGCAAAACGTGGCGCCTAAGACAGCCAAAATAAACCAGCCGTCGCCGCCCAGGGCGAAATCGAGTCGATCCGCAGAGAGTACATAGACCCCCAGCAGTGCCAGGGCGAGGCCTAAGTACTGCTGGCGCTGTATGGCGGTAGCGAAAAACAGCGCGCCGATCAGCGCAGTAAAAATCGGCGTGGTAGCATTAATTAATGAGGTAAAGCCCGCCTCTAGTCGCGTAGTGGCAAGTGCCAGTAACGAAAAAGGCAGCACGTGATTCACAATACCTAAAAAAAGCAGCGGGCCCTTATGCTGCCAAATCAACCGCAGGTAATGCAGGCTGATCAACAGCGGCATGAGCAGCAGTGCGCCAATTCCCATACGTACCAATACTAACGGTACCGCGCCAAATTCGGGGGCGGCTACGCGCATAAAGATAAACGAAAGGCCCCACAGAGAAGAGAGCAGTATCAAACGCAGCGCATCAGCCGACGACATGGCGAGTCCTTAACATCAAATAAGTAACGCAGTTAGGTAGCTAACTAGCTTACGGCTGAACGAGAGTTGATGGAAGCGATGGAAGTAAGGGGGGCGGCAGAGAAACAAAAAATCAGCTACGCTGGTGAGGTGGTCAAGCGGCAATCCTCGCCGAACCCACACTGACACTTACACTGACAATATGTTTACGCATATTGGCACACACAAGGAGTTGTTATGGATCGTACAGCTAGCGCACGTTGGGAAGGTGGTCTTAAGGATGGCAAAGGCACCATTTCAACCGAGAGTGGCGTTTTAGATGCCAGTTACTCCTTCAGCAAGCGCTTTGAAGATGAAAAAGGCACTAATCCTGAGGAACTGATTGGCGCAGCACACGCCAGCTGCTTCTCCATGGCGCTCTCCATGATTTTAGGTGAGAAAGGCTATACCGCTGATTCTATTGAAACCAGCGCTAAAGTCACTCTTTCCCAGAGCGATGCAGGATTTGATATTTCTAAAATCCATCTGGATGTAGTCGCCGCCATCAGTGGCGCCGACGACGCAGCTTTCCAGGAAGCGGCGGAAACGGCGAAAGCTAATTGCCCCGTTTCAAAAGTGCTTAAAGCTGACATTAGCATGACGGCTAAGTTAAAGGGCTAATTTAATCAGCGTTCTGGTTCACGCATCGCGATTATGTGTGAACCTTTATGGCTTTTAAATAAAAGCTAGCCATAAAGTAATTCTTTAAGTACTAAATTAAAAGCAATAAAAAAGCCTTGGCAATTGCCAAGGCTTTTTGTATGACTGTCTTATATGACTGAAGTAAGCTTATTCGTCTTCCAAGTCGCCGTTACGGTTATACTCTTCTGCAGATTCTAGTGCGTCTTGTGAAGCATTAACGGTAATGATGTAATCTTCACCATCTTCGTCTTTGGTTAATTCAAGTGAATCCCATTCGATAGCGACATTTTTCTCGCCCATACCTAGGAAACCACCAACGCCTACTACCACCGCATTAATTTGGCCATCTTCACCGATGACAAGGTCAGTGATGGTGCCGATGTCTTCGTCATCTTCGACACTACTCTTGACTTGATTGCCGGTTAAGGCATCAGCATGAAAAGTACCTTCTGGTGTTTCGGTCAGGTAGGTTGCTTCCATGGTAGTGGTATTCTCTTCGGCATTAACGGTGCCTGCAGCAAACATAACGGCTGGAACCATGAGAGTACCTAGAAAGGCGGGTTTGATCATTTTCATTTTACTTGCTCCTTGCGATTTCATTGGGCTTAACGACTCCGCGAAATAGCCCGCATAAATCAATAGCAGAGGGTGTTAGCTGTGCTTTAAAGTAGCTTTACAACGCCAGTGCTATTACTCCTGTGTATGTTAATTACGCTTGAGTAATTAACGCCGCCATGCGCGTCACTGCGCTAAGACAATTAATAGATTAGTCGTTGTGATCAAAAATACAACCAATTCACTAAAACTTTTAGTTGGCTACGTTTATGGCAGTGCAGCACGTGAGGCTGTCCCCGCGTCATTGTGCGACAGTCTGTCGAATTGACCTGCTTCGCCCCAGTCGTCATATTCCTACCCTAAAAGGAGAAACCTGACGATGATTTCCCAGTACCACCCTTTACGACGTATAAAGCAGGTCTGTGTCAGTAGTGTCGCGCTGGGAGCATGGCTATTAGCGTCCACTGCCGCCGCTGACAGCAGTGAACTGCCCAAAGGTCATTTCCCGCTTCCGGAGCAAGGCAATATGGTGGGCGAGGTATATACCGTCACCGCCAGCGAAGAAGATACGCTGATGGATATTGCCCGAGCGCATAATGTTGGCTACGAAGAAATTCGTATGGCCAATCCGGATACCAGCCTCTGGGTGCCGGGCGAAGGCACCGAGGTGACGATTCCCGGTCAGTTTATTCTGCCCGATGAAGCGCGTACCGGCATTGTCATTAACGTGGCGGAGCTTCGCCTCTATTATTACCCCGAGGTAGAAGAGGGCGAAACGCCGCGGGTAGAAACCTATCCCATTGGTATTGGACGCGATGCCTATAACACCCCGCTGGGAATTACCGAAACCACTATGCGGCTTGAAAACCCAGCCTGGTATCCGCCTGAGTCGATTCGCCGTGAAGCCGCCGAACGTGGCGACCCCGCGCCATCAGTTGTACCGCCTGGTGCTGATAACCCGCTAGGGCAGTACGCTATTTTGCTGGATATCCCCGGTTACCTGATCCATGGCACCAACCAGCCGGACGGCATTGGCATGCGGGCCAGCCGCGGCTGTATTCGTATGCACCCGGAAGATATTGAAGCGGTATTCTGGCGTGTGCCGGTGGGCACCCAAGTCAATATTATCGATTCACCGATCAAGGTAGGCTGGGATGCCGCTGAGCGAGGTTATGTCCAGGCGTTTACCGCCACGGATGAAACCGCTTATGGCATGGACACGCTGTTGGACGTCGTCGGCCTTATAGAGCACCACGAGGGTGGCCCCAGCAGCGCGGATTACGAACAGGTACGTGAAGTGCTGGAGCGGGCTAACGGTCAAATTGTACCGTTAACCTGATAAGGCTTGGGCGTGTTAGCGCGCGGGGTCAAGCACACCACCCAGCGAGGCATTGCGCCGAAACCAGCCCGCAATACTGGTGCGCGGGCAGCGAGTAGGCAGCACTTCATGGGGAATGGTTTCAGATAGAAAGCAGGCGAAGGTGCCCGCTTCGGGTATGACACGGGCGACCTCTTGGCTGGGGTCGTCAGGATGGTAAATCACCATTTCACCGCCGCCATCGCTTGGCCAGTCGGGCGTCAGATAACCCACGGTAGAGATCACGCGGTTAGCGCGGCCGCGGAAGCTATCCACATGGCGCTGATAAAAAGCGCCGGGTGGGTAGTGAGCGAAGTGGGCTTCGTACTCAAATAAACCCAAAAACAACGCATGGTTGAGCGCCTGCTGCAATTCGCGCATGGCATCTAAATAACGCCGCTGGGCGGCGCTTTCACGGTCCAGCCAATGAATGGCGTCACCGCGGATATCCTTACGCAACAGGTGCTGCTGGCCGCGGCCAATGCCCGCTTCGTCCAACCCGTTATAGGCCGCTCGATGCAGTAGTTCATGGTTCAGTGCTTCACAGAGCTCAAGGTCAATCACCTCGCGGCCCACATACCAGCCCTGCTCAACCAGCGCATCGACAAGGGCAACTTGCGTCGCTGGCTGGAGCGCAGGCGAAAACGTAGCAACACTGGGGGTCATTTGTTGGATCTCGATGGGGCTGGGCGGGAAGTGTTAGTAGATGGAGAAGAGAGACGAGTTTTACGTTCCGGATAATGGCGCAGCGGGCCCAAGGGGCGTTGATACAGATCAATCGGCATCCCAAAGCCTTCGGCCAATAGCTCCACCAGCATCATCGCTGAAAGTCCCCAGATGACATGGCCGTCCACGTGATAGCTGGGCACGTAGTGCGCCACGCCATCGACAGTGATGACATCGGTATGGGTGCGATGGTCGTCCAGGAAGTGGCTGAGCGGCACTTCAAAAATAGCGTCTAGCTCACCTGGGTCGGCCACCAGCGGTAAATCAGGCGGAATGATACCGACCCAAGGGGTAACGCGAATGCCGTGCAGCGAAATAACATCCGACAGCCGCCCCAGGGGTTGTACCAGGGTTGGGTCGAGGGCAATCTCTTCCTCTGCTTCGCGCAGCGCAGTGGCGTAAAGATCAGTATCGAAGGGCTCGCGCTTACCACCAGGAAATGCTACTTGGCCGCTATGCGTACTCAAATGGCTGGCGCGGCGGGTAAACAGCAGGGTAGGTGCTGGCCGGTCGACAATGGGCAATAGTACCGCAGCCTCGGGCATTACCACGTGGTCTAAGCGTTGAGGCGTCAGTTGTTGCAGCTGATTGCGAAGTTTCTCTAACATAGGGCATCCAGTAACTTTGTTCTCTTTTACCCAGCAGCGGTCATTGACGTCAAGCGCGTCGAGGCTTCTATTCACTAGCCGTTGAGAATACGCGATGAACTTTTGTAGCCACTGTGGTGATAAGGTGCGTTTTGCAGTCCCCGAAGGCGATGATCGCCCACGCTACCTGTGCGATGCCTGCGGGACGATTCACTATCAGAATCCACGTATTGTGGCCGGCACGCTGCCCGTTAGCGGTAGCAAGGTATTGCTCTGTAAGCGTGCAATTTCACCGCGCAAAGGCTACTGGACGCTGCCTGCTGGCTATATGGAAAACGCTGAATCAACCCAGCAGGCTGCCGCCAGAGAGACCCGCGAAGAGGCCTGTGCCGAGGTCAAACTGGCCAACCTCTATACCCTGATTGATTTACCGCATATCAATCAGGTTTATATGATTTTTCGTGCCGAATTAATCGGCGGCTTCAGCGCCGGACCGGAAAGCCTGGAAGTTGCGCTATTTGAGGAACACGAAATTCCCTGGGATGAACTGGCCTTTACGACCATTGAGCGCACGCTACGGCACTTCTACGCTGACCGCCCCCATAACGAGTTTCCGCTGCATATCAGCATGGTGACGCCTGAAGATCGGGAACGCTATTTTGGCAGTGCATAAGGCACACTGCCACTGCGTCAACTCGCTATAGATCGGCTAATTGCCACACATCATAAGCGACTTCTTCGTAGGGATGGGCAAGTTTCAAGGCCTCGATAGCACCATGGATGTGTGCGTCATCACAGACTAGTTCCACTTTGAACTCTTCGACTTTTTCTAGGCTGCCCACCGAACCAATGTGCGGGTGGGCACCTTCGGTCGGGCGAAACTGCCCCGTACCACGGGTTTGAAAACAGACACTCTCGTACGCACCCATACGCCCGGCACCAGCTTCAAACACGGCTTGCTTAACGCTGTCGGCATCTTCCACGGGAACAAAAAAAGCCAATTTGTACATGCTAATCCCCTCTGCAATCCATTCATCATCAAGCGCTGTACTACACGTATGTTAGCGGATAGACGACTACTGGTCGCGGGCTTAGCTTTGTATGATGATGTTTCAGTACTCATTAAGTGAGCCATTATATGGATAAATTTGAGGTAAAGCTGGACCAGGCGGCCAGGGCCGCCTGGATGTCTTACGTGGGGGGAATGACCCAGGATGAGATCGCCAGCCAGTTGGGTGTTTCACGGCCAGGCGTGCAGCGCTTGTTAGCCTTGGCTCGCCAGGAGGGGCTGGTGAAAGTGCATATTGATCACCCGATCTCTAACTGTATGGCGCTAGGCAGCACGTTGCGTGATCACTTTGGTTTGACCTACTGCGACGTGGTTCCTGCCGATAACCACGCCGCCGAAAGTGCGGCTTCTTACCTAGCCGTGGCAGCCGCCGAGCGGGTGGCGCAGTTGGTTGAACGCAGTGAGCCGTTGACGCTTTCGTTAGGCACCGGGCGTTCGGTGCGGGCAGCGGTAGAAGCGCTAAGCCGTGTTGAGCGGCCTCAGCATCGCTTTGTCTCGTTAGTGGGGAATGTTGCCCGGGACGGCTCGGCTAACCGTTACGATGCGGTGATGGTGATGGCGGATAAAACCGGCGGTGAACGCTTTTTGCTACCCGCACCAGTGGTGGCGGAAACGCTTGTTGAAAAAGAGGCGATGCTGACGCAGCGGTTATTTAAAAAAGGGTATCCGGATTATCTGGTTGCTATGCGAAATTGAAAGGTGGGCGACAAGCAAAACTCACAACGGATTAACTGGTTGATAGGCCCTACATAACCACACTTGAAGCCATAGCCGCTTACTTGGCCGCCGTTGATAAAGCGAAGGAGAACCGGACTACCTGGTTCATGCTCGGGAAGCTGTGGAATTGGCCAGGACAAGAGGGACTACGCTGGGTGATGGCTCGCCAGGCTACCCTGATCACGTAGCTTCTCGGCTAGGCGTTGACTTTCTCAGCATCCCGTGTGAACCGTGGCGAACGACGGGGAACCCCCGTGTGTTGTTGGCGATTCTGATTCTGACATGATTGGCACCTCCACAGCACCAGCACCCCGTGGGCCAGCGCCGCGCCGGACTGCAGGCCGAACAGGGCAATGGCGGCGGCCACGGCTAGCTCGAAGAAGTTGCTGGCACCGATCATCGCTCCCGGGGCGGCGACATTGTGGGGCACTTTCCACGCCTTGGCCCAGCCGTAGGCAATGAAGAAGATCAGGAAGGTCTGGATGATCAGCGGGATGGCGATCAGCACGATGTGCAGCGGGTTGTTGAGTATGACATCGCCCTGGAAGGCGAATAACAGCACCAGGGTGATAATCAGGCCGATGGGCGTGATCGGTCCTACCTTTTTCATGAAGACGTTGTCGTACCACTCGATGCCGCGACGGGCGATCAGGGTGCGCCGGGTCAGGTAACCGGCGGCCAGCGGGATGACGATGTAGAGCACCACCGACAGCGCCACCGTGTCGTAGGGTACCTGGATGTTCGACACGCCGAGCAGCAGGATCACGATGGGGGCGAAGGCGAACAGCATGATCAGGTCGTTGACCGCCACCTGGACAAGAGTGTAAGCAGCATCGCCGCGGGTCAGGTAACTCCACACGAAGACCATAGCGGTACATGGCGCGGTCCCCAGCAGGATGGCACCGGCAAGGTACTGGCTGGCCAGCTCTTCGGGAATGAAGGGCCTGAACAGCACCATCAGGAAAAACCAGGCGATGGCGAACATGGTGAAGGGCTTGATCAGCCAGTTCACCGTGGTAGTGATGACAAGCCCCTTGGGCTGGCGGCGCACACCGAGCACAGCGGTAAAGTCGATCTGCGCCATCATCGGGAAGATCATCGCCCAGATGAGGATGGCTACTGGGATCGACACCTGGGCGACTTCGAAGCGCGAGAGGGTTTCGGGCACCGCCGGGCGAACTGGCCCAGCAGTACGCCGGCGACGATGGCCATCGCCACCCATACCGAAAGATAACGCTCGAAACGACCCATGCCCTCGGTGGCGCTTGGGGCTTGGGATTCTTGGAGTGCGGTCATGGTGTGACTCCTATCAGATGGCACATTGATTCACGCGCCGAGAAACGTCTTCCGCGCTTTCCACTCGCTCAGAGTAGCGGTCTGTCAAGTAGTCGCTTCGTCCTCGGATCATCAGGGTGAACTTGGTCAGTTCCTCGCAAACATCCACTATGCGGAGGTACAGAGGAGAGGGCTTCATGCGGCCATCTTCGTCGAATTCATTGAAAGCTTTCGGTACCGAAGACTGATTGGGGATCGTCACCATGCGCATCCAACGACCGAGGATGCGCATTTGGTTAACCGCGTTAAAGCTCTGGCTCCCGCCTGATACCTGTATCACGGCCAGGGTCTTCCCTGAGTGGGACGAATGCCGCCTAGTGACAACGGAATCCAGTCGATCTGGGCCTTCATGATGGCCGTCATGGCACCATGGCGTTCGGGACTGACCCACAGCATGCCTTCCGACCACTCGGCCAACTCGCGTAACTCCTGAACCTTGGGGTGGTCAGCCCCCGCATCATCCGGCAAGGGCAGGCCGCTAGGGTTGTAAGTCCGCACCTCGCATCCGAACCAACGCAGCAGTCGCCCGGCTTCCTCGGCAACGAAACGTGAGTAGGATCGTTCTCGCAGGGATCCGTAGAGCACCAAAATACGTGGCGCATGCTGGGGGTCTCGGGGCCTGCCAACAGTGTCGTGTCGATGGAACGCAACTGGGAAGGATCAATATTGGGGAGGTCTGCCGGCATCTTGATGTCTTTCATGGCGCGATTCCTGGGTAATGGATGACTTCACCATCTTCCTTGATGAAGTGCGCTACTGGGTGGTCAAGGAGATCCAGCACCGTCTCCGATGGTCGGCATAGCCTGGCACCCTTCAGTGTCACCACGATCGGTCGATTGATCAGAATCGGTTCCGCCAGCATGGCATCGATCAGCTGATCATCCGTCAACGCCGGGTCGTCCAGCCCCAATGCCTCGTAGGGGTTCCCTTGCGCCGCAGTAGATCCCGAGGGCAGATACCCATCTTCGCCAGCAGCTCCACGATGCGTTCCCGGCTTGGGGCGTATTGAGATATTCGATGATCTCGGGAGGTTCACCAGAGGCCCTCATCATCGCCAAGGTATTGCGTGATGTGCCGCAGTTCGGGTTGTGATAGATCTGGGGAAGCATACTGTTTCATTCCTTATCTTGATTCGGAGTGTAACCGATCAGGGACTCCGCTAAGGGGCCACACACCTCCGGATGCCCCGCGCAGCAGTCGCGCACCAGGAAGCGGATGGCTTCCTGCATGTGGTTTAGATTCGCCCGATAGATGATCGAGCGCCCCTGACGACGGGATACCACCAGACCTGCCCGCGACAGCACAGACAGGTGCGCCGACATCGTGGCATGGGGCACCGATAGCTGCCGTGCGAGCTCGCCGGCGGCGAGCCCATCCGGTTCCTGGCGTACCAGCAGGCGAAAGACCGCCAGGCGTGTCTCCTGGGCAAGAGCGGAAAAGCTCTCGATTACGTTTGATGTTTCCATATTTCCAAAATTATGGAATTATTGGGGGCGTGTCAAGTCGTTCACTCAAGGTAGAAGCGTAGAACGTCCTAGCAGCACGCAACATCTTTCTATCCGCACATATGCAAGCCCGCATCAATGAGGGTCAACTGATGAGACTGCGACGTGTTCTGTTCCTGTGCAATGCCAACTCGGCCAGGTCCCTGATGGGCGAAGCCCTGTTACGTCACCTGGCGGGAGACCGCTTTGAGGCGTTCAGCGCTGGTTCCGAGCCGGATCGCCCCCATGAGATCACCTTGGCTACCTTGAGCAAGCTAGGTATCGACACTCAGGGGCTCGCCAGCAAGTCCCTGGGCGATTTCGCCGGTGAGCATTTCGATTCGGTGATCGTGCTTTGTGACAAGGCCCAGCAGGCATGCCGTGACTGGCAGGGCAGCAGTGATGAGTATCTCTACTGGGATATCCGCGATCCTCGCCTTATCGAGCGGTGGGATGCCTACGAGCAGGCGCTGGCCGAAATCCGTCATCGGCTATTGCTCTGGCTGGAGATCCAGGAGCGCGACGACATCGAGCGCTGAACCTCGATCCATCGAGACCCACGACTAAATTCAAAGCGAGGTAACTATGACTCTGCGTATTGGTATCAATGGCTTCGGACGCATT
The DNA here is from genome assembly GCF_030544485.1 of Halomonas sp. HAL1. NCBI lineage: Bacteria > Pseudomonadati > Pseudomonadota > Gammaproteobacteria > Oceanospirillales > Halomonadaceae > Halomonas > Halomonas sp. HAL1. The sequence continues at coordinate 1,109,725 of NZ_CP130610.1, forward strand.
GGCAGATTGACGCTGCGCAGCCTCTGGCGCTCCGTCGAATCGGGCGAGGTCGAGATCGGCTTGATCAACGATCCGGGCGGTGACGCTGCCACCTTCGCCCACCTGCTGGAGTTCGACTCGGTGCATGGCCACTGGGCACCGGGAAAGGGAATCGACGCCACCGAGGCGGACATCCTCATCGACGGTCGGCGCCTGGCTTTTACCTCCAAGGTCGCCACGGCCGACAGCGACTGGTCGGGCTGCGACGTTGTCATCGAGTGTTCGGGCAAGATCAAGACCCGCGAGAAACTGCAGGCCTACCTGGACCAGGGCGTCGGTCGGGTGGTGGTAAGCGCGCCGGTGAAGGAAGAGGGCGTGCTGAACGTGGTGATGGGGGTCAATGACGACCGCTACGATCCTGAGACACACCGCATCGTCACCGCGGCGAGCTGCACCACCAACTGCCTGGCGCCGGTGGTCAAGGTTATCCACGAGACCTATGGCATCCGCCACGGCTCCATGACCACCGTCCACGATATCACCAATACCCAGACCATCCTCGACGCCCCCCACAAGGACTTGCGCCGAGCCCGTGCCTGCGGCATGAGCCTGATTCCCACCACCACCGGCTCGGCCAAGGCGATCACCGCCATCTTTCCCGAGCTCGAGGGCAAGCTGAACGGCCACGCCGTGCGGGTGCCCCTGGCCAACGCCTCGCTCACCGACATGGTCTTCGAACTCGAACGCGAGGTGACGGTGGACGAGGTCAATGCTGCTCTGAAGGCCGCCGCCGAGGGCCGCTAGCCGGCATCCTGGGCTACGAGGAGCGCCCGCTGGTCTCCATCGACTACCGTACCGATCCGCGCAGCTCGATCATCGACGCGCTTTCGACCATGGTGGTCAACGGCACCCAGCTCAAGCTCTACGCCTGGTATGACAACGAGTGGGGCTACGCCAACCGGACCGCCGAGCTGGCGATGAAGGTGGGGAGTGAGCAGGTGGGCCATGTCTGAGGCAGGGAAGCTCGGGATCCGCTTGAAGGGGCTGCCCTTCGAGGTGCGCCAGTACCTGCTGATCACCGGCAACTACTGGGCCTTCACCCTCACCGACGGTGCCCTGCGCATGTTGGTGGTGCTCTACTTCCATCAGTTGGGCTACTCACCGCTGGAGGTGGCGCTGCTGTTCCTCTTCTACGAGGCCTTCGGCGTAGTCACCAACCTGGTGGGGGCTGGCTGGGGGCACGCCTGGGCCTCAACCGCACCATGAACGTGGGCCTCGGCCTGCAGATCGTCGCGCTGGTCATGCTGATGGTGCCCGCCGCGGCGCTAACCGTGCCCTGGGTGATGGCCGCCCAAGCGCTCTCGGGCATCGCCAAGGACCTCAACAAGATGAGCGCCAAGAGCGCGGTCAAGGTGCTGGTGCCCAAGGACAGCCCTAGTGCCGGCAGTGCCCTCTACCGCTGGGTAGCGATCCTCACCGGTTCCAAGAACGCGCTGAAGGGGGCCGGTTTCTTCCTCGGCGGCCTGCTGCTGACTCTGATCGGCTTCCGCGGTGCGGTCATCGCCATGGCATTGATGCTCGTCGCGGTGTTGACGCTGTCGCTGATAAGGCTCAAGGCTGACCTGGGTCGCCAGAAGCGCAAGCCCAAGTTCACCGAGGTGTTCTCCAAGTCCCGGGCCATCAACGTGCTCTCGGCGGCGCGGCTATGCCTGTTCGCCTCCCGGGACGTGTGGTTCGTGGTGGCGTTGCCGGTGTTCCTCTACGACCAGCACGGCTGGAGCCATTGGACGGTGGGCGGCCTGCTGGCTATCTGGGTGATCGGCTATGGTGGGGTGCAGACCCAGGCGCCGCGCCTCACCGGCCTGGTCAAGGGCGGGGCGCGGGCCGTCACCGTGTTCTGGGCGTTGGCCCTGGCCGGCTTGCCAGCGCTGCTGGCCCTGCTGCCCCTGGCCGAAGTGGGCTGGTTGGTGACGGGGCTTTTGGCCTTCGGCGTGCTCTTCGCCGTCAACTCCAGCTGGCACAGCTACCTGATCGTGCACTATGCCCGCGCCGATGGCGTCTCCATGGACGTGGGCTTCTATTACATGGCCAACGCCATGGGCCGCCTCGCCGGCACACTACTCTCCGGTTGGGTGTACCAGGTGTATGGCCTGGCCGCCTGTCTGTGGATCTCGGCCGCTCTGGTGGCGGCCAGCGCCCTGATGGCTCTTGCGCTGCCACAGGAGGCGTCTGGGGAATGATGTGGGGCTACCCGACGCTGACCTTGCCCCACGGCTATCGACTGAGCCCCAGGACCCTCTACCCCATGCTGCATTCGATGGAGCGCAAGGGGGCCTGCCCTCCGTGATTAGTACAAGGGAAGCACACGACGCAGGCTCTACCGTCGCTGTTCGCGCTGGGCGCCGCCGTGCTCAACGGTCCCCTCAACCAGGGGATCATCCACGGCCTCAAGGTCAGTGGCGGCATTCTCGTCACCATGTAGCTGGCATCGTCCTCAATGCCAAACAGGCACTATCCCGATAAACATACTTGCCACGAAAACGCCCAAGATATGACGCACTTTTCTGACAACATTCTCCACCTGCCGGAATACCACGTCCTGGGCACCAAGGTGGAAGAGCATGATCTCCACTACCAGATCGAAGCTCCTGAGCCTCTAGCTTGCGAGGAATGCGGCGTTGAGAATGAGTTTGTCAGGTTCGGCAAGCGCGATGTGGCCTATCGTGACCTACCCATCCACGGCAAGCGGGTCACCCTCTGGGTGGTCCGTCGCCGGTACACATGTCGAGCCTGCGGAAAGACATTCCGTCCGACGCTCCCCGAGATGGTGGACACTCATCGCATGACGCGGAGGCTTTACAGCCATGTTGAAAAGGAGGCCTTCAACCACCCCTACGCCTATGTAGCCGATACCACGGGCCTCGATGAGAAGACCATACGCGAAATCTTCAAGAAAAAGGCTGAGTTCCTGGCGATTTGGCACCGCTTCGAGACTCCTCGTTGCCTGGGCATCGACGAGCTGTACCTGAATCGCCGCTACCGCTGCATCCTGACCAACTTGGAGGAGCGTACTCTGTTAGACCTGCTGCCCGGTCGTCAGCAGGACGCGGTGACGAAGCGGCTCATGAGCATGACTGAGCGCGACAAGGTCGAGATCGTCAGCATGGACATGTGGAAGCCCTACCGCCGTGCCGTTCAGGCGGTGCTGCCACAGGCCCGCATTGTGGTCGATAAGTTCCATGTGGTGCGTATGGCCAACGAAGCCCTGGAGAAGGTCCGCAAGGGGCTCAGGAAGGAGTTGACGGCCAACCAGCGACGAACCCTTAAGGGCGACCGGAAGATCCTGCTGAAGCGGGCTCACGACGTCTCAGACCGCGAGCGTCTCATCATGGAAACCTGGACAGGGGCCTTCCCCCAGCTCCTGGCAGCCTATGAGCACAAGGAGCGGTTCTACCACATCTGGGGCTGTGCCACCCGGCGGGATGCTGAGAAGGCGTTGGCTGCCTGGGTTGACGGCATCCCGCAGGGGCAGAAGGAGGTCTGGAAGGATCTCGTTAGCGCCGTCAGTGGCTGGCGTGAGGAGGTGCTGACCTACTTCGAGACCGACATCCCAATCACCAACGCCTTCACGGAGTCGATCAACCGGCTGGCCAAGGACAAGAACCGCGATGGCCGGGGCTATTCATTCGAGGTGATGCGGGCCCGGATGCTCTACACCACCAAGCACAAGAAGAAGACGCCACAGACCAAGGAATCTCCGTTCCTGGGCAAGGCCACCATGACCTACAGCATGGGTCTCCCCGAGGCCGAGAAGAACTACGGCGTCGATCTATCAACCTTCTGGGAGGATTAAGGTTTTGGTGGATCAGAGGGGATCATCAACCACTTAATCCGGATACCCTAAAAAAATTGCCGATGTGGCGCGCGAGTCCGAGGCTGCTTTTATTGGCGTTGGGCGCATCGACCGCCAGGCCACGCTGTTTCAAGATCACTTTATTAGCGAAAGCGAACTAGATGAGTTGCTGGGTTTGGCAGCGGTAGGGGAGTTGCTTGGCTGGCCGCTGAATAGCGACGGCGAGGTGATCGACTGCTCGATTACCCGGCGGGTCACTAGTCTGCCCCTGGAGCGCTTTGGCAAGCACCATATGGTGGCGATAGCGGGAGGACGTGAAAAAGCCCCGGCGATTCATGCCGCGCTGCGTGGCAGTTGGTTAAAAGGGTTGGTGACTGACGAAGTGGCCGCTCGACAAATTGTCGACGCGCTATAGGAGGTTTCAAACCTAGGTGCGTGCACTGCAACATGCAGTAAGGGTAATAAGTTAGCGTAAAGTCTAATCCGATCGGCTTTGCTTTTTTTTGTCTTACGTACGATCATTTGTTCGGTTGATGATCAATAAGATCAAGGCGACAACAATGCCAATACAAGCCCATAGGAGTGCTTTATGCGACTCGCACGTCACTTGCCCGTCACCACGCTAGCGGCCGCCATTGCCATATCGAGCCATGCCCAGGCGCAAACCGAAATCACCGTGGCCACGGTTAACAACAACGATATGGTGATTATGCAGAGCCTCACCGAGGCTTTTGAAGAAGCTCACCCCGACATCACCTTGGATTGGGTGGTGCTTGAGGAGAACGTTCTGCGTCAACGCATGACCACCGATATTGCCACTGGTGGCGGCCAATTTGACGTCATGACCATCGGTACTTACGAAGTGCCCATCTGGGCAGAGCGCGGCTGGCTGTCACCACTGGATAATCTACCCGACAACTACAACGAAGACGACCTGCTCGCCTCAGTGCGCGATGGCTTGAGTCTGGATGGTACGCTTCACGCGCTGCCGTTTTACGCCGAAAGCTCGATGATGTACTACCGCCAGGATCTGTTTGATAAAGCGGGTATTGAGATGACCGAACAGCCCACCTGGGAAGAGGTGCGTGAGTGGGCGGGCGAATTGCACGGCAGCGAAGAAGGGCTGGCTGGCATCTGCCTGCGCGGCAAGCCGGGCTGGGGCGAGAACATGGCTTTCATCACCACGCTCGTGAACACCTACGGTGGTCGCTGGTTCGATGAAGAGTGGAATCCAGAGCTTAACTCCGAGCCATGGACGAACGCTGTCCAGTTCTATGTCGACCTGCTGAATGATTACGGCCCGCCAGGGGCAAGCTCTAACGGCTTTAACGAAAATCTGGCGCTGTTCGCACGCGGTAACTGTGCAATGTGGGTAGATGCCACTTCAGCCGCTGGCAAACTGTTCGACGAAAATGAGTCCGATGTAGCAGACAGCTTAGGTTTTGCACCAGCACCGATAGCAGAAACCCCCAAAGGCTCACACTGGTTATGGTCTTGGGCGCTCGCGATTCCGGCCTCTTCCGAAAAACAGGAAGCAGCGCTTGAGTTCATTACCTGGGCCACCTCAGAAGACTACATTGAGCTGGTGGGTGAAACGGAAGGCTGGACCAGCGTTCCCCCGGGCACTCGTGAGTCTACTTACGCGAACGAGCAGTACACCGAAGCGGCACCTTTTGCTGATTTCGTTTTAAAGGCCATTCAAGAAACCGACCCGAATGACTCAACCCTAGAACCCAACCCCTACGTTGGCGTACAGACGGTCAACATCCCCGAGTTCCAGTCCATCGGTACTCAGGTCGGTCAGACTATCGCCGCTGCGTTAACCGGCGACACGACGGTAGAGCAGGCGCTAGATAACGCCCAGCGTGCCACTGAACGCACGATGCAGCGGGCGGGCTACATCGAACGCTAAAACGAGACCAGCGCCTGCCTGTTCACTTGGTTACTGACAGTGAGGGCAGGCGCTTTATCGATGTTGTCTAGCCGTTTTCGTATAAAGCCTCGTATTTCGCAGGTAATCCCATGACTAAAACCCGTGCTTCCGGCCGTACTGTTGGCGGGCTGAGAACGCTTGCACTTCAAGCCCCAGCCGTGACGCTACTGTTGCTCTGGATGATTGTGCCGTTAGGCATGACGCTATGGTTCTCCTTTCAGTACTACAACCTGCTAATGCCCGACATGACCGGCTTTGCCGGGGTGGAAAACTATGAATATCTGTTAACCGACCCCGCGCTATGGAAAGCCATGGGCAATACGCTGCTGTTGGTGGGTTGGGTGCTGGTGATTACCGTTGTGGGTGGCACGCTGTTAGCCGTGCTGTTTCAACAAGAGTTTGCGGGTCGTGGTATTGCTCGTGTACTGGCAATTTCACCGTTCTTTATCATGCCCACCGTCAGCGCACTGGTGTGGAAAAATATGATGATGCACCCGTCAAACGGGGTGCTGTCTTGGCTGTTTGAGTCCGTTGGGCTGCCTGCATTGGACTGGTTCTCTGCATTACCGCTGACCTCCATTGTGATCATCGTCGCGTGGCAATGGCTGCCCTTTGCACTGTTGATTCTTCTGACGGCGATGCAGTCGCTGGATGAAGATCAAGTCGAAGCCGCCCGCATGGATGGCGCGGGCCCTGTCGCCATCTTCTTCTTTATTACCCTGCCGCATTTAAGGCGCGCGATCAGCGTGGTGATCATGATTGAAATGATCTTCCTGCTGACTATTTTCGCGGAAATTTTTGTGACGACGTCGGGGGGGCCTGGTTTAGCGACGACGAATCTGGCCTATCTGATTTACATCCGTGCGCTACTTGATTTTGACGTGGGCACTGCGTCCGCCGGTGGGGTGATCGCGATCATCCTGGCCAATATCGTGGCGATCTTCCTGGTCCGTATGGTGGCCAAAAACCTGGAAGACTAGACCGGCACTTGTGTCCTGGGAGCACTTCGATGACAACTTTAGGTTCCAAAACAGCTGCGCCACGCTCGACAACGGGGTGGCGGTCAGCACAGGCCAAACGGGCCATGATAACGGTGCTGGGCTGGTCGGTCGCCCTGGTCATCTTCTTTCCGATTTTCTGGATGATATTGACCGGGTTTAAAACGGAAACGGCGGCGATCGCCGACCCAACGCTGATTTTTTCGCCCACTCTGGAAAGTTACCAAGAGGTACAGGAGCGCTCGGGCTATGCGCGGTTTGCGCTCAATAGCGTTGCGGTAGCCTTTGGCTCTACCTTCTTCGCGCTGTTAATTGCTATTCCCTGCGCCTACGCCATGGCTTTTTTGCCGACTAAACGTACCAAGGGCACGCTGCTATGGATGCTCTCCACCAAAATGCTGCCCTCTGTGGGCGTACTGGTGCCGATATATCTGATTTTTCGCGATGTTGGCCTGCTCGATACCCGAACGGGGCTGATCATCGTCTACACCCTAATGAACCTGCCGATTGTGGTGTGGATGCTTTACACCTTCTTCAAGGATATGCCCAAGGACATTCTTGAAGCAGGGCGTATGGATGGCGCTTCGACACTTCAGGAGGTGATGTTTCTATTGCTGCCGCTGACGCTGCCGGGCATCGCTTCAACGGGCTTGCTATCGGTGATTTTGAGTTGGAACGAGGCGTTCTGGAGTCTCAACCTGACCACCTCAAATGCCGCCCCGTTAACCGCTTACATCGCCTCATTCTCAAGCCCTGAGGGGCTGTTCTGGGCCAAACTATCTGCCGCTTCCACCATGGCGATTGCGCCTATTTTGATACTTGGTTGGATGACGCAAAAACAAATGGTACGTGGCCTGACCTTTGGCGCCGTCAAGTAAAGGATCTTCCTCATGGCAACACTACAACTGCACAATATTACCAAGCGTTTTGGCGACACCGAGGTGATCAAGGGCATCGATCTCGAGGTGAATGACCGCGAGTTTGTCGTCTTCGTTGGTCCTTCTGGCTGTGGTAAATCGACCCTGATGCGCATGATCGCCGGGCTGGAGAGCGCTACCGACGGCGATATTTTGATCGACGGACAGCGTATCAATGACGTTGGCCCAGCGGACCGCGGCCTCGCCATGGTATTTCAGAGCTACGCGCTTTACCCACATATGACGGTAGAAGGCAATATGGGCTTCAGCATGCGCTTGGCGGGGGTTCCCAAAGAGGAGCGCCGTGCCAAGGTGCTGGAAGCGGCCAAGATTCTGCAGCTAGAGCCGCTGTTAGACCGTAAGCCCAAAGCGCTCTCCGGCGGTCAGCGCCAGCGGGTGGCTATTGGCCGTGCGATTGTGCGTAACCCCAGCATCTTCCTGTTCGACGAACCGCTCTCCAACCTGGATGCCGCGCTGCGTGTGCAGATGCGCATCGAATTGGCGCGGCTTCATGATGAGCTGGACGCCACCATGATCTACGTGACCCACGATCAGATCGAAGCGATGACCATGGCGGACAAGATCGTTGTGCTCCACGACGGGGTAGTAGAGCAAGTGGGGTCGCCGATGGCGCTCTATCATCACCCCTGCAATCGCTTTGTGGCGGGGTTTATTGGCTCACCGAAAATGAACTTCCTGCCGGTAACGCTGACCGGCGTAACGTCTGACGGGGTGGCTATTCGCTTGCCCGGTGGCGGTGAGCGCAGCGTTCCTGTCGACGGCCAGCATCTGGCGTCCAACGCCACGCTTGAACTAGGCGTTCGTCCAGAACACTTGGTGCTTGATGAACAGGGGCCGCTGAGCGGTGAAATCAAGGTGTTGGAGCGCCTCGGCGGCCAAACTTCACTCTATGTTCAGATGGATGACGAACTCATCACCATCATGGCCGATGGCGATGTGGCCTACCGGGTCAACGATACGGTCCATTTCGGCTTCGCCCCCGAGCGCGCCCACTTGTTTGATGCTAACGGGCTAGCCTTACCAAGCCTGGAGCAGCACCCGCTAGCAGGGCTGACCCGCCAAGATAACCGTGCCCCTGGCTCGCCTTCTGAGGAGCCTGCATGAGGACGCTCATCTTTGACTGCGATGGCGTGCTGGTCGACAGCGAAGCCATCGCGGAAGGCACGCTGGTGACGTACCTCTCCCGTTGGCTGCCTGACCTGAATATCGACCAGGCGCTGGGCCAGGCCTTGGGAATGACCACGGCGGCTATTCTTGCGCATCTCGAAGCGTTAAGTGCCCACACACTGCCGCTTGATGCCACCGAACAGGTGGATACTGCCATTGAGGCGCGCCTTGCGCGGGAACTGAAAGCGATAGAGGGGGCGGATAAGGCCGTTCGCGGCATTGCGTTGGAAAAAGCGGTAGTTTCCAACAGTCGGCGCAGCCGCGTACTGGCGTCATTGGCGAATACGCGGTTGGCAGAAGCCTTTGGCGACGTGCCTATCTTTACTGCTGATCAGGTGGCCAATCCCAAACCTGACCCCGCGCTCTACCAATTGGCCGCCTCCCAGTTAGGCCAAGTGCCACGAGACTGCCTGGTGGTGGAAGACAGCGTTGCTGGCGTGACTGCCGCCCATGCCGCAGGCATGTGCGTGATCGGTTTTGTCGGTGCAAGCCACGTGGATGCTGAACAGTCGGCGCGCCTTACCCAGGCCGGTGCCTGGCGCATTTTAGAGCATATGCACGGCTTGGCAGCGTTGGTGGACGAATGGCAGGCGCATGGCGCCAGCTTGCCAAATGCTAACGGTGTGCCCACTCCTCGGAGATAGCTATGAAACTGATCGATAAAACCGCGGTGATTACCGGTGGCGCTCGCGGCATCGGCCTGGCCATTGCCCAGCGCTACCTTTCAGAAGGCGCGAGTGTCGTGGTGGCCGATATTGACCGTGGCGCCATCGACGATGCCGTGGCGACACTGCAGCAGCTGGGGCTCGCCGAGAAAGTAATGGGGGTGGCACTAAATGTCTGCGATCAAAGCTCGATTGACGCCATGGTAGAAGCGGTGACGCAGCGCTTCGGCGGTATCGATATTTTGGTCAATAACGCCGCAGTATTTGATATGGCGCCCGTGCTTGAGGTGACCGAGGCGAGCTTCGACAAGCAGTTCGCGGTCAATACCAAGGGCATGTTTTTTACTCTACAGGCGGTTGCCCGTTCCATGGTAGCCCGTGGTCAAGGCGGGAAAATTATCAATATAGCCTCCCAGGCAGGTCGCCGTGGTGAAGCCCTGGTGAGTGTTTACTGCGCCAGCAAGTCGGCCGTCATCAGCCTCACACAATCCTGCGGGTTGGACCTGATCAAACATGGCATCAACGTCAACGGCATCGCTCCCGGCGTGGTGGATACGCCGATGTGGGAGGAGGTCGACGCACTATTTGCCCGTTATGAGAACCGTCCGCTTGGCGAGAAGAAACGTCTGGTAGGCGAAGCGGTTCCATTTGGGCGCATGGGTCTGCCGGAAGAGCATACCGGCGCAGCGGTTTTTCTGGCCAGCCAGGACAGCGATTACGTGGTCGCCCAGACACTCAATGTCGATGGCGGCAACTGGATGAGCTGAGGTGGCCATGACGCCTGATCTTGATGCCTTAGCACAACAGATTATTCGCGCCGCTGACGGTGCATCGCGCTACTTGGTAGCGCTAGCAGGGCCGCCGGGGGCAGGGAAATCCTATCGCAGCGCCCAGCTCTGCGATGCCATTAATCAGCGCTTGCCGGGCCAAGCCGGTCTGGTGCCTATGGACGGCTACCACTTCGATAACGCCGTGCTGGGCGAGCAGCAGGTGCCGGTAAAGGGCGCGCCCCACACATTCGATGCGGAGGGGCTGCGCTGCGATCTCGAACGCATCCGCCAAGCCGTTCACCCGGTAGCGGTACCGGTCTTTGATCGCCCGCTGGATCTCGCCCGTGCGGGTGGGCGCCTGATCACTCTTGAGCAGCGCATCGTGATCGTCGAGGGCAACTATCTGCTGCTGGATCGCTCTCCCTGGCGCGAACTGCGTCCGCTATTTGATTGGACGCTATTTCTAGACGTCGATGACGACGTACTGGTTGAGCGGCTGATCCAGCGCTGGCTTGAGATGGGCCAGGACCGCGCCGGGGCGCTGGAGCGTACCCACCACGAAGACATGCTCAACGCGCAATTGGTAAAACGCTGCTGTTTAACGCCTGACCAGCGCTGGCGCTAGCGTGTTTGTAACCGTTTTAGTCACTTTTATTATCCCCATCGTGCCAAGTAGGCCTTGGCTGGAGAGCTCCCATGACCCAACTTAACAATCACAACCTGGGCAATCTAACCGCCGATGTTGCTGTGCCTCACTATGACCGCAAGGCGCTCACACCCGGTATTGTGCATATCGGCGTAGGCGGCTTTCACCGTGCCCACCAGGCGATGTATCTGGATGCGCTGATGAGCCAGGGCGAAGCGCTGGATTGGGGGATTGTTGGCGTGGGCGTGATGCCCGGCGACAAGCGCATGCAGCAGGCGCTGGCAGCGCAGGATCATCTCTACACCCTGGTGGTGAAACACCCTGATGGCCAGTACGAGCCCAGGGTCATTGGCAGTATGGTGAATTACCTATTTGCACCGGACGATACCGAGGCTGTGATTGAGCAGATGGCCGACCCGGCGATTCGTATCGTATCGCTGACCGTGACCGAAGGCGGTTACAACTTTCATCCGGTGAGCGGCGAGTTCGATCTCGATAACCCTCAGGTGCGCGCCGACCTAGCCAATCCCACCCAGCCGACCACCACCTTTGGGCTCGTGGTGGAGGCGCTGGCCCGCCGCCGCGCGCGAGGCATTGCACCCTTTACCGTTATGTCCTGCGATAATATTCAAGGCAACGGTGATGTCGCTAAACGCATGTTTAGCGCCTATGCCCAAGCGAGGGATGCCGAGTTAGGTGCCTGGCTTGCCTGCGAGGTGGCGTTTCCCAATGCCATGGTGGATCGCATTACCCCGGTGACATCACCTACCGATATTGATGAGCTTAATCAGCGCTTTGGCGTCGAGGACGCCTGGCCAGTGGTTTGCGAACCCTTTACGCAATGGGTGCTGGAGGACCACTTTCCCCTTGGCCGCCCAGCGTTTGAAAAGGTAGGCGTTCAAGTTGTTGAGGATGTCGAACCCTACGAGCTGATGAAGCTGCGCCTACTCAACGCCAGCCATCAGGCGCTGACCTACTTTGGTTATTTAGCGGGATACCGCTACGCCCATGAGGTATGCCAAGATCCGCTGTTTGTTGATTTTCTCTTGGGCTATATGCGCGAGGAGGGCACACCAACATTGGCGCCAGTGCCGGGGGTTGATCTTGAAGATTATCGCTTAACGCTGATTGAGCGTTTTGCCAACCCGCAAATCAAAGATACCCTGGCACGGCTCTGCGCCGAGAGCTCTGACCGGATTCCCAAATGGCTAGTGCCGGTGATTCGCCAGCAGTTGGCCCAGGGTGGCGAGATAGAGCGCAGTGCCGCCGTGGTGGCCAGCTGGGCGCGCTACGCTGAGGGGGTAGACGAGCAGGGCGAGCCGATTGAGATTGTTGATCGTTTGAAGGCACCGCTAATGGCCATTGCGGCCGAGAACCGCACTCGACCCACGGCCTTTATCGAAAACCGTGAACTGTTTGGTGACTTGATCGATAGCGCCCGCTTTGTTGAAGCCTATATAGCAACTCTAAGTTCACTGCACGAACGTGGCGCACGCGCTACGCTAGAGGGTCTGGCGTCATCCAAAGGAACAGTGTGATGTATATCGGGGTAGATTGCGGTACCCAAAGTACCAAGGTGGTGGTGGTCGACGTTGAACGAGGCATGATTCTGTCGGAAGCAAGCCGCCCCCATCGCTTGGAAGAGGGCGAAAATGGCCGCCGCGAGCAGGCACCGGCCGAGTGGTTGGCGGCCCTGAAAGGCGCATTCTTTGCCGCCCTCGATAAAGCCGGGGTTTCGGCGAGTGAGGTGCGTGGTATCGGCGTTTCCGGCCAGCAGCACGGTATGGTGGCGCTGGATGCGGATGGTGCGCCGGTCTACCCCGCCAAGCTGTGGTGCGATACTGAAACCAGCGCCCAGAATGCCGAATTGGTTGCCCGCCTGGGCGGTGAAACGGGCTGCCTGGAAAAACTGGGGTTAGTGCTGCAAACCGGCTATACCGCCTCAAAGGTTGCCTGGCTGCGTGAGCATCACCCAGATGCGTACCACCGCATCGAAAGCCTGCTGCTACCCCACGACTATCTCAATTTCTGGCTTACCGGCGAGCGGGTCACCGAAGCGGGCGATGCCTCGGGTACCGGCTACTTCGATACCCGCAAACGCTGCTGGCAGTTGCAGGTATTTGAGGAAATAGCTCCCGAGCTAGACCCTGCACGGGTGCTGCCCCGTTTGCTGGAAGCCCATGAGCCGGTTGGCGTGGTGCGACAGGTAGTGGCACGTGAGCTGGGCCTTGGTGATCATGTCGTTGTCTCTTCCGGTGGCGGCGACAACATGCTGGGCGCCATTGGCACTGGCAATATTACCCCAGGGTTGATCACACTGAGCTTGGGCACCTCCGGCACCGTTTGCGCCTACTCGGCTACACCTGTCGAGTGCGATAACGCCATGGTCGCCAACTTCTGCTCCAGCACAGGAGGCTGGCTGCCGTTGATCTGCACCATGAATGTCACCTCGGCCACCACGCGGGTTCGCGAGCTGTTCGGTTTGGATTTAGCCGCGTTTGGCGAAAAAGTGGCCAGTGCGCCCATCGGCGCCGAAGGCGTTACCGTGCTGCCGTTTTTCAATGGCGAGCGGGTGCCGATGTTGCCCAACGCCTCCGCTGACTTTCTTGGCCTGACCAGTTTGAATACCACCCAGGCTAATTTATGCCGCGCCGTGGTGGAAGGCGCCACTTTCGGGCTACGCTATGGGCTGGAATTATTGGGTGATTTAACCGCAGGGGCTAGCCAGATCCGCCTGATCGGCGGAGGTGCGAATAGCCCAGTATGGCGACAGATGGTGGCGGACATTACTGGTACCCAAGTGATTTGCCCCGAAATTACCGACGCGGCTGCCCTAGGGGCGGCGATACAGGCGGCATGGTGCGACCAGCGTGCAGAGGGCGTTATGTTGGAATCACTGTGTGAAAAGTTAGTCCACCTGGATGCCCAGTCACTTGCTGACCCCCATCCTGCCCGTGTGGCCGCGTACCAACCGATTTATGCACGTTATTGCGCAGCACTTGAACAACGCCATGGCGGCGCTTAAAAGCATATCAAGGAGATTTTATGACCAGCCAGCTGCAACAGTTAAAACAACATTCGCTTGTCGTCGCCGACACCGGCGATCTTGAGGCCATTCGTCGCTATCAGCCACAAGATGCCACGACCAACCCATCACTGCTGCTCAAAGCGTTTAGTTTGTCCGGTTATCAAGCGCTAATCGACGAAGAGTTAAGCACTGTAAAAGCCTCTGGCGGCAGCCGTGAAGAGCAAATCAAACACGCCGTTGATCGCCTTGCCGTGGCCATGGGTAGTGAGATTTCGGCGGTTGTGCCGGGGCGTGTTTCCACCGAAGTGGCTGCTCGTTTGTCGTTTGATACCCAGGCCAGCATTGCCAAGGCCCATGAACTCATCGAGCTGTACGATGCCCGTGGCGTGGCACGCGATCGTGTGTTGATCAAGCTGGCATCTACCTGGGAAGGCATTCGTGCCGCCGAGGTACTCGAGCGTGAGGGCATTCAGTGCAACCTGACGCTGCTGTTCAGCGAAGCACAGGCCCAGGCATGTTTCGACGCTGGCGTTTTTCTAATCTCACCCTTCGTGGGCCGAGTGACCGATTGGTACAAAAAAGAGACCGGCAGTAAGTACACGCCAGAAAACGACCCGGGTGTTCAGTTTGTTCAGGGCGTGTGTGAGCGAGCCAACCAGGGTGGTTACGACACCGTGGTAATGGGTGCGAGCTTCCGCACCACCGGCCAAGTGCTCGCGCTGGCAGGTTGCCCACGGCTGACCATTTCGCCAGCGTTACTGGAAGAGCTAGAGGCGACGGAAGGCAGCGTTACTGCGCAAATCCGTGCCGGGGAAGGTACGGGTAAACCCACTGCGTCGCTTAACGAAGCCGCTTTCCGCTGGGGGCATAACCAGGATGCCATGGCCAATGACAAGCTAGCTGAAGGTATCCGCCGCTTCCACGACGACCAGCTGGAACTTGAATCGTTGATCGATAAACGGCTAGGCTGAAATATACGTTAGCCCATGGTTTAAGTGCGTCGGGGTTAGGGTAAGCCCTGGCGTCGGCGACGTGATATTCAGATATGGGGAGTGAGACATGGATGCCACTCTGCGGCAGTTACTGGAGTCTATTAAGCTGACCCCGAGCGGTGATTTGCAGCCGCTAAGTGGGGGTGATATCGCTGCTGTTTATCGCCTGGAGACGCGCCAGGGGCCGGTGGTGATCAAGCATGACGACGCTGCTCGGTTGCGTGGTGAGGCAGAAGGCTTGCGTACCCTGCGCAATGCCTGTGCGAAGCTAGTGGTGCCGGAAGTGCTCGGATTGGCAGACGGCTGGCTGGTCATTGAGTCGTTAGACACGGTGCCCGGGCCGCAGAACGCAACTGCGCTTGGCGAAGGGCTGCGCAGCTTGCACGAAGTGATTGGCGATGCCCACGGCTGGCATCAGGATAATGCCTGTGGGCTCACTCCCCAGCCTAATGCGCCGCTTAGTGATGGGCGGGCTTTCCAGCGTGAACGCCGCCTGCTCCCCCTTAGCGAGGCGTGCTACCAGCAAGGGCTGCTGGATAGCCAGCTGCGCGAGCGCATCGAGCGCTTGGCCGAAGATCTAGAGCGCTGGCTGCCCGATGCACCACCCAGCCTGCTGCATGGTGATTGTTGGTCGGGGAATGTACTCACCACCCCGCAGGGGCCCGCTCTGATAGACCCCGCGATATATCGCCACTACCCGGAAGTGGATTTAGCGATGCTGACCTTGTTTGGCTCGCCCGGCGAGGCCTTTTTTGACGCCTACTGGAACGGCGACGCCCCGACCGACTGGCCGAGGCGTGAAGCGCTGTTTCAGCTTTACCCGCTGTTGAATCACCTGCTGCTGTTCGGCGCCGGTTATCGCTCGGCGGTTGAGCGCAGCGTGGCGAGGGTCGAGTCCTTCGCTTGAGTTACCAAGACTTATAGGGCAAAAACTTGCCGTTTAACGTTAGCAAAACCCGGTCGCCTTTGGGGTCTTCGATTTTGTCGACTTCCATGGTGAAGTCGATGGCGCTCATGATGCCGTCGCCGAACTTCTCCTGCACGACGTCCTTCAAGGTTTCCCCATAAACGCCGACCACTTCATACAGGCGGTAGATGAAGGGGTCCTGGGGAATTGCTTCGTCCCAGGCCTTGGTGGGAAACGCCACTAACGCTTCGGCGACATCGCTTTCCACACCTAGCGTATCGCATATCTGATGAGCAACATCGCTGCTGGCGCTGTTCATGCCGTAGCAGGCGGAAGCGACCCATACTGGCGACATGCCGACCGCTTTACCAATATCGTCCCAGCTCATTTTTTTACGCGCTTTGGCGGCGAGCAGAGTATGACGCATTTCGAGCTTATCCATGATGGTTCTCCTTTAGAGTTAAGGGCGTTTGACGCCCTTTTTGCCTAATAAACTGTGATTAAGAAAATACTTTTTTAGCTTGAGTACGGACGTGGGTGGTGTAGAGAACCAAGCCAACCAGCGTCAAACCGCCTACCAGGTTGCCCAGTACGGTGGGAATTTCGTTCCACATAATGTATTGATACAGAGTGAAGTCAGCGCCCATCATCAGACCAATCGGGAACAGGAACATGTTGACAACGGAGTGCTCAAAACCGAGATAGAAGAAGACAATAATCGGCATCCACATGGCCATGATTTTGCCGGAAACCGTTGTAGAGATGGCAGCGCCCACCACGCCCATGGACACCATCCAGTTGCAGAACATGCCTCTTAGGAAGAGCACGATCCAACCGGCAATGCCGGCATCCTGATAACCCACCGTTCGGCTTTCACCGACGGTCATCATCGTTTGGCCGACAGCGTTGATCTCTTCAGTGCCGCCCATGGTGAAGTTCAAGTAACCGAAGGTGGCGATAAATAGGGCACCCCCAAGATTGCCGAGCCCTACCAGCCCCCAGCACTTCAGCATTCGGGGTAGTGTGACGCCAGGCCGCTTGTCGAGCCATGCAAGAGGCACCAGTGTAAAAACACCCGTGAGCAGGTCATAGCCCATCAGGTAAAGCATCACAAAGCCGACCGGAAAGAGCAGTGCCCCTATCAAGAAGTTGCCTGTTTGTGTCGCTATGGTAATGGCAAAAATAACGGCCAACGCCAGGGTAGCTCCCGCCATAAAGGAGCGAATAAGTGTATCCCGGGTGCCCATATAGATTTTTGATTCACCCTGATCCACCAGCTTGGTGACAAATTCACTGGGCATTAGATAAGACATAAGCATGTCTCCTGTGTCATTTCGGTTAGTTAACGCTTAACCCAAGAGTTTTAGAGTTTCCTGCTAGGAGCAATAAATAGGAGCAATAAAACCGATGGCTGCGCCGTCCTGGTGCAAAAGAGATTAAGCGTGTGGCGCTATCGCACTATCACTGTTTGTATTGCGATTTATGTGCCAACTCTTGATTGTGCTGATTAACCGTTTGTTTTTAATTGATTAATTTATTTTTTTGGCATTGGTTATGAATCACCCGAATAGTTACGAAAAATCGTAAATAACGATATTTCGTTGTTTTATTAACGAAATATCGTAACTGGCGTGGGAATTGAATGGTTCATTAGTGAAGATCACCTTGAACCCTGAGGTAGTAGCTAATGCTTATGCAGGAAACCACGCACGCCACAGCCTCTGCACTCATGGGCGGCTACTCACCGCTTGCCATGATTGTGATCGACCCCTTTACCGATCAGCTATTGGCTGCCAATCCGGCTGCCTGTGAGCTGCTATGCATTGAACAGCTATGTACTGAGCAAACAGGTATTGAGCAAGGCATGCCTCTAGCGGCTCCCTTTAGCCACCGTTTGAGTGCGTCACTGCCGCTATGGGTGAGCTTTACGGATGAGGCGCTGGTGCAAAAAACTGCCTGGTCGGATGATTTGGTGATACTCGATATGCTGCGCCAGCCCTACCGGGTAGAGGTTTATGCCCAGTGCATTGAAGACTCTGAACAGCTTCTGTTAACGCTGATTGATCGTAATAAAGCCGAGCAGCGACGTGCCAAGGCAGAGCTTGGTCGCCAGCACCGCCAGGGTGAAGTGGGCTGGCAGCGTGTCGAGCAGGTCTTCGAGCGCATTGAGAAGCAGAACCAGCTGATTCTCGGCGCGGCAGGCGAGGGCATTTATGGCCTGGATGCCGAGGGTAAAACCACCTTTGTTAATCCCGCCGCGGAGCGCATTTTAGGCTGGAGTACCGAGGACATGGTGGGCCACGACGCGCATCTGATGTTCCATCACACCCACGCCGATGGCAGCCAATTTTCGGTGCAGCAGTGCCCGATTCATGCCTCGTTTAGTGATGGCCAGGTTCATCACGTCGATAACGAAGTGTTTTGGCATAAAAACGGCGAAGCGATCCCGGTCGAGTACACCAGTACACCGATTTTCGAGATGGGCCGTTTGGTCGGGGCAGTAGTGTTGTTTCGTGATATTCGTGAGCGTAAGCGCGCCGAGCAGCAGCTGCGCGATGCGCTGGCTGAAGTGGAGACGCTCAAACAGCGCCTAGAGCTAGAGAACGAATACCTCCAAGAAGAGATAAAAGCGGAGTTAAATCACCGCGATATCGTGGGCAATAGCCCGGCGGTGGCACAACTGATTAAACAGATAGAGATGGTCGCGCCCACTAGTGCCAATGTCTTGATTAGCGGCGAATCCGGTACTGGCAAAGAGCTGATCGCCCGGGCTATTCATGCGGGCAATGCGCGCAGCGATCGGCCGCTGATCCGCGTGAACTGCGCCGCTATCCCGCGAGATCTTTTCGAGAGTGAGTTTTTCGGCCATGTAAAAGGCGCCTTTACCGGTGCCGTGCAGGATCGTCCCGGGCGTTTTGAGCTGGCCCACGGCGGTACGCTGTTTTTAGATGAAGTCGGTGAAATTCCCTTGGAGCTGCAGAGTAAGCTGCTGCGTGTATTGCAGGACCAGCAGTTTGAAAGGGTGGGTGACAACCGCACACGGAAGGTCGATGTGCGGGTCATTGCAGCGACCAACCGTGAACTGCGTGACATGATCGAAGCGGGCCACTTTCGGGAAGACCTCTACTTCCGCCTTAACGTCTTTCCCATTGATTCGGTGCCACTACGTAAGCGGATTGAGGATGTGCCGCTACTAGCGCGTCATTTTTTGCACCGTGCCTGTCTTAAATTCAATAAGCCCGGCGTGCGTATTCCTCCCGCCCAATTAGAAATTCTCCAGCGTTACCCCTGGCCCGGCAACATTCGTGAGCTGGAAAACGTCATTGAGCGACAGGTGATCGTCACCCAGGACCGGCGCCTGGTATTTGATGACCTGCTGCTGAGTGAACCGCCACGTTCGTTAAGCCGCAATAACTCGGTGCACTCGGTGGCTCATTCTAGTTGGCAACAAAGTGAAGCACCGCTGCTAACCGAACATGCGCTTAGCCAGCGCCAGCAAGAAAGCACCATTGCCGCTCTATCCAAGGCGGGCGGCAAAGTGTCTGGGGCGGGCGGCGCTGCGGAGCTACTGGGGATCAAGCCAACCACGTTAGCGTCACGGCTAACAAAGTGGGGCATTGATCCAAGGGAATTTCGTAAAAGAAAGCCGCATCTATCGTCAAAGTCTCATGCTTTGGACTAAGGTAAGCTGGATGCGACTTGACAATAGGCCGTACACACAATTTTAGATTGTTCAAGGCTAGCATACATACATGAATGTAACTATAATGCTCATCTTTCTGAGTGGCTTAATGCGCTGAGTGAGTTTGTAAGCTTAGATTCTTTGTAAGCTGAGAGACTTCGTAAGATGAGAAGCTTAGTTCGTTCGCCATCCTGACGCTGATACTTAGAGGCAACCCCATGCGACTGGCACACTGGGCAGTCAATGCCCCTTTACGACCCTTACTGTTAGCGGTATTCACAGCTTCTTTTGTGTTGCCTGCTCAAGCTGCTGACCTCCTCACGATTACCCGTGATGCGTTAGACAATAATGCGGCATTAGCATCGGCACGTTCCGAATATTTAGGCGTTGAAGCTGGCCGAGATGTGGCACGCAGTGGTTTGCTCCCCCAAGTTAACGCAACCGGTACTGTTGCCCACAACCAGCAGTACGAAAGTCAGACATCGTCGCGTGCAGGTACTGGCACAGGCACCGGTAATGTGAGTACCGGTGATGACCGTTACAACACCGTATCGCTCACCTTAGAAGCCACCCAGGCGCTTTATAACGAGGTGACACGCAGAGAAGTCACTCAGGCCGAGCGTCAGATTGACCAGCAGGTATATCTGCTAGCGGCCACCGAACAGCAGCTACTGATTGATACCGCCAGTGCCTATTTTGATATTCTGCGCGCCCATGAAATATTAGAAGCACGTTTCGCTCAAGAGCGGGCGATTGGCCGTCAGCTTGAGCAAGCCGGCGAGCAGTTTGAAGTTGGCTTGATTGCGATTACCGAAGTCGAAGAAGCGCGTGCCACCTTTGACCAGTCTCGTGCTGACCGCATTGCCGCAGAAAGTAATCTTCAAGTGGCTTTTGAAGCATTGGAGCAGCTGACCGGCCAACGTTATGCCAGCATTGAAGCACTGGGCGACAGCATGCCGGTTGGCCTTCCCGAGCCAAGTAGTCGCGACTACTGGGTTGAACAGGCCCTTGAGCTTAACCCGCAGGTATTGGCCCAACAGGCCGGTATTGAGGTAGCACGCAGCGGCGTAGAAATTGCCCGGGCGGGCAACTTACCTACGCTTCAAGCGTTTGGTAATTATCAATACAGTGACAGT
Source organism: Halomonas sp. HAL1 (assembly GCF_030544485.1). Classification (NCBI taxonomy): domain Bacteria; kingdom Pseudomonadati; phylum Pseudomonadota; class Gammaproteobacteria; order Oceanospirillales; family Halomonadaceae; genus Halomonas; species Halomonas sp. HAL1. The sequence continues at coordinate 1,130,419 of NZ_CP130610.1, forward strand.
GATGTTGATAATACCACCGGTGAAGATTCCTCTAGCCAGGTGGGCTTAAGCGCTAATTTGCCGATTTATACCGGCGGCCGTACCAGCGCCAGTATCCGTCAAGGGACCTATCAACTGGAAAGCAGCCAGTATGATTTCGAGTCTCAGCGTCGCTCTTCGATCCAGCAAGTCCGCTCGCTGTATACCCAAGTCAGCAATGATGTGGAAACCGTTGAAGCCCGCCAGCAGGCTATTGTCTCCAACCAAAGCGCCTTAGAGGCTACCCGCGCCGGTTACGAGGTTGGTACCCGTAACATCGTGGATGTGTTGAACGCTGAGCAAAACCTTTACAACGCGATCGCCAACTACGCGGAAGCTCGCTACGACTATGTGGTGAATTTGCTCTCGCTGCGCCAACAAGCCGGTCGCCTGGACGTTGAAGCCATTGAGGAAGTCAATGCGTGGTTAACCGGCGATGAGGTGAACTTTATCTTGCCAGAAAGTGACGGCAACGACCGCTATGACAGTGCTCTCGACATTGGTGCACCACCCCAGCCGGGTATGTAATTTGCTGCTGCTTTGGGAATGACCCAGGTGCGCAAGTGCTATCAGTCGACTTTTAAAAGATACATGGGAATTTAACGTATGAAGAAGATGATTCACTCACACCGAGCGAGTCTAGTAACGCTGGTAGCCGCGCTGGCACTCGCGGCCTGTGGTCAAGAGCAACAAACCGAGGCATCCCAGCAGGGCGCTGAGCAAGAATCCCCGCCCCATCAGGTAGAAGTAACTGAAATGGCGCGTCAGGATATACCGCTGGATAAATCGTATCCCTCTTTGCTACGCAGTGATAGTGAAGTCACTTTGGTGGCACGTGTAAATGGTTTTCTTGAAGAGCGCCACTTTGAACCAGGCCAAATGGTAGAAGAGGGCGATCGTCTTTATACCATTGAGCCGGATCTTTATCAGGCGACCGTTAACCAGCGTGAAGCTGACCTGCAAAGCGCGCGGGCTGAACTTTCCCGCGCCCAGCGTGATGCCCAGCGTTTCGAGCAATTACTAAGTCAGAACTCGGTCAGCCGTCAGCAGTATGACCAAGCACTCGCTGACCAGCGTGTCGCCCAAGCAAACGTAGCGCAGGCAGAGGCAGCGTTAACCAGTGCCAATCTCGACCTAGGTTACTCGCAGGTGACTGCACCGGTGTCAGGCATGATCAGCTTAAGCCAGATTAACGTGGGCAACTTGGTGACCTCCGGCACTGAGCTAGCCACGGTTACGCCGCTTGATCCTTTAGAAGTACGTTTCCAGCTGCCTCAGCGCGACGCTTTTGAGCTACGCCGCCAGTTAAGCGAAAGCGGTGAGACATCGGATATTCGTGCGCGGTTGAGCGTTCCAGGTGTTAGCGGTGGCAGTGATTCTGAACTGGAAGGCCATTTAGACTTCCTGGGGTCACGAGTCGACAGCGGTACCAGTACCGTTCAAGCGTCCGCCACGTTTGAAAATCCTGAGGCGAGCATACTGCCCGGCCAATTTGTGCGTGTCCGGATTGAAGGCTTGAAACGCTTTGACGTGATGGCAGTGCCAGAAATTGCTGTGACGCAAGGCTTAATGGGCCCCCAAGTGTATGTGCTGGATGATGAAAATAAGGCTCGTGAGCAGACGGTCTCTTTAGGCGAAGTGGCAGGCCCTTGGCAGTTGATTCGTGAGGGCTTGGAGCCGGGTGATCGAGTGATTGTCGGTGATCCCGCTGGTTTAGAGCCGGGTATGGCGATTGACCCGCAGCCGTTTGATGGCAATGCAGGATCGGTGGTCGAAGACGTCGAGCAAGAAGAGGCGCAGGAACAGGCCGAGGCGGCACAAGCGATGGAAGCGGGAGCAGCCGATGGACAGCCCGCTGAAGGAGAAGAGGGTGCGCAATAATGAACTTCTCTAACTTCTTCATCAGCCGCCCGATCTTTGCCACGGTGTTGGCAATTATCGTGACGTTGGTGGGCGTTATGTCGATGCGGATACTGCCGATTGAGCAGTATCCCAGCGTAGTGCCGCCGACGGTATCAGTGCAGGCCCAGTTCCCGGGTGCGGATGCAGAAACCGTTGCGCAAACGGTTGCAGCACCGCTTGCAGAGGCCATTAACGGCGTGGAAGACATGCTGTACATGACCTCTAACAGCGCTGATAACGGCACCATGAGCCTGAGTGTAGCCTTTAATATCGGCACTGATGGCGATATCAATACCATCAATGTTAACAATCGGGTTCAAGGGGCGCTTTCGCAGTTGCCTGAAGCCGTGCAGTCCCAAGGCGTGACCGTGGAGCTGCGCTCGGACTCTATTTTGATGTTTATAGCGCTGACGTCGCCGAGCGGTGACTACAACAACATCTACATGCAGAACTACGCCACGCTGAACGTGCTTGATGAACTGCGTCAGGTGCCTGGGGTGGGTAATGCTGAGGTGTTGGGTGGTGGTGAATTCGCCATGCGTATCTGGATGGACCCGGATAAATTGGCGCAGTACGACCTGACGCCTAGCGAAGTGGCGAGTGCAATTAGAGCGCAAAATACTGAGATCCCGGCCGGTAGCTTGGCATCAACGCCGCAAAGCGAACCGCGCTCCTACACCTATACGATTACCGCGGGTGGTCGACTGAATGACGTCGATGATTTCCGCAATATTTACCTGCGCACCAACAGCGACGGCTCCTCACTCCGCTTAAAGGACGTAGCGCGTATTGAACTTGGGGCATCCTTTTATGGGGTGGATGCACGCTTGAACGGCTCTACCATGACGCCGATCATCATTAACCAGCAGCCTGGGGCCAATGCGTTAGCAACGGCGAATGGTGTACGTGCCGCCATGGATGAGTTGGAAAGTCGCTTTCCCCCTGGGCTTGAATACGTAGCGCCTTACGACACGACGCTATTCATTGATGCCTCGGTTGAGACCGTACTTAAAACCTTCATTGAAGCTTTCCTGATCGTTATCGTCATTCTGTTTATCTTCCTACAGAACTGGCGCTTTACGGTCATTGCCATGTCGGTCGTGCCCGTCGCGGTGGTAGGTACCTTTGCCGGTTTCTACCTGTTTGGCTTCTCGATCAACCTGCTGACGCTGTTTGCCTTGGTGTTATCGATAGGGATAGTGGTCGACGATGCCATCCTGGTGGTGGAGAACGTCGAACGTGTGCTGAGTGAAGAAGATGATATCAGCGTGCGGGATGCCACTATCCGGGCCATGAAAGAGGTCGGTGGGCCGGTTATCGCCACCTCGCTGATTATGGCCGCGGTCTTTATTCCCGTAGCCTTTCTGGGGGGCTTCACCGGGCAGATTTATCAGCAGTTTGCGATTACCGTGGCGATTTCGGTAGCGCTCTCGGCGGTCATGGCGCTGACCTTCACACCGGCCCTATCGGCGATCTTTATTAAACATAAAATCGCTGGCGCAGGGCAGTCCAAGGTCAAGCGCGCTTTAAACACACCTTTCCGCCTGTTTGACCGCATGTTTGCGGGTATTACCGCCGCTTACATGGCGGTCGTAAAAGTGCTGGTACGTTTTTGGGTGTTGGCGTTGGCGCTTACGGTGCTAACCGGGGTGGGGTCGTACTGGCTGTACGCCAACACGCCTTCAACCCTGGTACCTGAGACTGATCAGGGGATTGTGCTGGTAAGCGTATCGCTGCCCGATGCGGCGTCGCTTGACCGTACCCAGCGCTACATGGAAAAACTCAGCGCCGAAGTGGAAGCCATTCCAGGTGTTGAATACTCCTCGGCTGTGGCGGGGTACGACATTCTGTCGAGCGCCGTTAACACTGCTCGGGGCATCATGTTCGTCAATATGCACCCCTGGGCGGAGCGCGAACTGACCGCTGACGAGTTAGTGGGCCGCATTATGGGCCTGGGTGCCAGTATCGACGGTGGTTCGGCAATGGCCTTTAACGTGCCGCCCATTATGGGGCTTTCGACCACGGGTGGTTTCACCGGTTATTTGCAATCTTTTGAAGGGGCAACGCCGCGGGAACTGTACGAAGCTTCGCTGCAAATTATGCAGAAGGCTAATGAGCACCCTGCGCTTAACCAGGTGTTTTCAACCTTCAACGTGAACGTACCGTCGTATCGGGCGAACATTGATCAGCAGAAGGCGCTCAGTTACGGCGTGGCACTAGAGAACATTAACTCGGCCTTATCCAACACCTTTGGTAACGGCTTTGTGAACTACTTCAGCTACCAAAACCGTAATTTCCAGGTTTATCTGCAAAACGAAGACGAATTTCGTAAAACACCGGAAGACGTCAGCAGCGTTTATGTACGCGGCGGCAACGGAGAGCGTATTCCGCTTTCCGAGTTTGTCGAGCTTGAACGCCAAACCGGCCCGGCTGTAGTGTCGCGGTTCGGGGTTTACGCCGGTGCTCAGTTCCAGGGTAATCCCGCATCTGGCTATAGCTCGGCGCAGGCGATTGAAGCGATGGAGCAGGTGGTTCAAGAAACGCTGGGAACCAACTGGGGCATGGGCTGGACCGGTACGGCGTACCAGGAGTCGAACCTGGGTAATGCCGCGACTCTGGCGATTGTCTTCGGGCTGTTGATGGTGTTCCTGATTCTGGCGGCTCAGTATGAAAGTTGGTCGTTACCGCTGGCGGTTCTGACCGCAACACCCTTTGCCTTCCTGGGTGGTATTGGTGGCATCGTGCTGCGCGGGCTGGACACCAGTGTGTATGTGCAGATCGGTATGCTGGTGGTGGTCGGGCTTGCGGCGAAGAACGCTATTCTGATCGTCGAGTTCGCCGAGCTTCAGCGTAAAGAGCAGGGTAAAACCATTCGTGAGGCGGCGATTACCGCAGCAGAGCTGCGTTTCCGCCCAATCGTAATGACCTCCCTGGCGTTTATCTTCGGTACCTTGCCGTTGGCCTTGGCGACTGGCGCCAGCGACGTGAGCAGCCATCACATTGGTACCACGGTAGCAATGGGCATGTTCTCTGTTGCCACCTTGGGTAGCCTGTTTATTCCCAGCTTCTACGCCATGATTGCGACAGCCTCTGATTGGTTGGGCCGCAAGATGAAGGGGAAAAAGCATGACGCCAATCAGCCAGCGTTGGAGCACGACCAGCACTAACGCTTAGCGATTTATGCGGTGTGAAAGGTTGAGAACAAGCGGGTGTCATCTTCGGATGGCACCCGTTTTTTATTGTGATGACTGAGATCAAGGTAGTGGTGGCGCCCGAAAGCTAATCTGGACTAAGCTGGGAGTAACAATACATCGTCGGCTAAGTACCGGGAGAGGAGTCGCCATGAACCATTTAGTGCACGCTGCTACGCAATTTCCAACCATTGTCTTTACAGTGCTACTCGGGCTGTTAGCCCTTTACTGGCTATTAGTGATTATCCGCTTAGCCCCTTTAGAGTTGTTTGAACGCGATAGCCTCAAAGAAGATCACACGGCGAGCACGCTGGTGTCTTTAGGTTTCGCTGGGGTGCCCGCTACGCTTGCATTAACGATCATTCTGACCATTGCTGCGGCACTGACACTCGCGATCGAACTACTGGTGTTGCGCTGGCTGCCGCTTGGCTTGATACGTATTCCGGTAGGGGTGGTGGTGCTCTGGGCCACGCTGGTCATTGCTTCGCCAGTGGCGGCGATGCTCTGTCAGGCGTTGCATCGTGGGCTGCACCGTTACCGTCCTTTCACCCGGCGCTGCCTGCTAGGCCAAACGGTTGTAGTGACTGGGTATCAGGGTACCGGTGAACAGGCGTTTGCAGTGATTGATAATGAGCCCAATAGCACGGTGAAGCTGCTTTGCAAATGCGATGCCCTGCCTGTACAGGGAGAGCGCCGAGTCCTGGTGAAGTACTTACCTGATGAGGGAGCTTACCGCAGTGTCACTGAGCAAGAGTATCTGGAGACACGTGTTCGTTTAAATAAACTGCGGTTAAGCCAAAAACATCACCCTGCTAGCCATTACTCGGCCTCTCACTGAGTTATCACACGCATTGTGGGTCGCCGCCGGGAGGCCCAAATCTTGAGCTTCCCGGTTTATTTCCACCACCGCCGCCACTGATGAGCCAACCACTGCACTGGGTGATGCCAGAAGCAATGCCAGCCAGTGCCGGTTTGCGATGAGCTGCCTGGAATGGGGCGTGGTACAGGGCGGTTTAGAAAGTGGCGAATGGGGTCGACCTGTGCAGATTGATCCAACATGGGGGCGTGGCCGCAGTTAGGTACGGTCAGGGTGACAAGCGTAGGCTGTGCTTCAGCCATGCGGGGCAGCGTTTCGGCATCTAACAGGGTTGATTCTTCGCCGCGAATAACCATCACCGGGCAGCGGATACTCGCCCAGTCGGCCCAGGTGTCGCGCGGTGTGTCGTGTACAAACTGCTCGCCAATGCGTGGGTCAAAGTGATATGTCCAGCTACCGTCTGGCAACCGACGGGCACTGTTAAGCGCTAGTTCACGCCAAGCGGACTCCTTAGTGATGCCGAAACTTGCGTAGTGCTGAATGAGTTCTTGATGGAGCTCGCTAAAGCTAGAGAAACGGTGGGTAACGCCAAAGTAGCTGGAAAGGGCAATTAGCCCCTGTTTGTTCAGTTCAGGCCCTACATCGTTCAGGATTAGCCGAGAAATACGTGCGCTGTGGTCTGAATCAGCAGCGATCAGCATGCCTAACAGGCCACCCATCGATGTGCCCAGCCAATCAACGTGATCAAGTTTAAAGTGATCTAATAGAGCGATGGCGACCGTCACGTAATGGCTATAAAGGTAGTCGTGAGCCGGAAATAATGACCAACTCGATAACCCGCGGCCGGGTGTATCGGGTGCAAGAATACGCCATTCGCTGCCCAGTTCACGCGCCAGTGCACTAAAGTCGCCGCCGTGGCGAGCAAGACCATGCCAGGCGATAAGCGTGCGGGGGGCGGAAGGGTTCCAAATGCGTACGGCAACTTCTAATTCGCGTACGCGAACAAACTCTAGGGTATCCATAGAATGCTCACACGGCTAGACATAGCGCCAGTAGTAGCATACTTGCTGCATTGCAGCGAGGAATGGGTGAGATGTTTAACGCTGCATCATACGAATAGAGGTATCGATCAGTTCGCCGCCGCGTTCACGTATTGAAAAAGCGTCAGGATTACGCAACCAGTCATGGAAAAGACCACCCAGCATGGATTGCATTAGCCGTGTTGCTACTTCCGGGCTTAAATCTTCGCGCAGTAGTTGCTGCTCTTTAGCCTGTACAAATACCGCCAGCATTTCCTGGTAACACTCGATACCGATCTCTTCTTGCATATCAAGCGGGTTAATATCGCTGAAGAACTCGCAGCGGTGCAGTAAAATCGACAGTATCCGTTGGTACGACGGTTGTTCAAGGCGCACCAAGCCCGCATGGCAGGCAAGACGTATCGCTTCTAACGGTGATAGCGCGGTGTCCGTTTTGTCGACTTCATCCATTAACGACTGGAAGGGCATGCGTACCTGTTCAACCAATGCCATGAACAGGTCGCCTTTATTTTTGAAATGCCAATAGACGGCACCACGGGTGAGGCCCGCATGGCGAGCAATTTGCTCAAGCGATGTGCGTGCCACGCCTTTGGCAAAAAATACCTCTTCTGCAGCTTCAAGCAGCGCTTCGCGAGTAGCAGCAGCTTCAGCTTTGGTCTTTCTTGCCATGGAAACGGAACCTCGTTATCAACTCTGTATGGTCATATTTTAACCTAAGCGAGTGAGTATTTACATTCAAAACTGTATGGATAATTGACTCAACGCATAACGTAAGTTAACAAATTCGTCATTTTGCCAGTGACAGCGTATAAACAGGCAATGTTACTAGCTTTGAATCATACAAACATCGCGAAAATAACCGATTAAAAACAGGACATAAAGCATGGCGCGAGCTCCTTTTCAGTTGGGCGAACATACCATTATGCCCGGCCAACGCTTACAAGTGGATGTGCCGGTGGCGCGTTTATATACCCATACGCCGCTGCATATCCCCGTGGAAGTTGTTCACGGCCGTAAGGATGGCCCCGTGCTGTTGGTGTGTGGCGGTATTCACGGTGATGAAATCAACGGGGTGGAAATTGTTCGCCGGGTGCTACGCGCAAAAGCGATCAATAGCATTCGCGGCACTTTAATTGCTGTGCCGGTGGTGAATGTGTTTGGTTTCTTACAGCAAACACGTTACTTGCCTGATCGGCGCGATCTTAATCGCTGCTTTCCAGGCAGTGAATCGGGTTCGCTAGGCGGGCGCATTGCCGCGCTGTTCCGCGAACAAATCGTCGATCACGCCACCCATATTATTGACCTACACACAGGCGCCATTCATCGCACTAACCTGCCACAAATCCGTGCTCAATTGCGCCCAGGCAGTGAAACCGAGCGTATGGCCGATGCCTTCGGTGCGCCCGTGGTACTCAATGCGGAACTGCGTGAAAGCAGCCTTCGCCATTACGCCCAGAGCCGTGGCATTCCGGTATTGACCTATGAAGCAGGCGAAGCGTTGCGTTTTGACGAGTGGGCGATTGCCCCCGGCGTGCGCGGTGTGCTGCGAGTAATGCGGCGCCTAGGCATGCTGACCGGCGAGCAGCGCCGCCGCACGCCAGCGCCCGCCGAATTGGCCAATGGGTCAAGCTGGGCGCGTGCGCCTATCGACGGCATTTTGCGCCCCAAGGTGCGCCTGGGCGCCCGTGTTGCCAAAGGCGAAGTGCTGGGCAAAGTGGCAGACCCCTTTGGTAATGACGAGGGCGAAGTGCGTGCTGTGGCGGATGGTATCGTGATTGGGATGAGCCGCTTGCCATTGGCCAACGAAGGCGAAGCGCTGTTTCATATTGCCCGTTTTGATGAAATTGAAGAGGCCGAAACCGCCGTTGAAAGCTTTAATTCCAGCTTAGTGCCGCCCACTGATTCGTTCTCTTAAATACTTATTGATAAATAAAAACTATTGAGCTGATAGGCAAGCGATAGCCTTCGCGAATGGCAAGTTAGTGACTCGTTGACTATACCTATGATGGGCTTTGTTAGCGGCTATGAAAATGACAACAATGAGGATAAATAGCCAAGCTTTCATCGTACTAGAACGAGTGGCGATCATACGCCACGTCTGCCGTGACATGGAGGAAAAGCGATGACGAGCGATAAACCAAAACACACCACAACGGATGCGGGTATACCGGTTACCAGTGATGAGCACTCACTCTCAGTAGGCCCCGATGGGCCGATTGTTCTGCATGATCACTACTTGATGGAGCAGATGGCTGCCTTTAATCGGGAAATGATTCCGAATCGTCAGCCCCACGCAAAAGGGAGTGGCGCCTTTGGTCACTTCCAAGTAACTCACGACGTTAGCCAATACACCAAAGCTGATTTCCTCCAGCCGGGCAAGAAAACCGAGATGTTGGCTCGTTTTTCGACGGTGGCCGGTGAGGCGGGTAGCCCGGACACTTGGCGCGATCCTCGTGGCTTCTCCCTGAAGTTCTACACCGAAGAGGGCAACTTCGACATGGTGGGTAATAATACCCCTGTGTTCTTCGTTCGCGATCCGCTCAAATTCCAGCACTTTATCCACTCACAAAAGCGTCGAGCGGATAACGGCTTGCGTGATCACGATATGCAGTGGGACTTCTGGACGCTTTCTCCCCAATCTGCCCACCAGGTAACCTGGCTAATGGGCGATCGTGGTATCCCCGCCAGTTGGCGCCACATGAATGGCTATTCCAGCCATACCTATATGTGGGTGAACGCTGCAGGCGAGCGCTTTTGGGTGAAGTACCACTTCAAAACTGACCAGGGCATTAAATGCATGACCCAGGAACAGGCCGATAAAATGGCGGGTGCGGATGCCGACTACCATCGCCGCGACCTGTTCGATGCCATCAAACGTGGCGATTATCCCACCTGGACGCTGCAAGTTCAGATTATGCCGTTTGAAGATGCGAAGACTTACCACATCAACCCTTTCGATTTGACCAAGGTGTGGCCGCACGGCGACTACCCGCTGCAAGAAGTCGGTAAGATGACGTTGGATCGCAACCCCGTCGATTTCCACAGCCAAATCGAACAGGCAGCGTTTCAGCCCAGCAACTCGGTACCGGGCACCGGTTTCTCGCCGGATAAAATGCTGTTGGCGCGGGTAATCTCCTACGCTGATGCGCACCGCGCGCGTTTAGGGGTGAACTACCAACATATCCCCGTTAACGCGCCCAAGGTCCCGGTTAACAGCTACAGCCAGGGTGGTCAGATGCGTATTAACCACTCCACCGACCCGGTGTACGCACCTAATAGCAAAGGGGGCGCGCACGCCAACCCGGAAAGGTACCCGGAAGATGCGGTATGGGAGACTGACGGCGAGTTGGTTCGCGCTGCCTATACGCTGCGCCCGGGCGATGGCGACTTCAACCAAGCCAATGACCTGGTCAATAAGGTAATGGATGATGCTGCCCGCGACCGATTGGTAAACAACATTGTGGGCCACGTTTCCGACGGTGTTGAAGAGCCGGTGCTATCACGGGTATTTGAATACTGGAAAAACGTTGACCAAACGATCGGCGAGCGTGTTGAGCAGGGCGTAATGGCGAACCGCCGGGAAAACGGTCAGTAAGCTTACGCTAGTAGGAAAGCGAACCCGCTACGCTTGCGTAGCGGGTTTTTTTATACAACGCACTCGGGTTCGTGCACCAAGCTAAGCGCGTCATCAAATAGGCGTAATCCTGCGCCTTCTTTATGCGCGTGTTCCGACAAATGACGCCGAAAACGCCGGCCGCCCGGGCAACCCTGGAACAAACCCAGCAGGTGACGCGTAATGTGATTCAGCTTCGCGCCTTCATCCAAGCGCTGCTGAATATAAGGCCGGAATGCGTTCGCAGCATCCAAACGGCTCGCCGCGGGGCCTTTTTCACCAAACAGCTGCTCATCGACGCCTGCCAGCAGCCAAGGGTTCTGATACGCCTCACGCCCCACCATCACGCTATCCACATGGGTAAGCTGTTCACGGCACTCGGCAAGCGTTTTAATGCCGCCGTTAATGCCAATATGCAATTCAGGTCGGCTCTGCTTTAAACGATGAACGCGGGGGTAATTAAGCGGCGGCACATCACGGTTTTGCTTAGGCGACAAACCCTGCAGCCACGCCTTACGGGCGTGAACGGTAAACACTTCGCAGCCTGCGTCCGCAACGATAGCGATAAACCGTTCAAGGTCAGCGTCTTCATCTTGATCATCGATGCCAATACGGCACTTCACCGTGACTGGAACAGACACCGCGGCCTGCATCGCCCGCACGGCATCGGCCACCTTTTCGGGGTAACCCATCAAGCACGCGCCAATCATATTGTTCTGCACGCGGTCGCTCGGGCAACCCACGTTCAGGTTCACCTCATCGTAGCCCCACGCCTCGGCAATCGCCGCGCACTCCGCCAGCTCACCGGCATCGCTGCCGCCCAGCTGCAGCGCAAGCGGATGCTCCACCTCGCTGTAGCCCAAAAAGCGCTCACGGGGCGTTCCGTGCAAAATCGCACCGGTCGTCACCATTTCGGTATACAGCAGCGTCCGCTTGGTTAAGGTGCGGGCAAATGCTCTATAGTCCTTTGTAGTCCAATCCATCATCGGGGCCACAGAAAAAAGCCGCCCACGATCTGCACTATTTTCTTTAAGTAAATTAGTCATTTAGTAACACTGTTGCTGCACTGAGTGCAGTCATTGCCTCTTAAAACCGTAATTCACGCACCTGATGTACCAAATTGTACCAAGCAGTTTTAACAGCTGATGCCTAAAAAACCTGGTACACCTTGAGAACTTTTTCAGAGGTAGTGTGATGTATGCGCGCCATTGTACGTAAGCGCGCCATTGTACGTAAGAAAGGGCGCGCAGCACATAGCAGGGTATATGCCACAGCGCCGTGATTGGGCGAGCATAAATGAAATTCTTTGCTACGCTGGGGGTGTCGCCATGAAGGAAGCGGCTACGGCCCCAGGTTTTAGGGGCGATTTCATTGGATGAACGAGGTGCTAAATGGCTAATTTTACTCAAACGAACATGAGCCTGGATCATTACACTTGGGACGCAGCGCCTAGCGATGATCCACGCGTCACGGGTGAGCCTGACAGCACGCTATTTAACCGCCAGCAGGGTTACGAAGTGCTTTATATGCTGAACACGGTGCTGTCCGCTTCCGCTCCCATCACGGCGCTTCACAAGGGTGAAGAGATGATCCGTGATGAATTGCCGAGTGATACACGCGAGCAGTTGGACGTGAAAAAGTGGCTTGATCAACGCCTGTGATCGACTGACCGCAGGCAGCGTTCAGGTTAGCGCTCGATAGATGTAAAATGCCCCGGCCATAAAAGATGGTCGGGGCATTTTTTTGGCTGCGCTGCGCACGCACCGCCAAAGGGCGCGCTTGTATTAGCGCTATCCGCTCTCCCTCACGCCGTAAACACCGCATACACCATCTGCAGTGCCAGCCCCATCAACATAAACGCGAAAACGCGCTTGAGTAGGGCGACGGGCAATTTATGGGCGAGCCTTGCACCGATGGGAGCGGTGAGAATGCTGAACGGCGCCATTAGTAGAAACGCGGGAAGATAAACATAGCCTAGCGCGGCACTCGGCAGCCCGGCTGTACTCCAACCATTAATGATGTAACCCAGCGCCCCGGCGACGGCAATGGGTAGCCCGACGGCTGCCGAGGTGCCAATCGCGCGGGGGAGTTTAACATTGCACCAGGTGAGGAAGGGCACGGTTAGTGAGCCGCCACCAATCGCCACGAGCGCTGAAATACCACCGATGCCCAGGCCCACACCGCTTACTCCCATAGGGCTAGGTAGGCCGCGGTTCGGTTTGGGCTTGATGTTTGCCAGCATCTGGAGTGACATTAGCACCATAAAACAGGCGAAAAAGATGGCTAGGCTTCGGGTGGGGATCAGCGCGGCGATAAAGGTGGCTAAAAACGTGCCGACTAAAATGCCGGGGGTAATAAACCGCACGATGTCCCAGCGCACCGCACCGTGCCGATGGTGGGAAAGCAAGCTGGCGGTAGACGCAGGAATAATAGACGCCATGGCAGTGCCTAACGCCAAGTGGGCGAGATGTTCATGGGGCACACCTTGAAGTACAAATAGCGACGTTAAAATCGGCACCATAATGCCACCGCCGCCAATCCCTAATAAGCCTGCCATTAAGCCAACAAAGCCGCCGAGTGCTACATATGCCAACCACCAGATGATGTCCAAATCCGCTGCTCCTAAAAGTGTCTTGTTAGCACGATAAGCACATTGTACCGGAAGCGGCGCGTGTAGCGGGGCCAAAGTCGAGTATTCGACTGTGGTAGCGGCGATGCAGTGGTAAGCTGCAGGACAAGTAATGTTTCGGAGTTCGTATGCGTAAGGTAATAGGCAATGTTGGCATTTTGGTAGTGGTAGTTGCGCTATTGGTAGGCTGTAGCGACATGGAGGAGCCGTCAACTGAAACGGTTTCCTCCGCGCAACCTGAGGCCACCCCTGAAGCCCCGGTGACGGAGTCGGAAATTGCTGAGGTAGAAGTAGAGCCGCTTGTTGTCGAGATATCGACGCAGGTCGCCTTACGTAGCGATCGGCGCTTAATGGTGGAAGGCAAAAGCAATTTACCGGATGGCACCCAAGTACGCATTGTAGTTGAGCGTGAGATCAGCCGGGTGCGTTGGCAGGCAAGAACGCAAATCGAAAATGGCCAGTTTGCAGCCGGCCCGTTTGGCTCTGGCAGTGGGCTGCCCGATGGCGGCTACGATGTCCGTGTAGAAGTTTCGGAGGGCAGCGTGCAGCCAGTCGCCGTGCAGGCGCGTATTGGCCACGAGGGCCAGCACCTGGCGGGAGAGCTTGTTAGCCAATCCCGCCACGGGCTGGGCCAGGTGGCCACCTACTCACAGCGTTTCTTGGTGGGGAGTGAGCCAAGGCAAACGCGTGACCAGGTGGAGGTGCTAGAGAGTCCGGTGAGGTAGACGCTTTAGGCAGGATGCCAATGGGCTAAAAGTACTGCATGAATCGATGTGTCGCTGGGGGCTTTGGCGAAGTGCTCAATGACGAAACGATCGCCGCGTTGCACCACGTAGTGGCCCGCTTTATGAAACACATGGGTAGGCCCGAGCAGCAGTAAGTCGCCAGCGTTAACGGGCGAAAAATCTGTACCTTGGCCGGGTGTTGCCATCACACATGGTGCTTTCCAGTCGATGTTCAACGGCAAATGACTGGGCACTTTAATGGTGGTTGCCTGTACCTGTTCCCAGGGGAGGGGACCAGTATGGGTCAACGTTAATAGCTCGGGTGCGCTATCACCTTCCAATAGTGTTGCCAGGGAGCAGTCGAGGGCGTCAGCGAGCGCAACTAAGCGTTCGTGACCGATCTGTTTGATCGCCCCGGATTCCCAATAAGAAATGGTGACATCTGACACGCCAACTTTGCGTGCAAGGGCAGCTTTGTTGAGCTTGGCCCTAAGCCGCAGTTGCTTGATACGTGAGCCTAGCGATTCCATTTCGTTTTCCTGATGATGAGCTCAAAAGCTCGTGAATGTCTTCCACTATAGTCGTCTTTTTCAATATAAATAGTGGCGCTACTAACATACGTTATTGCTCTGCTTCAGTCTTGAGGTATGCGCTCAAGGTGTTGCTGCAGTGCCATACTAAGCGATTGTGCTTTAGCGCGCATTAGTGGACAAATAACGTTGAGTTAATTTCTCTGACGCTTTCTTACGCGAGTTGTTCCCTGGGTGCCGCTGTTGGTTGCGCCTAAGGTGCGTATAATATCGCCATGCTTTTTTGCCAATAGGACGTTTTCATGACCGTACGTACTCGCATCGCGCCTTCTCCGACAGGGGACCCCCACGTTGGTACGGCTTACATCGCGCTTTTTAATCTATGTTTTGCTCGTCAGCATGGCGGCCAATTTATCCTTCGTATTGAAGACACTGATCGGGTGCGTTCTACGCCTGAATCAGAGCAGATGATTCTCGATTCATTGAGCTGGCTGGGTCTTGAATGGGATGAAGGCCCTGATGTGGGTGGCCCCTATGGCCCCTATCGGCAGAGCGAGCGTGGCGACATTTATGCGCAACACGCTCAACAACTTTTGGATGCCGGTCATGCGTTTAAGTGTTACCGCACCAGTGAAGAGCTTGATGAGCTGCGTGAGACACGCAAAGCAGCAGGATTGCAGCTGGCCTTAAAACCTGCGGATTTAGCGCTGGATGAACAAGAGCAAGCCCGCCGTGAGCAAGAGGGCTGGCCTTATGTAGTACGCATGAACGTGCCCGCCGAAGGCGTGTGCGTTGTTAAGGACATGCTGCGTGGTACGATTGAGGTGGAGTGGGCGCAGGTAGACGCGCAAATTTTGCTCAAATCAGATGGCATGCCTACCTACCATTTAGCTAATGTGGTCGACGACCATTTAATGGCAATCACTCATGTATTGCGTGGAGAGGAGTGGATTAACTCCGCACCAAAGCACCAGTTGCTGTATGAGTATTTTGGTTGGGAAATGCCGCAACTTTGTCATATGCCGCTGCTGCGCAACCCAGATAAATCCAAACTCTCCAAGCGCAAGAACCCAACGTCGATCAACTATTATCGTCGAATGGGCTTTTTACCCCAGGCCGTCACCAATTATTTGGGGCGGATGGGTTGGTCAATGCCCGATGAACGCGAGAAATTCAGCCTGCCAGAAATGATGGCAGAATTTGATGTGCAGCGTGTCTCGTTAGGTGGCCCCGTCTTCGACCTGGAGAAGCTGACCTGGCTGAACGGCGTATATATCCGTGAAGACCTGGATGACGATGCGCTGTTAAGCGCGCTGCGTGAATGGGCTTTCAATGAAGCCTATATTAAGCAGATTCTGCCGCAGGTGCGGCCGCGGGTAGAGACGCTCTCTCAGGTCATGCCGTTGGCAGGGCACTTCTTTTCGGGCTTACCGACACTGACTAAAGCGTCGTTTGAGAGTGTGAAGCTGGAGGAAGAGGAGCTGGTAAAACTGCTCCAGTTCCTTGTTTGGCGGTTTGAAGGCGTCTCAGCTTGGAATAAAGAGGCGCTGCTAAGCGACGTTAAGCTGCTGTCCGAGCATTTTGATTTGAAAATGAAAGCGTTCTTGGCACCGGTGTTTATTGCGATTACCGGCAGTACGTCCAGCACCTCGGTTATGGATGCCATGGCGATTCTTGGCTCCGACGTTACCCGGGCCCGCCTGCGCAGCGCGATAGAGGTGTTGGGTGGCGTTTCCAAAAAACAGGCGAAGCGTTTTGAAAAAGAGTTTCGTGAAATAGCTTTGTTAAATAGCTTTGTGAAATAGCTTAGTAAAATCAGCTAACCACAATTGATATAGCGCTAGCGCCAATTTCTTATCTTTAAGGAATTGGCGTTTTTCATGTTGACGAAGGTCGGCGGAATCAGTATTATACGCTCCGTCTTCGCGACATGTGGGGCCTTAGCTCAGCTGGGAGAGCGCAACACTGGCAGTGTTGAGGTCAGCGGTTCGATCCCGCTAGGCTCCACCAATTCAGCGGCATGTGAATAGTTGCTCGGGAAGACACGCTTTTAGCGTTATATGTCTAGTGTTATACGTCCCATTCGTCTAGTGGTCTAGGACACCGCCCTTTCACGGCGGTAACAGGGGTTCGAACCCCCTATGGGACGCCACTACTTACTATTCCCTTTCTAATGTTTTTTTCTGGCAATGAGTCTTCTCATCTGCTGGATTTCTGCGTTCCCGCCGTTCACAAAAAAGCTACAAATCGCCACTTTTTGGGCGATTTTATGCTTGACTTGTCCACTTTTGCGATTCTGATTTCAAGGTTGTGCACAACCCCTTGTTGTTGACGCAAAAAATATTGAACAGAACTTAAATCGTTTAAAAACAGCTACTTACATTAGGTCAAAAAATGACCAATTTAAGGCTGGCCCACTGCCCATGGCGATTGCGGGACGTTTTAAAGTGGTTGTGAACAGGGTTATCCACAGATAGTGTGGAAAACCCTGAGCGAGGCCGAGAGGCAAAAATGTCAAGCGATATTAGGGGGTGTTCAGGCGTTTTAATGGTGGTGATTTAGCGCAATGGCTGATTCAAAATTGACTAAGTAATGGTGCTATCCAGGGAAGTCAGTTGGGGGTGGTTACCACGGGTATCATAGAAGCGCGTCAGGCGGTGAGCTTGCTCAAGCCCTCGTTGGTGTAGCGGCGCAAGCTGCAAACCGTGTAGAAGCCGTTGTTAGCACAAGTCGCTGGTAGGTAGCTTGACGTAATGTCAGCGTGAAAGGGGCCGTACGCAAAAGGCCACCCGAAGGTGGCCTTTGATCAAGCGGGGTGTTGATTTATTTTTTCGGGTAGTCGCGTTGGTCGTGACCAATGTAGAGCTGACGCGGACGGCCGATTTTGTAGCTTTCGCTGAGCATTTCGTGCCAATGAGAGATCCAGCCAATGGTGCGCGATACCGCGAAGATCACGGTGAACATATTGGTGGGGATACCCATCGCTTTCAGAATGATGCCTGAATAGAAATCGACGTTGGGGTACAGCTTACGCTCGATGAAGTATTCGTCTTCAAGGGCGATCTGCTCAAGTCGCTTGGCAATTTTAAGCTGTGGGTCGTCGGCCATGCCGAGCTCGGCGAGGACTTCGTCGCAGGTCTCTTTCATTACCTTGGCGCGCGGATCAAAGTTGCGATAAACGCGGTGACCGAAGCCCATCAGCTTGAACGGGTCGTCTTTATCCTTGGCTTTATCAACAAAGCGCTGGATGTTCTCTTCCGAGTCTTCGCCGATTTCGTCAAGCATGGCCAGCACGGCTTCGTTAGCACCGCCGTGAGCGGGGCCCCAAAGTGCCGCGATACCTGCGCTGATACAGGCGAACGGGTTAGCGCCCGTGGAGCCTGCCAGGCGTACCGTAGAGGTAGAAGCGTTCTGCTCATGATCCGCATGTAGCATAAAGATGCGGTCCATGGCTTTCGCGTATACCGGGTTGATTTTGTACTCTTCGCACGGGTTGCTGAACATCATGTAGAGGAAGTTCTCTGCATAGCTCAGGTCGTTGCGCGGATAGTTGAACGGCTGACCCACATTATACTTGTGCGACATTGCTGCCAGCGTCGGCATTTTAGCAATCAAACGGATCGCGCTGATGATGCGATCTTCTTCTTGAGTGATGTCCATATGGTCGTGATAGAAAGCGGCTAGGCCACCTACTACGCCACACAGGATAGACATCGGGTGCGCGTCGCGGCGAAACCCTTTAAAGAAGTTGTTGATTTGATCGTGAACCATCGTGTGGTTACGAATGCGCGATTCAAAATCAGCGTACTGCTCATCGTTAGGTAGCTCACCAAACAGCAGGGTGTAGCACACTTCTACGAAATTAGACTCTTTGGCCAGCTGGTCGATGGGGTAGCCGCGGTGAAGCAGTACGCCCTTGCCGCCATCAATATAGGTGATGGCAGACTGGCAGGAAGAGGTGGCCATGAAGCCGGGATCGTAGGTGAACAGGCCTTCAGCGCCTAAACCGCGTACGTCGATGACGTCGGGGCCAAGTGTGCCGGAATACATGGGTAGCTCGATCGGTTTATCAAGACCGTCTACCGTCAATGTCGCTTTCCTGTCAGCCATGCTGGCCTCCTTTCGAATTCGGGTTGGGACGTAAAGTCATTGCTGCGCATACCGCGCCGGCGAAAAGGCCTGCCCACTATAGAAGTGTGCGACATTTTGTCAATTAGCCTAAGCGCTAGCTGCGTATTGTACGAAAATTGTTATTATGATGAGGTTTGTATAAGAATTAAAAGTCTACAATATGACAAAGCGTTAAAAGTCCGACGATATTTTAACAATAGTTTAACATGAGATGTTAACAGGCTTATCAAATTGCTACTCTATCGTCACTATAGCGATGCTGCAGCGCAAAATCGAATCCGAATGATGGCAATTTTCTTGCACCATAGTCGAGTTCGGTTTGTAAGCGAGGGCGAAGGTTCTTATAATCCACGGCGCGCGACCGGCAGGTAGGTGGTCGTGCCCGACTTGGCAACGGCCGAGCCCCTTCCAGCAACCACCGCCCGCTCGGGCCATGCCCGACCTGTCGTAGAGCGGGCCAAGAGAGTGTGTACAAAGCCGTGAATAGCAAACGACCCGTAAACCTAGACCTTACTACGATCCATTTCCCACTCCCGGCCCTGACGTCGATCGCACACCGTATCACGGGTGTCATCCTGTTCGTTGGCCTGATTTTCGCTTTTTGGGCGCTGGGTAAATCCTTGTCATCTCCGGCGGGTTTTGACGCCGTTAGCGATGTGCTGGCCAATAATTTCTTGGCTAAGTTAATCGCTTGGGGGCTGTTGTCCGCCCTGGCATTCCACTTTGTCGCAGGCATTAAGCACCTGCTGATGGATGTCGACATTGGTGTGACCCTTGAAGGTGGCGTACAAAAAGCGCAGATCACCGTCGTGGTCAGTGCCGTTCTGATTATTCTGGCAGGAGTTTGGGTATGGTAACTAACATCACAAGTTTTGGCCGTAGTGGGCTTTCTGACTGGCTGATGCAGCGCGTTTCTGCGGTGATTCTGGCCGTCTACACGGTCTTTATCGTTGCCTTTCTGCTGTTTAATCCCGATCTCGATTACTACGCGTGGAGCGGCCTGTTCAACCAAACGTGGATGCGGATTTTCTCGCTATTGGCCTTTGTCGCCTTAGCTGCACACGCCTGGATCGGCCTGTGGACCGTCACCACCGACTATCTCAAGTCCACTCGCCTGCGCGTGGGTGTCCAAGCTGTCATCATCCTGGGCATTTTCGTGTACTTGGTGTGGGGCATTCAAATTCTGTGGGGAGCTTGAATACATGTCTAATCTGCGTAGCCTGACGTTTGACGCCATTATCATTGGTGGTGGTGGCTCTGGCCTGCGAGCCGCTTTGGAACTGGCGAAGTCTGGTAAAAAGACGGCCGTGTTATCGAAAGTTTTCCCGACCCGCTCTCACACCGTATCTGCCCAGGGTGGCATCACCTGTGCGATCGCGTCCGATGACCCGAATGATGACTGGCGCTGGCACATGTACGACACCGTTAAAGGCGGCGATTATATCGCTGACCAGGACGCGGCCGAGTACATGTGTTCTGAAGGCCCGAAAGCGGTATTTGAGCTCGAGCACATGGGGTTGCCGTTCTCGCGTTTAGATAACGGTCGTATTTATCAGCGTCCGTTCGGTGGTCAGTCGAAGAACTTTGGTGAAGGCGGTCAGGCGGCACGTACCTGTGCAGCCGCCGACCGTACCGGCCACGCACTGTTGCACACGCTTTATCAGAATAACTTGAAGAACGACACCGTGTTCCTCAACGAGTGGTACGCGGTGGATCTGGTCAAGAACGCCAGCGGTGATGTGGTTGGCTGTATCGCCATGTGCATCGAGACGGGTGAAGTGGTTCACGTTAAATCCAAGGCCACGGTACTC
Organism: Halomonas sp. HAL1; assembly: GCF_030544485.1. Taxonomy (NCBI): domain Bacteria; kingdom Pseudomonadati; phylum Pseudomonadota; class Gammaproteobacteria; order Oceanospirillales; family Halomonadaceae; genus Halomonas; species Halomonas sp. HAL1. The sequence goes on from NZ_CP130610.1 coordinate 1,150,826, forward strand.
GCGACCGGTGGTGCAGGCCGTATTTATGCTTCTACTACTAACGCCTTGATCAATACCGGTGACGGTATCGGCATGGCGCTGCGTGCTGGCTTCCCGATGCAGGACATGGAAATGTGGCAGTTCCACCCGACCGGTATTTACGGTGCGGGCACGCTGGTCACAGAAGGTTGCCGTGGTGAAGGTGGCTACCTGATCAATAAAGACGGCGAGCGGTTCATGGAGCGCTACGCGCCGAACGCCAAAGATTTGGCCGGTCGTGACGTTGTAGCTCGTTCGATGGTTATGGAAATCCTCGAAGGTCGTGGCTGCGGCGAGAAGGGCGATCACGTCTTCTTGAAGCTTGATCACCTGGGTGAAGAAGTGCTTGGCAAGCGTCTGCCCGGTATCGTTGAGCTTTCTAAGACCTTTGCTCACGTCGACCCGGCAAAAGACCCGATCCCGGTCGTGCCGACTTGCCACTATATGATGGGCGGTATTCCGACCAATATTCATGGTCAGGCGATTACCCAGGATGAGAGCGGTAACGATCATATCGTTAACGGTCTGTTTGCCTGTGGTGAAGCGGCGTGTGTATCTGTTCACGGTGCTAACCGCTTGGGCGGTAACTCACTGCTGGATCTCGTGGTCTTCGGCCGTGCCGCTGGCATGTTTATCGAAGGCGCGCTGAACGCAGGCATTGAGTACCTGGACGCTTCCGAGTCTGATATTGAGTCAGCCATGAAGCGGATCACGCGCTGGAACGAGTCTGAAGGCGGCGAAAGCATTCCTGAGCTGAAAGCTGAGCTTCAGGACATCATGCAGACCTCCTTCGGCGTATTCCGCGAAGAGAAAAACATGCTGGAAGGCGTCGATAAGCTAGCGCAACTGCGTGAGCGTATCGCTAATGCCCACCTGCCTGACAAGTCCAATGCCTTTAACACCGCGCGTGTCGAAGCGTTAGAGCTTGATAACTTGATGGAAGTGGCAGAAGCGACGGCGATCGCTGCCCTTGAGCGTAAAGAGAGCCGCGGCGCCCACTCGCGCTACGACTATCCAGACCGTGATGACGTCAACTGGCTGAAGCACTCACTCTTCTTCCCGCTGACTAAGCAGTTGAAGAAGCGTGACGTTAACTTCAAGCCGAAAACTGTTGATACGTTCGAGCCTAAGGTTCGTACCTACTAAACGCCGCATAGACGAGAGGGAGTCACTATGTCCAATCTTCAGGTATCCGTATACCGCTACAATCCGGAAACCGACTCCGCACCTTACATGCAGGAGTTTCAGGTCGATACCAAAGGCCGCGATGTGATGGTGCTGGATGTTCTTCATATGATGAAAGAACAAGACAGCGGTTTGGCGTTTCGCCGCAGCTGCCGTGAAGGCGTCTGCGGTTCCGACGGCATGAACATGAACGGCAAAAATGGCTTGGCGTGTATTACGCCTTTGTCAGACGTTGTGAAAAACAACAAGCTGGTGCTGCGTCCGCTGCCAGGCTTGCCGGTTATTCGCGATATGGTCGTCGATATGGGCTTGTTCTATAAGCAGTACGAGCGTATTCAGCCGTATCTGCAAAATGACACGCCGCCGCCTGCCATTGAGCGCCTGCAGTCGCCGGAAGAGCGCGACAAGCTAGATGGCTTATATGAGTGTATTCTGTGCGCATGCTGCTCAACGTCTTGCCCGTCGTTCTGGTGGAACCCAGAGAAGTTCGTTGGCCCAGCCGGTTTGCTGCAATCTTACCGTTTCCTGGCCGACTCCCGTGACACGGCTACCAGCGAGCGGTTGAGCAATCTGGAAGATCCGTTCTCGGTGTTCCGTTGCCGTGGCATCATGAACTGTGTGGCGGTTTGCCCAAAAGGCCTTAATCCCACTCGGGCGATCGGTAAAATCCGCGAAATGCTTCTTGCAGATGCTACCTAAGTCTATGACATTTGAGTAAAAAAGCGTGTGCCACTTAAGTTGGGTAATAATGCCACTTAAATCATAGCGCTTCGCTTGTTATCATAGGGTTTGTCACGTGGTGCGGCGTCACGTCGCACCGCTGGTCAGACAAGTTTGAAAGCCGGTGCCTTGGGTACCGGCTTTCGAGCATGAACTGAAGACGAAACACCGTATGACGCGTTAGATGATGAATAGCTTGATGATGTATAGCTAGATGAACAGGGTTTCCGGCCGTTGGCCGGCGCCGCCGGCAAATGTCCCGCCCCGCCGGCAGGGCAATAGCGATGTCGCCGCACGTTTGCGACGATACCGATACCACCCCATCAGTGCAGGGTGACCGAGAGATGCAACAAGGCATAATGGAGTTGATGTGGCGTTCCTCTCACGTTAGTGGCGGCAATGTTCACTACGTGGAAGCGCTTTACGAGCAGTACCTCGCCGATCCTGAGTCTGTCCCTGACGAATGGCGCAGCTATTTTGATGAGTTGCCGCGTCCCGAGGGCAGTGCCTCCCACGATGTTCCACTAAGCCCAGTCCGTGATCAGTTCTACCAGCTGGGGCGCGAAAGTCGTCCGGGCCGTGTAGTTGCCGCTGCCGATAGCGGTGAAAACAAAAAGCAGGTAAAAGTCCTGCAGCTGATTAACGCTTACCGCTTCCGTGGCCATCAAAAGGCCAATATCGACCCGCTAGGACTGCGTAATCCCACCCCCGTCCCCGATCTCGACCTGTCCTTTCATCAGCTCTCAAAAGCTGATTTGGACACCGAGTTCCAAACCGGTTCTTTCTTTTTAGGTATCGACAAAGCGCCATTGCGTGACATCGTTGATGCGTTGGAGCGCACGTATTGCCGCTCCATCGGCTGCGAGATCATGCATATCGTCGATACGGAAGAGAAACGTTGGTTACAGCGACGTTTCGAGTCGGTACGCAGTGCGCCTGATTTCAGTGCTGATGTGCGTAAGCACGTACTGGAGCGTTTGACGGCCGCTGAAGGTTTGGAGAATTACCTGGCATCCAAATATCCAGGTACCAAACGCTTTGGTCTTGAAGGCGGTGAAACGTTTGTGCCAATGATGGATGAACTCATCCAGCGTGCCGGCGGTTATGGCACCAAGGAGGTGGTCATCGGCATGGCACACCGTGGGCGACTCAATCTGTTGGTCAATATTTTGGGTAAAAACCCAGCTGACTTGATTGATGAGTTTGATGGCAAGAAAGTTATTGAGCGTGGCTCAGGTGATGTGAAGTACCACCAGGGCTTCAGTTCGAACGTCATGTCCCCGGGCGGCGAAGTCCATTTGGCGATGTCGTTTAACCCATCGCACCTGGAAATCGTCGCACCCGTAGTGGAAGGTTCGGTGCGTGCACGTCAGGACCGTCGTAACGACGAAGAGGGTAGCAAAGTGCTGCCAATCAACGTCCACGGCGATGCGGCGTTTGCCGGTCAAGGCGTGGTGATGGAGACATTCCAGATGTCCCAGACCCGTGCTTATAAAACCGGTGGCACGATTCATATTGTGATCAACAACCAAGTGGGTTTCACCACATCACACCCACTGGATGCTCGCTCTACCGAATACTGCACTGATATTGCCAAGATGGTTCAAGCGCCTATTTTTCATGTCAATGGCGATGATCCTGATGCAGTGCTGCACGCTACCCAAGTTGCTCTTGACTATCGCCAGCAGTTCAAGAAAGACGTGGTGATTGATCTTGTTTGCTACCGTCGTCGTGGCCACAACGAAGCTGACGAGCCGTCAGGCACGCAGCCGATGATGTATGCCAAGATCAAAGATCACCCCTCTGCGCGCTCGCTTTATGCCAAGCGCCTGGTTGATCAGGGTGTGCTCTCTGAAGAGGCCGCCAAAGCGATGGTTGAAACCTATCGTGATGACTTGGTGGCGGGTAACCACGTAGCCAATGCGTTGGTGCAAGAGCCTAATGCCTCTCTATTCGTTGACTGGGCGCCTTACCTCGGCCACGAGTGGACCGGCGATGCAGACACGACGATTGATATGAAGCGTCTGCAGCAGTTGGCTGCCCGTATGTGCGAGGTGCCGGATGGTGTCGACGTGCAGCGTCAAGTGGCCAAGATTTATGAAGACCGCCGTAAAATGCAGGCCGGTGGGCTGGGGCTTAACTGGGGCTTTGCTGAAACGCTGGCCTACGCCACGCTGCTGGATCAGGGGCATCCGATTCGGATTACCGGGCAAGACGTCGGGCGCGGTACGTTCTCCCACCGTCATGCTGTGGTGCATAACCAGAAAGATGGTTCCACCTATGTGCCGCTGCAGAACATGGCCGATGGTCAGCCGCGTTTCACCATTCATGACTCCTTCCTTTCGGAAGAAGCGGTACTGGCATTTGAGTATGGCTACTCAACCACAGCGCCGAATGATTTGGTGATCTGGGAAGCCCAGTTTGGTGACTTCTTTAACGGTGCCCAGGTGGTCGTTGACCAGTTCATCTCTTCAGGTGAAACGAAGTGGGGCCGGGTGTGTGGTCTAACCATGCTGTTACCCCACGGGTATGAAGGCCAGGGCCCGGAGCACTCTTCGGCGCGCTTGGAGCGTTTCCTGCAAATGTGTGCTGAGCACAATATGCAGGTGTGTGTACCGACGACTCCCGCACAGATTTATCATCTATTGCGTCGTCAGGTGATTCGTCCGCTGCGTAAGCCGCTCATCGTAATGACGCCTAAATCACTACTGCGTCATAAAGAAGCGACGTCGAGCCTTGAAGATCTGGCCCACGGCAAGTTCCATATGGTGCTCGCTGATCAAGCCGATCTTGCGCCTGAGAAGGTCACCCGCGTTGTGCTTTGTGCTGGCAAGGTCTACTACGACTTAGCCGCTTGGCGCGCCGAGAATGAGCGTCATGACACGGCAATCTTACGTCTTGAACAGCTTTATCCCTTCCCGAAAGAAGAACTTCTGGAAGCGCTGCAAGGCTATACCAACGTAGAAGACATTGTGTGGTGCCAGGAAGAGCCGCTTAATCAGGGCGCTTGGTACTCCAGTCAGCACAATATGCGTGCAGTGGCCGATATGCTGAAAGATGGCTTCGGACGCGAGTTGAAATTTGCAGGACGTCCTGCCTCTGCTGCACCAGCAGCTGGCTATATGTCCGTCCATACTGAACAGCAGCGCCAGCTGGTGGAAGACGCTTTTAATTTATAAGCGGCCACCGGATTTAGAGAACACATAAGGGAAACGACATGGCTACTGAGATCAAAGCGCCAACCTTTCCGGAATCCGTTGCCGAAGGCACAGTGGCGGCGTGGCATAAAAAGCCGGGTGACAGCGTTGAGCGTGACGAGCTGATTGTTGAGATTGAAACCGACAAAGTGGTGCTTGAAGTCGTCGCACCGGAAGCGGGTACCCTGACCGACGTGATGGCCGAAGAGGGCGATACCGTTCAGTCAGAGCAGGTGCTGGGCAAAATCGGTGAAGGCAGTGCGTCAGGCAGCAAAGAAGAGAAATCTTCTAGCGATGATAGCGCTGAAAAATCCGAAGAGAAGTCCGACGCTAAGGCGTCGGAAGAGAAGCAAGAAAAGCCTGCCAGTGGCGGTAGCGGTGGCGGCAAGCAGCACGACGTAAAAGCCCCGAGCTTCCCTGAGTCGATTCAGGAAGGCACCGTGGCCACTTGGCACAAAAAAGTCGGCGAAGCGGTCAAGCGCGATGAGGTGCTGGCCGACATCGAAACCGATAAAGTCGTACTGGAAGTGGTTGCTCCGGCCGATGGCGCTCTGGCTGAAATTAAAGCCGAAGAGGGCAGCCAGGTCGAATCCGAAGCGATTCTCGCGACCTTCACCGAAGGCGCCGGTGGCGACAGCAGTGGCAGCGAAAGCGGCGGCGATTCAGCGCCTGCTAAAGCTGACACCAGCAGCGACGACGATGGCGCCGATGAGAAAGTCGGTGACAAGATCCTCGCTCCGGCTGCCCGTAAAATGGTGGCTGAGCACGACCTCGACGTTGCCAAGATTAAGGGCACCGGAAAAGGTGGCCGCATCCTGAAAGAAGACGTACAGAAAGCGGTCAACGACGGTTCCGCCAAGAAAGCAGCCAAATCGGCTGCACCGGCGAAATCGGCTGCTGCTGCACCGGCTGCTGAAGGTGAGCGCATCGAGAAGCGCGTGCCGATGAGCCGCCTGCGTCAAACCATCGCCAAGCGCTTGGTTCAGGCGCAGCAAACTGCGGCGATGCTGACTACTTATAACGAAGTGGACATGACCGAGATCATGGCCCTGCGTGCGCAGTACAAAGAGACGTTCTTAAAAGCTCACGACATTAAGTTGGGCTTTATGGGCTTCTTTGTAAAAGCAGCTTCTGAAGCGCTCAAGCGATTCCCGGACGTTAACGCCTCTATCGACGGTACCGATATCGTTTATCACGGTTATCAGGATATCGGCGTTGCGGTCTCCACCGACCGTGGCTTGGTTGTGCCGGTACTGCGTGACACTGACAGCATGAAAATTGCTGACGTCGAGCGCAAAATTGTCGATTTCGGCAAGCGTGGTCGTGACGGTAAGCTGGGCATGGACGACATGATCGGCGGCACCTTTACCATCACCAACGGCGGTACCTTTGGCTCGCTGATGTCGACTCCGATCATCAACCCGCCGCAAACCGCCATTTTGGGCATGCACAAGATCCAAGATCGTCCGATGGCAGTCAACGGCAAGGTCGAGATTCGTCCGATGATGTATCTGGCGCTCTCCTATGACCACCGCATGATCGACGGCAAAGACGCCGTTCAATTCTTGGTTACTTTAAAAGAATTGCTGGAAGACCCAGCACGTTTGCTGCTGGACGTCTAAAAAGAGCATAAGCGTCATATTCATTAATTACGCTACTGCTTAACCAGGATTTATCTGCAATCGTACACAGCCTGCTCCCCGCTTCGAATTTAAGCGGGGGGAGAGGCCAGCAAGCTAAAGGAGCCAACATGGCTGATAAGTTTGATGTGATCGTTATTGGTGCCGGCCCTGGCGGTTACGTTGCCGCCATTCGTGCCGCACAGATGGGCCTGAAAGCGGCCTGTGTTGAAAAATGGGTTGGTAAAGAAGGCAATGTTGTTCACGGCGGCACCTGCTTGAACGTAGGCTGCATCCCGTCTAAAGCATTGCTTGAAGCGTCGCACAAGTTCGTCGAAGCCAAGCACGATTTCGATGACATGGGTATTCAGGCTGGCGACGTTTCGATGGACGTTACCAAAATGATGGCGCGCAAGGACAAGATCGTTAAGAACTTGACCGGCGGCATCTCTGGCTTGTTCAAAGCCAACGGCGTAACGGCGATCGAAGGTACCGGTAAAGTGGTTTCCGGTAAGCAGGTTGAAGTCACTGATACCGATGGCAAGACCACCACTTACGATGCCGATAATATTGTTATCGCAGCGGGTTCAGTGCCGGTAGAAATTCCGCCGACGCCGCTGACCGAAGGTCTGATTGTTGATTCAACCGGCGCACTTGAATTCACTGAAACACCCAAGCGTTTGGGTGTGATTGGTGCCGGTATTATCGGCCTTGAGCTGGGCAGTGTATGGAACCGTTTGGGCTCAGAAGTCACCGTGCTTGAAGCCATGGACTCCTTCCTGCCGATGGTGGATGCCACCGTTGCCAAAGAGACTCAGAAGCTGCTTAAGAAGCAGGGTCTGGATATCAAACTGGGCGCTCGCGTGACCGGTTCTGAGGTCAAAGGCGACGAAGTCGTTGTGAAGTACAGCGATGGCAACGGCGAACAAGAGATGACGTTTGATAAACTCATCGTTTGTGTCGGCCGTCGTCCGTACACCAAAGGCGTAATTGCCGACGGTGTTAGCGTTGAGCTGGATGAGCGTGGCTTTATCTTTGTTGACGACCAGTGCCGTACCAACGTCCCGGGCGTTTACGCCATTGGTGACTGTGTACGCGGCCCAATGCTGGCGCACAAAGCCTCTGAAGAGGGCATTATGGTGGCGGACATCATCGCTGGCCATAAAGCCGAGATGAACTACGACACCATTCCTAGCGTTATCTACACCTACCCAGAAGTGGCTTGGGTCGGTATGACCGAGCAAGACGCTAAAGCGAAAGGCATCGAAGTCAAAACCGGCACCTTCCCGTTTGCGGCAAGCGGCCGCGCGATGGCTAACAACGCCACCGAAGGCAGCGCCAAAATTATCGCCGATGCGGAAACTGACCGTATTCTCGGTATGCATATCGTAGGTCAACACGCTGGCGAAATGATCGCCCAAGGCGTGATTGCCATGGAATTCGGTTCTAGCGCCGAAGACCTGGCCCTGACCTGCTACGCGCACCCGACCATGTCGGAAGCTGTTCACGAAGCAGCACTTGCGGTGGAAGGCCACGCGATTCATATGGCCAATCGCAAGAAGCGTAAGTAATTCAGTAAGCAACAACGAAGCGCCACCTTATTATGGGTGGCGCAAACTTTCGGCTTTGTCTTAATCCGCAAAGATCGAAAGAACGGGGATGGCCAGTTCTTTTAAGACCGTTATTGTAAGATGGCTCTTAAAAAAGAACTGATCATCGTTCGAGTCACATGCAACCAATGGCATGAATCGATGAATCTTCACGAGTATCAAGGTAAACAGCTGTTTGCCGATTATGGTTTACCAGTGTCTAAAGGCTTTGCAGTCGACACTCCCGAAGAAGCGGAAGAGGCTTGCAAAAAAATCGGTGGTGACATGTGGGTGGTTAAAGCCCAGGTGCACGCCGGTGGCCGTGGTAAAGCGGGTGGCGTTAAGCTGATCAAAGATCCTGCTGAAGCCAAAGCATTTGCTGAAAAGTGGCTAGGCAAGAACTTGGTCACCTTCCAGACTGACGAAAAAGGTCAGCCGGTTGCCAAGATTTTGGTTGAAACCTGCACTGACATCGCCGATGAGCTCTATCTCGGTGCCGTTGTCGACCGTACTACCCGTCGTGTGGTCTTCATGGCCTCTACCGAAGGTGGTGTAGAGATCGAGACGGTTGCAGAAGAGACGCCGGAAAAGATTCTCAAAGCTGAAATCGATCCGCTGGTCGGCGCACAGCCGTACCAAGCGCGTGAGCTAGCCTTTGCGCTGGGCCTGAAAGGCGACCAGATCAAGCAGTTCACCAAGATTTTCTTAGGTCTGTCTCAGTTGTTCCACGACAAAGACCTAGCCCTGCTGGAAATTAACCCGCTGGTCGTCACTGAAGAAGGCAATCTGCACTGCCTCGACGCCAAACTGGGGCTGGATAGCAACGCGCTATACCGTCACCCTGACCTGCAGGCCATGCGTGATCCTTCGCAAGAAGATCAGCGTGAAGCCGATGCGGCGAAGTGGGAACTTAACTATGTCGCGCTTGATGGCAACATCGGCTGCATGGTTAACGGCGCAGGTTTGGCCATGGGTACCATGGACATCGTCAACCTGAGCGGCGGCAAGCCCGCTAACTTCTTGGACGTTGGCGGCGGCGCCACCAAGGAGCGCGTGGCAGAAGCGTTCAAAATCATCCTGTCGGATGACAATGTTAAAGCCGTACTGGTTAACATTTTCGGCGGTATCGTACGTTGCGACATGATTGCTGAAGGCATTATCGGTGCCGTTGAGCAAGTAGGCGTCAATGTACCGGTAGTCGTACGTCTGGAAGGTAACAACGCCGAACTGGGTGCTGAAAAACTGGCATCTAGCGGTCTGAACATTATCGCGGCTACTAGTCTGACCGACGCGGCTCAGCAGGTCGTTAAAGCGGCGGAGGGCAAGTAATGAGCATCCTGATCGATAAGAACACCAAGGTCATCTGCCAGGGCTTTACCGGTGGCCAGGGCACGTTCCACTCCGAGCAGGCGATTGCCTATGGCACGAAGATGGTCGGTGGTGTTACGCCGGGCAAAGGCGGCCAAGAGCACCTCGGTCTGCCCGTTTTCAATACCGTGAAAGAAGCGGTAGCGAAAACCGGCGCGGAAGCCAGCGTTATCTACGTACCGGCGCCGTTCTGTAAAGACTCAATCCTTGAAGCGGCCAACTCCGGTATCAAGCTGATTGTGTGCATCACTGAAGGCATCGCTACGCTCGACATGCTCGAAGCGAAAGTGAAGTGTGACGAGCTGGGCGTACGCCTGATCGGTCCGAACTGCCCCGGTGTTATCACCCCAGGCGAATGCAAAATCGGCATCATGCCGGGTCACATTCACCAGCCGGGCCGCGTCGGTATCGTATCTCGTTCTGGTACCTTGACCTATGAAGCCGTTAAGCAGACTACTGATCACGGTTTTGGTCAGTCTACCTGTGTGGGTATCGGCGGCGACCCGATTCCGGGCTCTAACTTCATCGACATCCTTGAGATGTTCGAGAAAGACCCGAAAACCGAAGCCATCGTTATGATCGGTGAAATCGGCGGTACGGCTGAAGAAGAAGCCGCGGCTTACATCAAAGCCAACGTTTCCAAGCCAGTGGTTTCCTACATTGCCGGTGTGACTGCACCTCCTGGCAAGCGTATGGGCCACGCGGGCGCAATCATCTCTGGCGGTAAAGGCACCGCTGACGAGAAGTTTGCTGCGCTAGAAGACGCCGGTGTTAAAACCGTACGCTCTTTGGCTGAAATCGGTGATGCGCTGAAAGAAGTGACTGGCTGGTAAGCCATGAACGTTTAGCTGCACGCTATAAGGGCGCCCCTCGGGGCGCCCTTATTTATTTCTGCGTGCTATAAATAATACTGCTATGGCGCCGGTGAGCGACGCAGCATGCGATAGCTATACAGCACAAACAGCGGTGCACCTGCCGCCAAGTAAAGATGGTAGCTGACCAACCGCCACACCAATACCGCTGCAGCGGCCTGTTCGCGCTCCATTAACGGCAACAACAGACCACCCACGCCCACCTCCGCAGCGCCCGCGCCCCCAGGCAGAAAGCTAAGTTGACTCGCGGCCATCGCCAGCATTTGAGTCAGGAAGGTCCACATCCAATCTGCATGGCCGCCCACTCCCCGTACCGCCAAATAAAGCAAGCTGTAGCGCATCAGCCAATGGGCAGTGGTCAAAAGCATCATCGCGAGCAGCGTCGTGCGCGGCAGCTCTAGCGTCACCTTGAGTGCATGCCGACAACGCAGTAGGCGCCGTGCGAGCCAGCGTCGGCGATACTGGCTTGGCCACGGCGTTTTCACGCCAGGTGAGCGCAGTAGACTTGGCAGATAGCGCATGACCACACTCACCAGCGTCGCCATGAACGCTAATCCCACCAGCGCCCACTGTACGAGTGATTGGTGTGGCCACTGGGCGTCACTGAGCATCGAAAAGAGCACCAGGCCGCTCAACATGGCCAAGAAGAACAGTAAGTCACAGCCTTGATCAATCAGAAACACTGCCGCGCCTTTGGCCGGTGGAAAGCCGCGCCGTGCAAGCAACAACAGCAGGGTCGCCGGGCCACCGCTGCCACCTGGTGTGGCGCACAGCGCAAACTTAGACGCCAATTCAATCCCTAGCGCACCGCGCTGGCCGAGCCTGCCGGCACGGCCGCCCAGCATCAGTCGAAGCCTTGCTGCATTTAGGTTCCAGCACAGAAAGGCCATCACCAGCATCAGTAGCAGCAACCCAAGCGGAAAGTGTTTGACGCGCTGAAGCGCCTCGGCTCCACCCAGCCAGGCGGTGAGCACCAGTGGCGCAATCAGCGCCAAGGCAATCATCACGCCGTGGATAGGCCGCCACTTTAGTAGCTGGCGACGGCTAGTGGTGTTGGTGGAGTGCATAGGGTTGGCTGCCGTGGCAAAGCTGCTGATAGTGCTCAAGCAGAGAGTGCATCACGCCATCCCAGTTGAAATGACGCTCGACATGGCGGCGCGCATAGCGCCCGCTAGCAGCGACATCATTACTAAACAGCGCTACACAGGCTTCAGCCATGGCAGTGGGGTCAAGCGGTTTGCATAAAATACCCGCTCCCAGTGGCACGTTTTCGGCCAGCGCCCCGGCCCTGGCTGCCACCACCGGAATGCCGCAGGCCATGGCTTCCTGAGCAATTAAGCCGAAGGTTTCTCGGGTGCCTGCGTGCAATAGGGCATCGCTACTGGCCAGCGCTGTCGCAACTTCGTGGGCGCCACAGCAGCGATCCACAATGGTGACGTTGCTGGGTACGTGATGCGGCATGCCGGGGCCCATCAGCAGCAAATGGTAATCGCTGCCTAGCTGACGCATCGTTGAAAGCAGCACATCAATATTTTTCTCGCGTGAGTTGCGTCCCACAAAGATGAGCAGTTTTTTATCGCTGGGTATGCCCATGGTCTGTCGAAAAGTCGGGTCACGCTGCTGGGGATTAAATTGCGCTAAATCGACCCCCAACGGCTGCACGCGAACATTATCGACGCCCCAGTCGCGCAGCCGATTTGCCATCGCGTTACAGGGCGCCAATACGCTATCGAACCGACTATAAAGATCTGCTACATAGCGGGTTAAGCGCTTCTCAACGTAGCGCCCCAAGCGATCACCCATCAAACGCGGAAGATCAGAGTGATAGAAGCCCACCACAGGTACGCCGAGCCGTTGACCTGCTGCAAGCGCAGCCCAAGCGGTTACATAAGGGTCGCCAGCCTCAATAAGATCAGGCTTTAGATCAACCAGGGCATCCCGCCAGGGGGCGGAACGTAATGGAAAACGATAGCCCTGACCTAAAGGCAGGTGTAGCGCTGGTAAGGTGTGGTGATCGCCCAAACTATCGCGCTCCGCCCCCGGTACCAGCAGGCTGGTGCGCAGTTGGGGGATACGCGAAAAAACACGGTGTTTGGCCTGTAAATAGGTACGCACACCGCCGCTGGCGGGTGCATGGAACATCGTCACATCGGCAATGTGCAAGCTAACCTCCAACCATCGAGAATGTCATCGTTTCACCATAAAGGAGAAATAAGTCAGTTCAGCGACAGTTGAGCCGAGGCTCTTCCTTCCTGTTAATCCCTTTCAACGCCTCCTTCCTTCACTTCTATTCCGGCCACCTCCTTGGGATTTATGTGCCGTTCTCTTTTGCTTATTAGTTGACTCTTAGCAGAGTTGGACTAATATACCATCCATATAGATGGTATATGGAATCCATTTGGATGACTTTAAGGTCTGTCTAGATGTTTTAAGCCACAGCTAAAAGTCCCTGGCTACTAAGCACAACGAGGAACGACACATGAGCGTGCATGAAATGCGCCGCAAGGGCGGTGATTCCAGTGAGAAAATCACTATCAACCTTGGGGTGGTCGACCTGGGGCAGATCGATCTGTTGGTTCAGGAAGGTTTTTACTCCAACCGGACCGATCTGATTCGCACCGCTATCCGCAATCAATTGTCGACCCATGCCGAGGTCGTTAAGGAAACCGTGACCCGTAAGGCGTTTGTGTTGGGTCTTGAGCATTACAGCCGTGCAGATCTTGAGGCCCTGCAGTCAGCCGGGGAGAAATTACAGATCCAGGTGCTGGGCATGGCCAGCATTGCCGACGACGTGACGCCTGAGCTTGCCCTCGCCACCATTGAATCCGTGGTGGTTCTGGGCGCCTTGAACGCCAGCAAAGCGGTTAAGGTCGCTCTGGCAGATCGCATCCACTGAATAAATCACTCAGTAAACACTTAATACGTAATCATTGAATAAGGATATTGAAAATGATCGATGCCACGATGACGAAGCGAATGGAAGAAGCGACGCGGCTAACCCGAGCGGGAAAACTGCAAGAGGCGATGGCTATTCTCCAGGGCAGCGCACCTGAATCGAGAGGCGCTGAAACGCCGAATACATCCTACCAGGAAGGCAATACCTTCGACGGAACCTGCGAGGTCATCGACGAAGAAGCCACCGAATCGAAGCCAGAGCCTGCTGAGGCGCCATCCGGCGCATTCACACCCGGCGATATTAAGGTGCCTGCTGCATGGCGCGACAAGTGGATGAAGTTTCGCGGTGGTATGGCGCAACCCGAGCAAGCACCGAGTGCGAGCGAGGAACCACAGCCCGGGGCGTTTACTGCCGGTCGGTTTACCAACTATGTGGGCTCGCGTGATTACAAACTGTATATCCCTAGCGGTTATACCGGTCAGGCGCTGCCGCTGGTGGTGATGCTGCATGGCTGCACACAGAACCCTGAAGACTTCGCTGCCGGAACCGAGATGAACCGGCTGGCCGAAGAGCAGCTGTGTTGTGTGCTCTATCCGGCCCAGCCGATGACCGCTAACAGCTCGAAATGCTGGAACTGGTTCAAAGCCGAAGATCAACAGCGCGAGGGCGGTGAACCCGCGATTATTGCGGGCATGACCCGCCAGATCATTGAGACCCATGGCCTTGATGAATCCCGCGTCTATGTCGCAGGCCTGTCGGCAGGCGCCGCCATGGCAACCACTCTGGCGATGACCTACCCGGATCTGTTTGCGGCGGTGGGCGTGCACTCCGGGCTACCCCACGGCGTGGCCCAAAGTCTTCCCGACGCCTTGGGCGCAATGCAGGGTGGCACAGGGCCTCTTGGCGGTGGTAAAGCGAAAGGGGCCGGTTGGGCATCGGCAGTGCCCGCGATTATCTTTCATGGCGACCGCGACACTACCGTGCACCCCAGCAATGCGGATCGAGTGGCCGCCCAGTACAGCACATCACGCCAAGCAGGGGCGAAGGTAGAGCAGGGAAAGGTGGCTAATGGCCATGCCTATACGCGTACCACACACCACAATGCGAAGGGCGAACCACACATGGAGCAGTGGCGCATTCATGGAGCTGGCCACGCCTGGTCAGGAGGCAGCACCCAAGGCAGCTATACCGACCCGAAAGGCCCCGATGCCACCAAGGAAATGCTACGTTTCTTCTTACTTCACCAGTATCGTGAGCGTAACGATAGTTCAGCATAGTTAGATGCTGAATTGGTTAACTACTGACGCTTATCGAGTTAATTAGAAATAGGTCTAACTTAATAACGAATAAATGCATTCATTATGGTGCATGCAAACTTAAAAGTAGGGAGAGTTTTAGAGCATTGCTAACTCGTAAAGAGACTTGATATTGCTGGTTTTAAAGGAAGATATTGATTTTTTATTATTAAATCGATTTTTGGCATATTAAATGCAGATTCAAGGAGACTCCGGCATCCCCAAAGGTTCTAACGATGAACGCGTCAATTGCTATCGCAACTCCCCCCGCCCCGACGCTTAATGATCAAGGTATGCACCGCCAGAGCGTTATTTCTCTAAGCGGTGTTAAGAAGGCCTTCACAAGCCCCAGCGGTGAATCAATTCCTGTTATCGAAGATATCACTTTAGACATCAAGCAAGAGGAGTTCATCAGCATCGTAGGGCCAAGCGGCTGTGGTAAGAGCACGATGTTCAATATCATCGCCAGTTTGCTCGAACCCAGCGATGGCAGTATTACCTTACGTGGTCGCGATCCAGCATGCGGTGCGCGTATTGGATATATGTTGCAGCGTGATTTGCTCTTTCCATGGCGCACCATTATCGACAACGTGTGCTTGGGGTTGGAAATTCAAGGCGTAGCCAAAGCTAAGCGCTATGCAATGGCCCGCGAACAACTGGCTCGTTATGGTTTGGCAGATTTCGCTGATCAATACCCCAGTACGCTGTCAGGTGGTATGCGTCAGCGGGTTGCACTGATTCGTACGTTAATTACTGATCCAGACCTTATTCTTCTTGATGAGCCATTCTCAGCGCTCGACTACCAGACACGCTTGGTGCTTGAAGAAGAGATCGTCTCAATTCTTAAAGAGCACCATAAAACGGTGGTGTTGATTACCCACGATATTGGCGAAGCTATTGCTATGTCAGATCGGGTGGCGGTAATGACACAGCGTCCTACGTCAGTAAAGAAAATCTATGATGTGGGCCTATCCCGCGAACTTGGCTCCTGTTTAAAAGCGCGAAGTGATATCCGTTACCAGAATTACTTTGACAAAATTTGGGACGATCTAGATATCCAAATTTCGGGGGCCGAGCAATGAGCGAAGCACAGTTCTATACCCATACTATTCGTGCCGGGAGTATTAAAGAGAACGATGAGCAGCGCGCGCGAAGTAGCTTCGTAACTGACAATTTATGGCGTGTTGCTGGCATAGGGTTAGTGGTTGTCTTATGGCAAATTGGCGTAATGACTGACTGGATTAATCCCTTTTTGATGGGTTCGCCAATGGGTATTGCGGCAGAAGCTTGGCGTCTGATTCAGTCTGGCCAGTTACTTAATGACACCATTGCGACGGTTTATGCCACCGTTGTGGGGTTTCTGCTAGGCAGTATTCTAGGTTCTATCAGTGGGTTGCTGCTGTGGTTCTCGCGGACTACCGCTCGTATTATTGACCCCTTCATGGTGGCTCTCAACGGCCTACCCAAGATTGCTCTGGCGCCGATGATTATCATCTGGTTTGGCTCCGGCATGCTGTCAAAAATTGCTCTCGCCTTCGTAGCCACCTTTGTTGTCGCTCTGCTCTCTGCCTATCAAGGTACGCATCAAATAGATCGCAACCTTATTAACTTGATGCGCTCGATGGGTGCCAGTCGTCGTGAAGTGTTTACCAAAGTAGTTGCGCCAGCGTCGTTACCTTGGATCATTTCCGCTTTCCGCTTAAATATTGGATTTGCCTTGATTGCTGAAATTGGCGGTGAGTTTATCTCTTCTGATCGGGGGTTGGGCCGCATGATTTTTGTCGCAGGCAACCTGTTTAATCTTAACGTCGTTTGGGTGGGCGTAATCACATTAATGATTGTGGCCATCGTGCTGTACGTCATCGTATCTCAGGTTGAGAAGCGCTTATTGCCATGGGAACAAGGCCAACGATAGATGCAGCGAAGTAGGTAGTGCATCACCACTGTTCGTCAATCGATAACCTCAAGAGGCAGACAAGATGAAATTTTCTTCCGTCTATAAGCATGCTGTTTTCGGTACTGGGCTACTCGCATTAAGCCCAACTGCACCGCTCCAAGCCGACGATATGGATACTATTTTAATTAATGAAGCCTTTCATTCGCTGCTCTATTTGCCGGTCTATGTCGCTAAACATGAAGGCATTTTCAATAATCATAATATTGACGTGCCGGTGGTGCGCTCAGCGGGATCAGGGCCTGCTGCTTTAGCATCAGTATTAGCGGGAGAATCACAGTTTTCTGTTCATGGACCTGAGCACGTAGGTTTTGCTCAGGAGCAGGGGGGCAGCGGAAAAGCGATCAGTGCCGTGGCCAACAGTGCGCCTGTATGGGTCCTGGCTCATCCAGATCTCGACTATGACTCGCCTGCGGACTTGGCAGGCAAAGAGGTAGTCGTTGGGCTGGCGCCTGGTACCTCGAATACACTTATACGCAGGTTGATCGCCGATGCAGGGCTTGAAGGGGAAGTGGATGTCACCGAAGTACAGAATGGTTCTGAGCTGGGCCCTGTGCTCTCAGGGCGCGGTGATATTGCGGTTGCTTATCAGCCACAGGTTGAACAAGGCATATCTCAAGGTTTGGAGATTATTCATGCCTTTACCGATGACTATCCCGAGTATGCCTTTTCAACTATTAACACTTCTCAAGAGATGATTGATGAAAACCCTGATTTAGTAAAACGGTTTGTGATGGCGATTAATGATTCACTGGAGTTGATTCACTCTGATGTTGATATTGCAAAAGCAGTAGCACGGCTTGAATTTGGTGACCTGCAGGGAGAGGTGGTGGACGCTGCCGTTCAGCGTATGATTGAAAATAGTGTCTATCCAGAGAGCGTAATGATTACTGAAGACGCTTTTACCAACGCGATTGAAATGCAGCAGTTCGTGGGCAATATTAAAGGCGATATGTACTACGAGGATATTGTCGATGCCTCATTTGCCAGTGAGGTAGTCCAGTAGTTTTCTTGTTTATAAAAAAGGGCAATCAAGTGGTGCTAGCGCGTGCCACTTGATTTGTTCACAGGCATGAGCTGTTAGTAATAGCCTTTGATAGTTTTACAGGAGAGTGTTGTGACCATTGACCCCCATTTGACCATCGAGAACTATCAAGCTGCTTTAAAAGAGGGCAGTGCCGAGCCCTACGACTGGTGGCATTACTGCGCGGCCTATATAGAAAAACGCGAGCCCGAGGTACAAGCCTGGGAGGCGCTGGCACCACGCTTGCCAGCGTTGCCTTCAGATGTAGATGTTGGCAGCGTGCCACTGTATGGAGTGCCTGTTGGTATTAAGGACATTATCGACACCACTGATATGCCCATTACCTGGGGCACTCGCGGTTATCTTAGCTCTCCTGGCTCACAATTAAACGCCGCGCTGGTCACGCTGTTGGAGGAGAATGGCGCGTTGATCATGGGTAAGACGGTGTCTACGGAGTTCGCCTATTTTACGCCGGGCAAGACCCATAATCCCCATGACCCGACGCGCACCCCCGGAGGCTCTTCAAGCGGTTCGGCTGCGGCCGTGGCGGCTGGGATGGTGCCGCTGGCATTTGGTACGCAAACGGCTGGCAGCATGATTCGACCAGCGAGCTATTGTGGCGTGTTTGGCTTTAAACCTACCTTTGGCACGCTTAGCTGTGACGGTGTTAAACCCTTTGCAGCTTCATTAGATACGTTAGGCTGGTTTACACGCCACATCGACGATGTCTGTACGACATTCTCGGCGCTGACCAAGGCGCCTCCAATCTCCGCACTGGATAACCTCCAAGGCGTTCGTGTCGGCATACATAGCTTGCCGTTTGATGAACCGCTGGCGCCGGATGTTAAGCAGGCCCTGGCAAATGCCCAAGAGCGCTTTGAACAAGCGGGGGCAGAGATAGTGCCGTTAAGCCTGGATGCGCGATACGAAGCGCTGGTGGAGCATCAAAAAGTGGTGCTGGCCTACGAAGCGGCCCAATCGCTGGTGAGTGCATATCATGACTATGCCGCTAAGATGGGGGAAAAGCTGGTTGAGCTAATCGAGCAGGGCAGGGTGACTAGCTTTAATCGCTATATCGAAGCAAAACGCGCCACCCGTGATATGCAGCAGGCGCTCTCGCAGGTATTTAGCGAGCAGGTAGATATCATTCTCGCCGCTAGTGCTCAAGGCGAAGCGCCGAAAGGCCTCGATGCAACTGGCGACCCGATTTACTGTCGGGCATGGACACTGTTGGGAGTGCCGTGCCTCAATTTACCGTTGAGCCAAGGTAGTGCCGGTATGTCGGTCGGTGTCCAGATAATCGCCGACCGCTGGCAGGATGTGAAGCTTTTACAGGTCGCCCTCACGTTGATGAAGGCGGGCTAAAAAGCCCAAACGACAAAGGCGCCTTTGGGGCGCCTTTGTCTTTTATTGTTAGCCACTAAGAAGAAGCTGCGTTCTTTGCACACATCGAGACTGCTTTGTAGCGGTAGTATCTAAGTGCGTAGGGAGTGCTTGTAAAAAGATTTACCGCGCTTTCTTGTCATCGTTATTGCTGACGCATCTTAATCAAGTATTTCAATTAGTAATAAATATTCTATTTATAGAACTAAAGTCCATATAGTTTGTGCCGATAACTACACCTCTCTTACTTATTAGGAAGTTGCCATGCTTTCACGGTTCAAGATCGGTACACGGCTCGCAATGGCTTTTGGCTTGGTCTCGCTATTTCTTTTGGGCACTTTAATAGCTGGGATCATGGGTATCACCTTTACGAAGAATACTGCCCAAAAAACCTTGGATACGGATGTAGCGCTAGCAAGCAATGCAGCGGAAATTCAGCGCCTTTCGCTGCAAGCCCGACGCTTTGAAAAGGATATTTTTATCAACATCAACAGTCCCGAGCGGGTAGCGGACTATCAGCAGCGTTGGGTGGCGACTATCGATGAAATTCAGGCTTCCTTCCAAGCGGGAAGCCAAATTGCCGATAAAGATAGCCTCAATGCGCTGTACCAACAGGCAGATAGCGCACTACAGGGGTATGAAGAAGGATTTATGTCGGTCTATCGTCAAATTGAACAGGGCGATATTACCGAAACCTCTCAAGCCAATCTAGCTTTCGGAGAGCATAAAGATAGCATCTACCAGCTTGAGGAATTGGCTGATGAAATTAGCCTAGTGGCTGATGCGGGAGTAAGTGTTGCTAATGAGGCAATAGATGCCGAGTATCGTTTAGCTATTTGGCAACTTTGTATTTTTGCTGGGGTGGCGCTGTTAATGGCCGCGGCGTTGGCTATTACCATAACGCGCAGTATCGTACTGCCGTTGCGAAGAGCCGTTGAGGTCGCCCAGCGTGTAGCAGAAGGAGATTTACGCCACGATATTGTATTCACCGGACGTGATGAAACGGCACAGCTATTGAGTTCTATGGCTCATATGAGCAAAGAGCTTACGACGCTGGTCGCCTCGCTACGTGACTCAAGCGAAAATGTCTTGCACGGCGCCAATGAGATTGCCCAAGGTGGTCAGGAGCTCGCCGCTCGCACTGAGCAGCAGGCAGCGGCCTTGCAGGAAACGGCTTCAAGCATGGAAGAGATGACAGCAACGGTTCGCCAGAACAGCGATTCAACCAAAGAGGCTGATACGCTGGCCCATGCTTCGTCACAGCAGATGCACAGTGGTGGTGAAGAAGTTGCACACAGCGTGGAGTTGATGCGTGAAGTGGCGGCGGCCTCACTCAGTATGAACAAAATCGTCGAAGCCATTGATGCGATTGCCTTTCAAACCAATATTTTGGCCCTGAACGCCTCCGTTGAGGCGGCGCGTGCTGGTGAGAAAGGTCGCGGGTTTGCGGTAGTGGCTACCGAAGTTCGTTCGCTGGCAAGCCGCAGTGCCGCGTCAGCCAGCGAAATTCGTGGAATGCTGGATGATACGCGCAAAAAAATAAAGCTGTGTTCTGATCAAGCGGAGCGAGGAGCAACGACCATAGGAGAAACGGAAACGATGATCCAACGTCTTGCCCTGCTTATGGCTGAGGTGTCCTCTGCTACGCGAGAGCAAAGTAGTGGTATCGAGCAGATTAATACAGCGATCACTGAAATGGACTCAACAACTCAGCAAAATAGTGCGTTGGTTCAACAGTCGACGACCGCAGCATTTTCTCTGGAGGAACAGGCTGGGCGGCTTCGCGAGCTGGTAGCGGCGTTTCAAATTGATGATGCTAAGCTGAACCAGCTATCAGCACACACGCGTGCCATAGCTTTACCTTCGAGAGCCACACAGGCGGCGTTTTAATCAGCTAATGCGTGTGCGTATTCCACTAGGAAGTGAATCCACAAAGCTAATCAAAATACCGCCAGAACGATAGAAACAACAACGGCGCCCTAGGGCGCCGTTGTTGTTTACTGCGAGTAAACAAATACAGTTTATGCAGCGGGTTTAGCTACCAGCGAGCGGGTCTCTTCGCGGGCTTCGGTCAAGATGACGCGAAGCGGGTCGCCAAGCTTGTAGCGCTCTTCGCCTTCGATCTGGATACGTCCCTCTTTATCATCAATCACCACTTTGCTGCGGTCACTGTGCATTAAAGGGGCGGGAACAAAGGCGGTCGCGCCATTTTCCAGCAGACGAACGCGCATACCGCCACGGTTGATGGCCATGATTTCGGCCTCAAACGTATCCTGGTTCTGCGCAGCGGGTGTTAGGTAGCGCACGTAGAGCCAATCTTTCACATCGCGTTCGGCCATACGGTTCAGGCGGCGGCGCTCCGTCAGCTGCTCGGTGAGCTGCTGTGTGGCTTCGGCGGGCGCCTGTTCGCCTTTCAGTACGCGCTTGATCAGGCGGTGATTGACCATATCGCCATACTTACGAATCGGCGAGGTCCAGGTCGCGTAGGCAGCCAGGCCGAGGCCAAAGTGCGGACCGGGCTGTGCAGACATCATGGTGAAGCCCTGGAAGCGGCGCAGGCGCGCATCCAGCCAAGCGTCGTCGCGGCTTTCCAGTGCACGCTTCAGCTCGGTGTAGCGGGCAAGCTCAGTCAGCGCTTCGCGTTCGACCACAATCTCCTGGCCTGCCAGGAATTCCTGGGCAGCTTCGGCTTTCTCGGGCTCGAACGCGCGATGCACGTTAAAGATACCGTGGCCGATATGCTGGGCCAGGAAGTCCGCGCAGCAGGCATTCGCCACAATCATCGACTCTTCGATCATGCGGTTGGCAATGCGGCGCTCTTCAGTGCGCACCGCCAATACGTTGCCAGCGGGATCGAGATCAAACACGTAGTCAGGGCGGTCTTTAAACACCAACGCGTGTTCGTTGCGCCAAGCGGTACGCGCCTCGGTCAAATCACGCAGCGCGGTGAGCTGCTCGGCAATCTCACCTGCGGGCGCCCAATCGCCTTGGCCTTCGATCCAGTCGGAGACATTGTCGTAAACGAGCTTGGCGTGGGATTTAACGTTCGCCGCAAAAAAGCGATACTCGCCCAGGCTGCCGTCGGCATTGATATCCAGCGTACAAGCCAGCGCGGGGCGCTCTTTATCTTCCCACAGCGAGCAGAGATCATCCGCTAGCTGCTCTGGCAGCATAGTGACGTTCTGGCCAGGCAGATAAACGGTAAAGGCACGGGTGCGGGCCTCTAAGTCAGCCGCATGGCCCTCTTCCACATAAGCAGTGGGGTCGGCAATCGCGACACTCAACTGCCAGCCGCCTTCAGCGCGAGGTGCGACGTGCAGCGCATCGTCCATATCGCGGGTCTTCTCACCATCGATGGTGAAGAAGGGTGTGGCGGTTAAGTCTTCGCGAGTCAGGCCTTCATCCATCAGCGGCCAATCGGTACCCGCATCGGGGCACTCTTGCTCCAGCGCATGGCGGGCAAGTGTGACGCGCCACGGCACTGCCGGATCATCGCTTTTAGCGACCAGCTCATCAATCTGGGCAAAGAAAGCGCGGTCATCGGCTTTTAGCGGATGGCGTACCAAGCGGGCAACGACCCAGTCGCCGTCAGCAATGCTCGCTTCATCAAGGTTGTTCTTAATCCGCGCCTTGATAACATTTTTAATCGACGGATGGTCGGGCACCACGGCCAGACGGCCTTCGCGTTTCTGCACGCGGGAAACAAACCGATCCAGCCCCGCTTCAATCAGCTTTTCGGGCTCAACGGATTTTTTGTCACCGTTCTCGTGGATAACCGCTTCCACGCGATCCCCGTGAATCACGAGTTTCATGGCGGGCGGTGGCACGAAATAGGATTCACCGTCGTCGGTTTCGAGAAAACCGAAACCTTTGTCGGTGGCTTTG
This sequence comes from Halomonas sp. HAL1, assembly GCF_030544485.1. Classification (NCBI taxonomy): domain Bacteria; kingdom Pseudomonadati; phylum Pseudomonadota; class Gammaproteobacteria; order Oceanospirillales; family Halomonadaceae; genus Halomonas; species Halomonas sp. HAL1. Next base: position 1,173,831 of record NZ_CP130610.1, read on the forward strand.
ATCACCCCTTCAGCACGGGGGGTGGTTTGACGAATCTGTTGCTTGAGCTGGGCAAGCATGGCGTTATTCTGAAGCATGAGCTCAATCAGTTGGCGAGAGTTAGGGTGCCACTATACGGGTTCCCGCTTGCCACGCCAATTGCTGCTACGCGAAGTCGGCCCTAATGTTAGCGTTGGTAACGGCGCGTCAAAGGCTTACATGCGCTCAAAAGAATCGGTTAAGCTAAACGCCCATGCATATGGAGCGCGCTATGACACCCCGCCTGATTGTTTCTGACCTTGATGGCACTCTTTTAGGAAGCGACCACACCCTGCACAAAAGCACGGTTGAAGTGCTGCGGGCGCTGGTGAAGCAAGGCCACCATGTCGCGCTTGCTTCGGGGCGCCACTATCACGATATGAAGGTGTTTCGCGATCAGTTGGATATACCAGCACACTTGATCAGTACCAACGGCGCCTATGTGCACGACCCGAAAGGCACCTTACTGGCCGCTACCCATGTCGACCCTGAGCATGCACAAACGCTGATTAATCTCCCGCGCCCGCCTCAGGTGCGCTTGAACCTCTACCGCGAAAGCGGCTGGCATATTGATGCGGAAGCCCCGCATCTATTATCTCTTCACGCCTCTACCGGGTTTGGTTATGACGTCGTGCCGCCTGATCAGATGGACATTAACGGTGTTGGCAAAGTGCTCTATCTAGGCGACCCTGAGGCGCTGAAACAGCTGGAAGAACAGGCTCATAAGGCCCATGGCGATGCGCTGCATATCACCTACTCGACGATTGATTCCCTGGAGATCATGGCGGGCGGCGTTAACAAAGGCGTCGCGTTAGCCTCACTGCTTGAGCGTTTAGAATTAACGGCAGCCGAATGCATAGCATTTGGTGACAATCTCAACGACACCGAAATGCTTGTGTTAGCCGGGGAAGCCCAGGTAATGGCCAACGCCCACCTTGATCTATTCGACCGTATAAAAGGCGCCGAGCGTATCGGCCATCATGGTGAAGCTGCCGTTGCCGAGTGGTTGAAAAAGCGCTTTGGGCTATAATCTCCGCTGTTTAAAAACTAATGCAACCTTGGTCGTAGCGGTATTGCTACTCCTTACCCACTCCACCATCATCAAGGCCCCATAACGACAACAGTGTAGGGCGACAACCGCTACGATGACGACAACCCCTGCTACTTTGATTGTGGTCGACGATGACCCGGAAATTTGTGAGCTGCTCGCGGATTACCTGGGGCGGCACGGTTACCGGGTATTTAAGGCGGATGGTGCCCAAGCGCTGCATTCGCTGCGTGCTGAACATACCCCCGACTTGCTGATAGTCGATTTAATGCTCCCCGGTGACGACGGCTTTACCATCTGCCGCGACGTCCGCAAGCACAGCGACGTGCCGATTATCATGTTGACCGCCAGCGCCGATGAGACCGACCGCATCCTTGGTCTTGAACTGGGTGCGGATGACTACTTGGGCAAGCCGTTTAACCCCCGCGAACTACTGGCGCGCATCAAAGCGGTACTGCGACGTACCCGCTGTGCTCCGCCAGCGTTGCCCGCCGGGCAGGCGCGCTGGGTCACTTTCGGCAATTGGCAACTCGACCGTATGACTCGCGAGCTGATTGACCTGGAGGGCGAGCGCGCCGCGCTGTCTGGGGCTGATTTTCAGCTATTGCAGGTGTTTTTAGAGCATCCGGCGAAGGTGCTCACTCGGGATGATCTCTACGCGCTTACCCGTGGGCGGGACGCGCCGCCGCTTGATCGCTCCATTGATGTCCACGTTTGCCGCCTGCGCCAACGGCTGGGGGAAGATGCTCAGCACTCGCAGTTAATTCGAACGGTGCGCGGGGCAGGCTATGTGTTAACCGCTCAGGTCGATGCATTAACGTGAAACAAGTGGGCTGGGCCGAGACCAGGCGGCGTTTATCCAGACGAGTAGCCCGCTGGCTGCCGGCGTCGCTGCGCGGGCGCTTCGTGATCATCATGATCGCCGGAGTGCTGGTCGCCCAAGGGGCCAGTTACGCGATCTGGACTTCTCAGGTGCGCTCCAGCCACTTGGCTCAGTTGGATGAGCTGTCCACCAATATGGCGTTTAGCATCGCCTCCACCATGAAGTTTTTCCGCTCACTGCCCGTTGACTACCGCCACATCGTGCTGGATCAGCTGCGTAATATGGGCGGCACGCGCTTTTTTGTCAGCGTCAACGAACGCAGGCTGACCATTGACGATATCGGCTCGGGGCCGGAAAAACAGGTGGTGGTGAATAATGTGCGCTCAGTGCTCACCCAGCAGCTCAATATCGACGATGTGATTGTCGAGTTCTCCCGCCCGGAAAACCTGCGGGTGCTTAATAACGAAGTGCTGCTTTACGACCTGCCGCCCCGCTGGGGGCAGCACAGCCTGCTGATGGAGCCACTCTCCCCACCGATTTTAGTGGTTCAACTGGAGCTTGCCCCAGGCACCTGGCTGTATGTCGCCACGCTGCTAGGCGTACCCGATATTTTCAGCGGCTATCGCTGGCTTTCTGAGGAGCGTTTGCTGGTCGGGTTACTGGTGCTGCTGAGTGTGCTGGCGCTTTCGCTGTTAGGAATTACCAGCGTGACCCGGCCACTGGCGCGGCTTTCACGGGCAGCGAATCAGTTGGGCGATGACTTGGACATGCCGCCACTACGGGAGAGCGGCCCCAAAGAAGTGGCCGCCACCGCCGCGGCGTTCAATCGTATGCAGCGGCGTATTCGCGAGCAGATTGAGGAGCGAGAACGGCTGTTTTCGGCGATTTCCCATGATTTAAAGACCCCCTTAACCCGCATGCGCCTGCGCGCTGAAATGCTCGAAGACGACTATCAGCGCGAGCGTTTTTGCGCCTCACTGGATGAACTGGATAGCTTAGTTAAAGGCGCCTTGGCCTCAGTGAAAGGCTTGGATCTGCACGAAGAGCCCGCGCCCGTTGATCTAACGAACATGGTCGAAGAGCTGGCCGAGGAGCTTAGCCTTCAAGGCGGTAAGGTCACTATCGAGACTAAAAGCGGTAACCCTATTCCACCGCTGATTGCCAAACCGCTGGCGCTTAAGCGCTGCCTGGCAAACCTGCTTGAGAACGCGGTGTTCTATGGAAAGCAGGCCGATGTGCAGCTAATCGATCACGGCAATGTTGTCACCATGCGTATTCGTGACCACGGCCCAGGTATACCCGAAGAGCAGCTGGGGCGGGTGTTTTCGCCCTTTGTGCGCTTAGAACCCTCACGCAGCCGACATACTGGTGGTAGTGGCCTCGGGTTGGGCATTGCCCGGCATATTGCCCGTGCCCATGGCGGCGATATCACGCTCGCCAACCATGCTGATGGTGGGCTGGTGGTGACTCTCTCGCTACCCCGCCAGGAAACTATTACAGGTTTGTAATAAAACCCCAACACTATGCAGTACTCGGTAACTCCCGTTGACGCACACCTTGGCGTAACCTCTTGGATATCGCACGTCCGAGAGGACAATAACAATATAAGGAGTGACTCCATGTCGACGTTTAAGAAGACAACCCTCGTGCTTGCTCTGGCAGGAGCCTCGCTCGCCAGTACCGCCCAGGCCAATGAAGTCGAAGTGCTGCACTGGTGGACGTCCGGTGGTGAAGCTCGCGCTGCCAACGTGCTTAAAGAGTTAATGGAAGCTGAAGGCTACGGCTGGCAGGACTTTGCCGTGGCTGGTGGCGGCGGTGAAACCGTCATGACGGTGCTTAAATCTCGTGCCATGTCGGGCAACCCACCCTCTGCCGCCCAAATCAAAGGCCCCGAAATTCAGGAGTGGGGTGAGCTTGGTTTGCTCGGTGACCTGAACGGCGTTGCCGAGGCGGAAGGCTGGGATGAGCTGCTGCCGGAAGTCGTGGCCGATATCATGCGCCATGATGGTCAATACGTGGCGGTACCCGTCAACGTACACCGGGTAAACTGGTTGTGGGCCAACCCCGAAGTGCTCGAAGCGGCAGGGGTAGAGATGCCTACCACGCTAGATGAGCTATTCGAGGCAGGTGAGGCTATCCGAGAAGCGGGCTTCGTACCGCTGGCTCATGGCGGCCAATCCTGGCAGGACGCTACGGTCTTCGAAAGCGTACTGTTAGGTGGTCAGGGTAGCGAGTTTTATCAGCAGGCATTGGTAGAACTAGACCCTGAAGCCCTGGGCGGCGAACAGATGATCGATGCCCTTGAGGATTTCAAGCGTACCCGTGAGCTGATGGATGAGGGCATGCCCGGGCGCGACTGGAACATTGCCACTGCCATGGTGATCGATGGAGTGGCAGGCTTTCAGCTGATGGGCGATTGGGCGAAAGGTGAGTTCACCGCGGCAGGGCTGACCGCCGGGGAAGATTACCTCTGTGCAGCAGCGCCGGGCACCGAAGATGCGTTCACCTTCAATATCGATAGCCTGGCCATGTTCCGGGTCACCGACGACGAGGAGCGCGAAGCGCAGCAAGCGTTAGCGCGTCTGGTGCTTGAGCCTACTTTCCAGGAAGCGTTTAACCTTGCCAAAGGCTCGATTCCGGCGCGGCCTGATCTGGACATGAGCGAATTCGATAGCTGCGCCCAGCAGTCGTTGGCTGATTTCCAGCGCACCGCGGAAGAGGGTGGCCTAGTGCCCAGTATGGCTCACGGTATGGCCGTGCGTGCGGATGTACAGGGTGCCATTTTTGATGTGGTTACCAACTACTTCAACGACGCCGATATGCCTGCTGAAGAAGCGGCAGAACGTATGGTGAGCGCCGCCGAAGCGGCCTCTTTCTAGGATTTTCTAGTACTTGCGTTCTCAAGGCGCCGCCGCAACGGCGGCGTCTATTCTGCTTAGCAAGAACACTATTTTGCTTAGTAAGAACATTATGCTGCTTGGCAAGGATACTTCTCAATGAGAGATTCCCTCCCCATGAAAAATACCTCTGCGACGCCTTTAGGGGCTGGCGCTAAGCGGTCGACGCCATCCGGTGGTTTGCAGGCGTGGCTGCCGCGCTTGGTGCTGGCACCGTCGGTGGCGATTTCGCTGTTCTTTGTTTACGGCTTCATGCTGTGGACGTTCGTGCTCTCGTTGACCAGCTCGCGCATGCTGCCCAGCTACGACTTTGTCGGCTTTGGCCAGTATTCACGCCTGATGGATAATGAGCGCTGGTGGGTAGCCTCGACCAACCTGATGATTTTTGGCGTGCTGTTCGTGTTGATTTGTCTGGTGATTGGCTCGCTGCTGGCCATTCTGCTTGATCAGAAAATTCGCCAAGAGGGTGCGCTGCGCACGATCTACCTCTATCCCATGGCGCTGTCGTTTATCGTTACTGGGGTGGTGTGGAAGTGGCTGCTTAACCCGCAGTTGGGCATACAAGCGATGGTTCAAGGCTGGGGCTTTGAGTCATTTCGCTTTGACTGGATTGTCGATCCGGATATGGCGATTTATACCCTGGTGATTGCCGCCGTATGGCAGGCGTCAGGCTTTGTGATGGCGCTGTTTTTAGCCGGGCTGCGGGGTATCGACGACAGTATTATCAAGGCCGCACAACTAGATGGCGCTAGCCTGCCGCGGATTTATCTGCGCGTGGTGATGCCGTGCCTGCGCCCAGTGGTGTTCAGTGCGGTGATGATCTTGGCGCATATTGCGATTAAGAGCTTTGACCTGGTCGTCGCACTCACCGGCGGTGGGCCTGGTTACGCCACCGATTTGCCCGCCACCTTTATGTACGCTCACGCCTTTACCCGGGCGCAGATAGGTTTGGGCTCGGCCAGCGCCATGCTGATGTTGGGCGGCGTACTGGCGATTTTGATTCCTTACCTCTACTCCGAACTAAGGAGCCGCAAGCATGGCTAATGTGATTCGTCGTCAGACGCCCGCTGCGCGGCTGGGCCGTGGCCTGCTCTATGGCGTGCTGATACTCGCTGCGCTGTTCTATATTCTACCGCTGGTGGTCATGTTGATGACGTCAGTGAAGCCACTGAGCGAAATCAGCGCCGGGTCGCTGCTCTCGTTTCCGCAAAATCCCACCCTCGCGCCATGGACGAAAGCCTGGGGTGAAGCCTGCACCGGCATGCGCTGCGAGGGTGTCGGTGGCTACTTCTGGAACTCCTTTGCGATCGTGATTCCAGCGGTGCTGATCTCAACCACTATTGGCGCCCTTAACGGCTACGCGCTAACCAAATGGCGCTTCAAAGGCTCTGAATTAGTCTTCGCACTAATGCTTTTTGGCTGTTTTATTCCCTTCCAGGTGGTGCTGTTGCCTATGGCGCAAACCCTCGGCTGGCTGGGTATCTCCAGCTCTCGCGCCGGGTTGATCCTGGTCCACGTGGTCTTTGGCATTGCTTTCACCACGCTGTTTTTCCGCAACTTCTACGTGGGTATCCCTAATGAGTTGGTATCGGCGGCGAAGTTGGATGGCGCGGGCTTTTTCCGCATCTTCTGGCGCATTCTACTGCCGGTTTCCGCACCCATTATCGTTGTCTCGGTAATTTGGCAGTTCACTCAAATCTGGAACGACTTCCTGTTTGGCGTGGCGTTCTCGGCCCATAACACCCAGCCCGTTACCGTGGCGCTTAACAACCTAGTGAATACCTCCACCGGCGTTCGCGAGTACAACGTGGATATGGCGGCGGCAATGATTGCCGCGCTGCCCACCCTGGTGGTGTACGTGTTGGCGGGAAAATACTTCGTGCGCGGGCTGACTGCGGGTTCGGTTAAAGGCTAATAACAATCAGATTGATGACAACTTTCTAAAGATCGTCTTGGCAAGGTCAGATCAACCCGTAGCGGGGGTCTTTTTCCAGGGCCGGAAAATGTTCCCAACAATTCCGGCATTTCCGCCATCCGTGGCGGTCAGATGGAAAAAGTAGCGTCCAGGGAGGGATTTACAGCGCCCCCGCGAAGGGTTGTTCTGATCGGGCTAACAGCTTTGTCAGCAGTCTTATAATAGGATTTTCATTATGGCAGCGTTAGAAATCCACAACGTGCGCAAAGAGTTTGGCAGCGAGCGGGTGCTCAAAGACGTCAGCATCTCCATCGATTCCGGTGAGTTTTTGATTCTGGTCGGGCCGTCAGGCTGCGGTAAGTCCACGCTGATGAATGCCATTGCCGGGCTTGAACCGGTGACCTCTGGCAATATTTATATCGATGGTGAAGACGTAACCTGGCGCACTCCGGCGGATCGGGACATCGCCATGGTGTTTCAGTCCTACGCGCTTTACCCCAGCATGACCGTACGCCAGAACATCAGCTTCGGGCTTGAGATGCGCAAGGTGCCCAAACCCGAGCGGGAAGCAGCCGTGGAGCGGGTAGCCGACTTACTGCAAATTACCCACCTGCTGGAACGCAAGCCTGCGCAGCTCTCCGGCGGCCAGCGTCAGCGGGTAGCCATGGGGCGGGCGCTTGCTCGGGAGCCCAAGGTCTACCTGTTTGACGAGCCGCTCTCTAATCTGGATGCCAAGCTGCGCGTGGATATGCGCACCGAGATCAAAAAGCTCCACCAGCGTCTGGGCACCACCATTGTGTACGTCACCCATGACCAGGTCGAAGCCATGACCCTGGCGGACTGCATTGCAGTGATGCGCGACGGGCATATCCTGCAGCTCGGCACGCCGGACGAGGTTTACAACAACCCGGTGGATATGTTCGTAGCAGGCTTTATGGGCTCGCCATCGATGAACTTCATTCGCGCCACGCTGGAGGATGACAACGGCGGGTATCAACTGCGCATTGCCACGCCGGAAGAGGCTGACTTGGTTCTGCCCTGGCCGGAAGCGCGTATCGACGCAGACATGGCTGAACGGCTTAATCAGCCGGTCATCCTGGGGCTGCGGCCGGAGCACTTCAGCGAAGAGGACGAGCGGTTAACGTCCCAAGCCGAGGGAACACTATTGAGTGCCAATGTGGCGGTGGTAGAGCCTACCGGGGCGGATATCCTGCTGCGTTTGCCGCTGGGCGAACAGGAAGTGACTGCCCGTGTTGGGCCTAAATGCGCCGTGGTGGCAGGAGAGCGACTGGCGCTAAGGATAGATATGGGGCGAGCGATTTTATTCGATGCCAAAACCGAGCAGCGTATTGCGTAAACGACGTGGTTCAAACCTGTTGTGAAATAGTAAGGCCCTCTGCTGAAACCAGCAGAGGGCCTTTTTTACAGTTGCCTAAAGGTTTTAGCTGCAGGTATCACTTTCGGATAAGCCGCAACTCGCCATTGAGCGCCTTGATAATCGAGTAGCACAATAGCAACATCACAATCGAGAACGGAATAGCGGTGGCGGTGACCCCAGCCTGAAGCGCGGTCAGACCACCACCGATAAGCAGCACAATCGCGATCAGGCCCTCAATGACCGCCCAGAACATACGCTGTGGCCGCGGAGCGTCGATTTTACCACCGGCGGTGATGGTATCGATGACCAGAGAGCCGGAATCCGAGGAGGTGACAAAGAAGATCAGCGCCAGGACGATACCCAGGGTCGACATCAGGCCCGTCAACGGTAGCTCGTTCAGCATGCCGAACAGCGAAAGCTCGGGTCTGTAGTTGTCGATGACATACTCTTTCACCAGGCTGCCCGCCGGGTCAGCGTAGAGCTGTTCAAGGGCGGTCGAGCCAAAGACGCCCATCCAGATAAAGATAAACATACTGGGAACGAGCAAAACGCAGAGGATAAACTCACGCACCGTGCGCCCCCGGGAAACACGAGCAATAAACATCCCCACGAAAGGTGCCCAGCTAATCCACCACGCCCAGTAGAAAATCGTCCAGGACTGGCGGTAGGCATCGTCTTCACGGCCAAAGGGTGCGGAGAGAGGAATAAAGTCCGTCACATAGGTAGTAAGCCCCGACCAGAAGCCGCTTAGCGCCAAAAGCGTGGGACCAGCGAAGAGTACGAAAAAGAAGAACAGAACGGCCAGGATCATGTTGATCTCGGAGAGCTTCTTCAAACCGCCCTCAAGACCGCGCCAAACCGACACCAGCGCCACCGCCGTTACCAGAATGATGACGATGACCTGGGTTAAGGTGCTTACTTCCAGGCCGAAGACAAAGTTCATCCCCGCATTGGCCTGCTGGGCGCCGAGCCCGAGGGACGTTGCCAGCCCGAAGAGGGTGGAAAACACCGCCAGGATATCGATTACATGGCCCCACCAGCCCCAGACACGCTCACCAAGGATGGGAAAGAACGCCGAGCGAATCGAGAAGGGTAGGCCCTTGTTATAGGTAAACAGGCCCAGCGCCAGTGCCATGACGATATACACCGCCCAGCCATGAATACCCCAGTGGAGATAGGTGCCGGCAAGCCCTAAGGCACTGGCGTCAGCAATCGCCGCTGGATTTAGCTCACCGTCAGCACCAAACGGGGACTCGACGCCCAAGGGCAGCGAGACATTGGCGTGGTAAACCGGCTCGAGCACGCCGAAGAACAACAGGCCGATGCCGATGCCCGCGGTGAACAGCATAGCGAACCAGGAGAGGTAGCTGTGATCCGGTCGGGCATCGGCCCCGCCCAGCCTGACTGAGCCATAAGGCAGAACCACCAGCGCTAAGCAGAACAGAATAAAGAAATCGACCAGGATCATGAAATACCAGTCCAGCGTTCCCGTAGAGAAGGCGACAATGGACTGGAAAACGCTTTCCGCTCGCTCTGGAAACAGCAGGGTGAGGACGATGAAAATGGCCGAAGCAATCGCGGATACCACAAACACGCGGTTGTGGATGTCGAAACCGATGGGGCCAAACTGCCCCTTGATATTATCCTGCCCGACGACATAGTCGGTTTGCATGTCGCTCGTTTCAGAAGGCGACTCAGGATTGTTGGGATTGTTCATAAACTACGTCTCCTCACTGGAGGATGCTATGTTAAACATCCATCATGAGGATAAATAGCGTTGAATCCCATTTTATGACCGAATACAGGCTTGTCGTCGGTTGCTTCATTGGCGGCTCTGCGGAACCGTTTCTTTATCCAGCCGCTTGATCTGCCGCCAAAGGTCTTGGCGCAGGTCGGCGATCTTGGGTTGCTCCTCGGGGGTAAAAGGTACTGGTCGGCAGAGGCGCTGGGCACGCAATCCCAGCCTTGCGCTTAGAAGCCCGGTGGCCAGGCCCTGACCGGCACGGGCGGAGAGGCGGCTGGCTAAATCCAGCGAGAGCATATCCATACTGGCGTCGGTGGCCAGTTCGCTGGCACCGGCAAACGCCATGTTGTGCAGCACGTTACGAAACAGCCGCAGGCGGCTGGCGTAGCCCAGCTCAAGGCCATACAGACGGCAGAGCCTGTCTACCATCGCCAAACTCCGCCAGGCCACCAGCGCCATATCTACCAGCGTTAGCGGACTGATCGCCACCATAATCGCGGTTTCTCCTGACATGCGGGTAACCAAGCGCTGGGCTTCACGGTCGCGAGGTGCCAGCAGGTGGTAGCGCAGCAGCGTTTGGATCTCTTCCCCGCTATGGTGAGGCTGGCTGGCGCGTTGAAACCCCAGCCAGTGCGGATCGTCATCGGCAAGTTTAAGCTGGCGCCTCAACTGCTCGGCCATGGCTCGGGCCTGTTTCGGGGAGCGCAGCGGCAGCTCAGCCAAGTCGCTGCGCAGTTTGTCGTGGCGCTTTAGGCGCCGTAAACGTCCCAACTCTTTGAGCAGTGAAATACCGCCCAGGCCAATCAGGCTGATCCCGAATAGCTGCCAGGCAATGGCGAGCCACTGGGACTGAGCCAAGGCGTCGGGAATGCCGGTGACCAGTTCTGCCGTGCCGAGTCCGGCACCACCCACCAGGGCGAATAGCAGCCCCCAGCGGCGTTTACGCGGCGCCCCTAAACTGGCAGCAGGTAAGGCTTTATCTTCTGGAAGGGGCGCCAAGGGATGATGCTCGCTGGTGCCAGCAAAGGCTTCACGTTGGCGCAAATTCGAAGCCGCTTCGGCAGCCTCTTCGGGCGTGTCATCTAGCGTAAAGTGGCGCCGTGGCTGTGGGGTGGTCATGTCAGTTTGTCTCCAATCAGCCAATCGATGGCGGCGTCCATGCGAATATGATCCAGCGCTTCCGAAGTGGTTTGCATCGGGCGAAAGCCGGGAAAGTCGAAGCCCTGCTGCTGCCAAAAATCGGCAGTGGGCAGTCGGGCGGGCACATCGCCGGGGTAAACCAGGACGTCTTCCCCCTCCAGAGTCGTGCCGCGTAGAGCTGGTGAGCGCTTACCTTCGTGGGTGACTTCGCGGGCTTCGGTGGCACGAATGGAGGCCAGAGAAAACGCTTTGACCGGGACATTGGCAAAGCGCAGGTCTTTCAATGGTTCTGCCAGCAAGGCCTCTAGCAACTGCACCACGTGGCCGTGTTGGTCGGGAGTGACATGGTCGGCCTTGGTGGCCGCAATTGCCAGCCGGTCAATTTTAGGCGCGAACAGGCGCGTGAGCAGGCTGCGCTTGCCGTAGTCGAAGCTGTGCATTAACTGGCGCAGGGCGCGGGAAAGATCTTCAAACCGTTCAGGCCCGGCATTCAGCGCGCCAAGCACATCCACCAGCACAATCTGGCGGTCAAAGCGGCGGAAGTGATCGCGATAAAAGGGTTTCACCACCTGCTGCTGGTAGTAGCGAAAGCGAGCCGCCAGGGTAGCGTAAAGGCTATTGGCGGGCAGTGCTTCCAGCGCTTCTCTGGAGGTATCAAGTTGAGTTGAATTAAGCTGCGGTAGCGGGAAAAACTGCAGCACAGGCGCCCCTTCCAGCTCGCCCGGCAGCAAAAAACGCCCCGGCTGCAGGTCGGAGAAACCGGCCTTTTTGGCGCGGCGCAGGCCCTGGGCGTACTCCTCGGCCAGAGCGGCGAGCTGAGCCTCATCCGCCTCGCTTGCAGGGTCGAGTTGTTCCACCGCTGCCAGCCACTCACTGAAAAGACCGCGGCGTTGTTCACCTGCGTACATGGCCTGGGCTTTGCTCCAGCTGTAAAAGTCATGCTGCAACAGCGGTAAGTCGAGCAACCACTCGCCGGGGTAGTCGAATAGATCCAGGGTAAGGTGGGCAATTTCAGGGGTTAGCCAGCCGCTGCGGGCAGGGCGGTAACGCAGTTGCAAGCGCAGTTCACTGATCCCGCGTGTGGGCTCCGGCCAGCGCGGTGGCGTATCGCGCAGGGCGGCCATGCCGGGGTCATAAGGGAAACGTGGCACGCCTAAGTCGGGCTGATTGAGCCGCTGGGCGCCTAGCAGGCGGCCTTCGCGGGCAGCGGGCAGTAAATCGAGACGTGCTTCTACGCCGGCATGGCGCAGTTGATTGACCAGCGAGGTCAAAAAAGCGGTTTTGCCTGCTTGCGAGAGGCCCGTTACCGCTAAGCGCAACTGGCGATCCCGGCCCCGCTCTAACAAATTGCTCAGTTCGCGACTTAACGGCTGACGCATCCTTTCGATCCCTTTATGGCTCTTGCCAACTTAACGCGGTCCTGGCTCTCTTTAAAACAAGCAGGGCTGCATGACCATTACTGGCGAAACATTAATAGTAGCTGTGAAAGCATCGGTAGGGTGGCAATCAAAAAGCCGACCCCCGCCAGCGTGTAGCCCGGCCAGCGGCGAGTCATTTTCTGCGCCAAGGTAAGACCCACTAAACACACCACCATGCCGATTAAATTAAAGGCTAGCGTAGCGGCCTCTAGCCATTGCTGCGGATCCATCGGATCTCCCTAGCTCAAATGAAAGTGAGCGCATGATAGCAAAATATTGATGAACCGAAGGTTAACCGCGGCTTAGGGTGGTGCCTAATAGGTGTTGAGCACCGGGCACCAGCCAAACCGGGTCTAGGCGCGTATTGGCGGCTTCAACGCAAATAAAGTGGCGTGCCGCTTCAGCGGGTGTATCGCCAGGAAGGTCGTTGTTGGGATGCCACACCACAGTAGAGTCGCTGGACTGCTTGCCGATGCGCAGGCTGCGCTCGCCATCGTTGAGCAGTACGGCTTCATTGGTATGGTAAATGCGGTCAACGGCACCTTGAACAGCCAGCGTACCCTGCTGTTCACTTTCCGCAAAGTCGCGCAGTTTGTCGAGATAACGAGCGCCGGAAAGACCTTCCAGGCGGCACTGATGAATATCGGCAACGGCAAGGTAGGTGTGCAGTGCGCCACTGGTTTTAACGGGCGTCTCGCCGATGTTTTCGCTGATCAACTCAACGTTAAGCCGCTGTGCATTGGCTTGCACCACTAAACGTGCGGTGAGCTGTGTATGCAGGCGCTGTTCGGGAGAGAGATGAACTTCAATCCCTTCGGCATGCTCATCGACTGCGTCTAAGCGCCAGGCAGCGTGACGGGCAAGGCCATGAAAAGGGCCGTCACGGTTGGGGCTTTCATCGGCATAGCGCTCGTCGGCAAACCACGGCCAGCACAGTGGGATACCACCGCGGATAGCCCCTGGTAGCGCTTGAGGGGTTGGTGTCAGCCATAGCCAGTCGGTGTCGCCTTGAGGACTGAAATGAAGCACCTGCGCGCCTTGCAAGCTGATCGCCAACTCACCCCACGGCATATTGAAAAGCACCACATCGCGGCCTTCCCAGTTGGCCGTTTGTTGACCATCTGTGCTTTTAAGCAGTTGTTTGAGCGAGTCGGGGATCATGAATTTTCCTTTAAGAGTTGCCAAGCATCTACACCAATAGGCGCCGAACAGTAACGCTGTGTGCTATGGTAGAACAAGCATGATCGGTGGTAAAACACGTACTAACGTACGTAGCTAAATCCCGTAACTGAATTGGTATTTGAACCAGTACTTAAGATAGTAAGGAGACTATATGGGCTTTATTGCATGGTTAATCATTGGTGGTTTGGCTGGTTGGATTGCTGGCAACATCATGCGCGGTGGCGGTTTCGGCATCCTGGGTAATATTGGTGTCGGTATCGTGGGTGCCGTTATTGGCGGTTTTTTGTTCAGCCTTTTAGGACTCTCTTCAGGTGGCTTTATCGGTTCGCTGGTGACGGCAATCGTAGGTGCCGTGGTGCTCTTATGGGTGATTAGTAAGGTTAAAAAAGCGTAGCGATTTGGCTGTTACCCGTTTGACGACCGCCCGGCCTTGTGCCGGGCGGTGTCGTTTTATACGGATGCTATCGGTGTTTCGCGCCACTTCCGTTACACTGGGCGGCTTTATTCCGGCGCTTTGTCGGTGCCACTGTGTTTTTTTCGAGGTGCTTCTTGATCGACGCGTTAAATGCCTGGTGGGCCCAACAGCTAGTGCTGTGTGATTGGGCGTTTACCCCTCATCCGCTGGCGGTCGATGCAGGTGCTGCTGAGCAGCGTTTGCTGCAACTGGGAATTACCGATCGGGGGGAGCTGGCCGAGCAACTGTTCCACGGACTGGGCGCCCCTGCAGGTCGTGCCGATCGGCTATTGGGCGCGCTCGAGTGGGCTGCGCTTGCTGGCGCGGCGGGCTGGTTAGAAGCAGATCAGTCACGCGCCTGGGCGCACCATTTAACGCGGCGTATTACCCGCGATTACAGCGATCTGCGCGCATGGCTCGCCGATCTGCGTCGCGCCCTGGGCGTAAGAGGTTGGGAAGGCGGCGCTGATGACCGCTTTATCGATGCCTGCCAGGCGCTGGCCAATCTCGAAACCGATGGCGAAGGCGTTACATGGGAAGCACTTGAACATGCCCTGACGAAACTGCCTGCCCCTGCTTCCCTATGGCCGCAACAGCCAGCGGCTCAGAGCTGGCGACTATGCGCGCTGTTTCGGCCGATCATCGTCTACCCTGCAAGCCAAACCGACTGGCCCGACGCCGCTGAGTGGCTGGCCCACGTGTGGGATGTCCATGACCGTGATGCGCTGCTAGGCGCTATGCTTTGGTTAGGTGCTCAGGGCGAGCGCCAGCGCTGGGATATCGAAGCCCGTGAGCTATTGAGCATGGACACCGCCCAGCGTATGGAGTGGCAGCGTAGCGTAGTAGAAGAGTCGCCCTATGCGCCCGTATTGAATAAATTTGTTAGCCAGGGTGAGCCGCTGGAGTGGGCCGCCTGGGATTGGCTGCGGCTTGTCGAGCTTGCCTGGGCGGGCGCCTGCTGTGGCTGGCTTAGCCAAGAGGAAGCCGATGACTTGGCGGGGCACGCTGCTGATTTGATCAGCCGCCGCTACCATGACTGGTACGCCGTGCTGAACGCCTACGGGCGGGGGCAGAGTTTGTTTGATGGCATTGACCGGCGAGGCAAAACACCCAGCGAGCGGCATCAGCTACTGCTGCACAGCGCTTATAGCCCCTGGAAACGTTCACCGGGGGAACTGTTGGATGAGCCCACGCGGAAGGCCTCTCAAGCGCGCATTCGTCAATGGCGTAATACACCCCACCACTGGCTGCTGGCGCTGGCCAGCGTGCGTGAACCGGATGTGATGCTGCGCCAGATAGACCCGTCAGCTGCGCTACCGGAAGAGCAGCGTGCCGATGCGGCGCTCTATTTGCAGGAGTCGTTGGGCCTGCACACCGATGAAGGTGCTCACGCACTGGCGCGCTACTGGCTACCCGCTCAGGCGCATCATCTTAATCAACTGGCAGCCGACGCGGTGCATGGCGTTTTGCCACCCTCGCAAAGCTGGTTCGGCCAGCCGACCCCGGAAGAGCTTAAGCAGCGTAATGCCGTCAAGGGAGTGAGCCGCCACGCGGCGACTATCCATATGGCCGAGAAGTTCGCCTTCTATCTGCATATGTCCCTTGATAGCGGCTTATTGGATCGCGGGCCATTGATGGAGTATGCCAGCGCGCTGCGCAGCTGCCTGTGTCGCTTTTACCCCAATGCCAAGCGCTTGTTAGACGCCTGGTTTGCGTGGGAGAGCTGCCTGCCCGAGCCCGAGCATGCATCGCTAATTAACGAAATTATTTGGCATATCGAAGACCCCGGCAGCCTGTTCCACTGGCTCGATTGGCGCCACGACCCCTGGTGTGAGCCGGGCAGCCGTCCCACCTTAAGTCACTTCACCGCCATGTCCCTGGTCGGGCCTTTAAACAGTGCCGTATGGAGTGAACCACAGCCAGAAAGCGCCCGTGAGTGCGCTGAAATCCGCGAGTGGGTAGAGAGCCATTATCACTTGAGCAGCGCTGGGGATATGCAGGAATTTTTGACCTATATGCTCGAGGCGGGGGATCGCCAGGAGTATCAGATTAACTACGCTCCTTACACCCTCAATACCGAACGTTTAAGCGCTGAAATCGCCATTCTAGAATCTGGCGATTGCGCTGAAGACGAGCGCCACCATCTGCTACGTTTACGTCGGGTACGTGACAACGAAGATGGCTGTAATGAAGTCGATATGGCGGCCTGGGATATTGCCCAACTGGTCGATCTGGCGATTGCCGCACGGCAGCTTGGTTGGCTTGATAGCACTGCGTTTGCCAGCGTATTGGATCGCGCTTATCAGCTGGCGGCGGATCACTACGCCGGGTGGCAAGAGTATGCCATGGGCATGTACGCTGGCTTCTCGTTTTTTATGGGCGAAACCCCAGAGCGAGAGAGTTTTTTAGCCGGTTTTCGTCAGGCCCTGGTGGCCTGGGTATGTGGCGCACCGGTCTTGGCCGGGCCGTGGGTCAGTCTCGATTTTCCGGGGAATAAACCGCGCCATTTTGCGCCGCTGCACATAGATACATTGCCTGGTGATCAGCGCACCTTACATTGAGGCTCGCCAAGCATAGGATAACTAGCTTATAGTCATGCGTGGAAAAATGAGTTTTGTCATACCGACCCCTTATCAATGTCACGAGGTTTATCGCATGGTTGCGTTGCCACGCCCCGCTGTGACCGCTGTTCGTGTTGTAAGTGTTTGTTTTATAGTTACATTGGTGGCTGGCTGCGCAGGTTCCTCTCGACAGAGCAATATGCAGGCCCCTGAGAACTACTTCTCTATGTCGTTGCCGGGCATGGGGGCGAATCCGCAAATGTCGCCGGTCGATCCCATCGATGCGCAATTGCGCAGTATGCAAGTCCCGCCGCCAACAGTGGTGCGAGAGGCGCTGCTGGCCCAGCATCAGCGCTGGGCAGGAACGCCTTACCGGATTGGCGGCACGACAGAAAGAGGGATTGACTGCTCGGCCCTGGTTCGCAATGTTTACCGTGACACCTTTAATTTAGAGTTACCACGCTCCACTGGGGGGCAAATACACGAGGGACGCCCGATCGACCGCCAAGAGCTGCAGGCGGGCGATCTGGTGTTCTTCAGCCCTCCAGGTCGATATAACCATGTCGGCATTTATGTCGGTAATGGCTATTTTCTGCATGCCTCGACCTCGAAAGGGGTGATTATTTCCAGCTTGGATAATAGTTACTGGCGACGTTACTACTGGCAGGCGCGTCGTGCCCTGGAGCCAACGCATTTGGCCCAGCTAAGCGGAAGTGCTTTCTAGCCGTCAGGCCTCTCACTTTTTAGTTAGGAACGGCATGATTGAAGCCAAAACGCGCGCCTGGTGGCGCGCCACCTTGGCGCTTTGCCTCGGCTCATTTCTTGTTTTTATTAATCTCTATGCACCGCAGCCGCTGTTGCCTGGGTTAAAGGAGACGTACGATGTCTCGACCCTGGGCGTCAGCCTGCTCATGTCCGTATCGACCCTCTCTCTCGCCTTGGCACTGCTGGTATTCGGTCCCCTTTCGGATGCCATCGGTCGCGAAGGTATCATGCGTATAACCTTGCTGCTGGCAGGGGGCTGCTCCATTGCTTTGGCCTTCGCGCCCACCTTTGAAAGCTTGTTACTGCTTCGACTGGTGCAGGGCTTCGTGTTGGGTGGGTTGCCAGCAGTGGCGATCGCCTGGATGGGCGATGAGTTTGAGAAGCCAGCGCTATTAAGTGCAGTAGGGCTCTATATTGGCGCGAATTCGCTCGGCGGGATCAGTGGGCGTATTGTCGGTGGGGCCGCTGCCGAAATAGGAGGCCCCACCGCGGCATTTTTAGCGGTAGGTATCATGACGCTAATCGGCTGCATCGTCTTTTGGCGATTGTTG
This sequence comes from Halomonas sp. HAL1, assembly GCF_030544485.1. Lineage (NCBI taxonomy): Bacteria > Pseudomonadati > Pseudomonadota > Gammaproteobacteria > Oceanospirillales > Halomonadaceae > Halomonas > Halomonas sp. HAL1. The sequence continues at coordinate 1,191,725 of NZ_CP130610.1, forward strand.
CCCAATAGTCGCGCCTTTACTCCCCAGCGCTTTGAGCTGCGTAAAGCGGCAAGCGATTTAGTCAGTCATCTGCGCAACCCGGTGCTGCTTGCCGCGTACTGCTTGGGTGGCATTAATTTCCTGATCTTTATCAACCAATACAGTTACATCACTTTCCGGTTAGCGGCGGCCCCCTATCAACTGGCGGCCAGCGGTTTGGGGCTGATTTTCTTAACCTATCTAGGCGGTACTTTTGGCTCGATGATTTCCGGGCGGTTAGCAGGGCGTTTGTCGCCAGCGGCATGCATGATGATGGGGGTGCTGATTTTAATGCTGGGCACGGCCATCACCTTATCAGAGTCGCTAGTGTTGATTATTGTCGGCTTAACCGTCAATGCCTTCGGCTTTTTCCTGACGCACTCATTGGCTTCCAGTTGGGTAGGGCGTTATGCCCAGGGCGCTCGGGGCAGCGCCTCGGCGCTCTATCTGGTGTTCTACTACGTGGGGGCCAGTTTGGGCGGCTTCTGGCTGGAGCCGTTCTGGCGCTGGGCCGGCTGGGCTGGGGTGAGTATTGGTTCGTGGCTACTGCTAAGCATTACGCTAATGATCGCTTTCGGCCTCTGGCGCTTTGAACGTCGCCAAGCGGTTAGCTAACTGTCATCAACTACCATGGGTTCAATTGACCACCGCTTAGGTGCAAGCGCTGTGGGCAAAGCCGTTCCAGTAGTGCGCTGTCGTGGCTAATCACCAGCACGCCAAGCTGGCGTTGTTCCGCCTCCTGTTTTAGCGCCTGCCACAGTTCAAGTTGAGTGATGGGGTCGAGCATCGTTGAGATTTCATCGGCGATTAGAAAGCGTACCTCTGGTGCAAGGGCGCGCAATACACATACGCGCTGTAGCTCTCCCCCTGATAACGATTGTGGAAAGCGAGATAGCCAGCTTGGCTGCACGCCAAACGCCTGGCACTGCGTTTCAGTAGGCGTCCACGCTTCGCGTAAAATCTTGCCGACTCGCCATCGGGGATTAACCGCCAGCTCCGGCGATTGCGGCAGCCATTGAACGGGCTGTACATCGCTTTTCGGCAGGGCCTTACCATCTAAGCTTACCTCTCCTTCAAACGGAGTTAAGTAGCCTGCCAGTAGTTTTCCCAACGTCGATTTGCCTGCCCCTGAGTCACCGCTCAATCCTACCCACTGGCCCGTGTTCAGCCTGAGTGAAACGGAATCAAACAAAGGCGCATCGGGTGAGAAATGAAAGTTGAGCTGGCGCGCTTCAAGCAACGGTGGCCTCCTGTTCCGTCTGTTGTGTTTGGCATGCCGCGTGGCTCGAAAAGTCATTGTCGGGCAGTGCTAACCACAATGCCTTGGCATAAGCATTGGCAAGCGAAGCGCCGCTGCCGTGAAAGGCGCCGGCCGGGGCCGTTTCAACCTGCTGGCCGTCGCGCATAATGGTAACGCGATCAGCAATCGGCAGGGCGTGGCGCAGGTCGTGGGTAATTAATATCACCGTTTTTCCTTGGTCGGCCAGTCCGCGCAGCGCATCCAAAACACGCTGGCGCTGAAGAGGGTCAAGGCCCACGGTGGGCTCATCGGCAATCACCAGTTGTGCCTGGCTGACATGGGCCATGGCCGTCAGCACGCGGCGGGCCATGCCGCCGGATAGCTCGTGGGCGTAAGCCTGCTGGGCGCGAGCATCTAGCTGGTAGTGGTCTAAGGCTTGTTGAGCGGAGTGTCGAGCGTGACGTGACGATTGTCCGGCCCGCTGGGCCGCCCAGGCCACTTGGCGCTGGGTGCGCGCCAGTGGGTCTAATGCGTTAAGCGACTGAGGAATAAGCGCCAGCTCCCGACCGCGAAGCTGGCGTTGGCGAGCTTCGTCGAGCGGTGTTCCTTGGTAGGCAAGCTGCCCATTCAAACGCGCAGATGAGGGTAGTAGGCCCATAATCGCATAGGCCAAGAGACTTTTTCCGGCGCCGGAGGCGCCCACCACGGCATGTACCTCCCCAGAGCCAAGCGTAAGCGAAAATTCATTCAGGCATGTGGCCCATTCACGCTTCCACCAGGAGACATATAACGGTAGCTGTAGCGACAGCCGATCAATCGTTAACACGGTAAGCCTCCATAAGAAATCTCCTTAAAAGCGCTAAAGGGCCCGGCGTAGATGAGTGGAAAGGCGCTCGAATCCCAGCACCATCAACAGCAGCCCCAGGCCGGGAAATACCCCCAGCCACCAGTAACCGCCGCTTAAATAGCGCATGGCATCGGCCAGCAGTACGCCAATAGCGGGCTGGCTGGGGCTCAAGCCAAAGCCCAAAAAGGTCAATGCCGCTTCGTGGAGAATGGCATGAGGGAACAGCAGTAGGGCGCCGACCAAACAGTGGGGGATTAGGTGAGGTAACAGGTGGCAGTGGAGCACAAACCAGCGTGATTTACCTAGCGCCCGGGAGATTCGCACATAGGGGGCCTGGCGTAATTGCAAAAGCTCGGCGCGCAGCACTCGGGCAAGGCTTGGCCAATGGGTCACCGCCACGGCAATAATCACCGCCTGGGTGCCGCCGCCCAGCGCAAAGGCGATCAATATCAATAAAATGAGATGCGGTACGCTAAGCAGTGTATCAATCAGCAAACTCACCAGTGTATCCAGCCGAGACGACAGCGTGGCTAGGGCAGCCAAGCTCAGCGCGATCAGTGTACTCAGTAGAGCGGCCAGGCAGCCCACCCAAAAGCTAAGTGCCAGCCCCGCCAGCGTGCGCGCCCAGAGTTCCCGGCCCAACGCGTCAGTGCCGAGCCAGTGATCAACGCTGGGCGGCGCTAGTCGAGCATCAAACTGCATCTGCTGGGGCGAATCGCCCAGCAGCCACTGGCTAGCGATTAACCCCATCACCAGCAGGGTGGTAACGACCAAGCTGAGTGCGGCACGAAGTCGTGGCTGTGAATAGAGATTGGGTGGTGGATAGCTGGTTGGTTGGCCTGAGTTCATAGGCCACCTGACGTCATGCGCGGGTCGATAGCGCTATACAGGCTATCGGCGATCATATTACCGACGCTAACAAACAGCGCGGTAAAGAGCGCAATGCCCAGCAGTAGGGGAACGTCGCTACGCAAGCCCGCTGCTACCGTGGCTTGCCCTAAACCGGGGTAAGCAAAGACTTGCTCGATGAGAATCGAGCCACCAAAGAGCTCCCCCAGCGAAGCAAACGCAAGCGTAATCGCCGGTAAGCTGGCGTGACGAATGCCGTGCCGCCAAGCGATATCAAACCGGCTAGCGCCCTGGGCGAAGGCGTGGGTTGCCACCTCAGAGCGCATTAGTTCCAGCATGCGGGCACGGGTATGCAGAGTGATATTGGCGATGCCCAGCAGTGCCAGAGTGATGACGGGCAGTAGCAGATGATGCAATCGGGCGGCAAGGGTGACATCTTGATTCAAGACCCCAGTGGGGCCTGCGCAGCAGGTGGGTGTCCAACCCAGGGTCACCGAAAATAGCAGCACGGCGAGTATCGCCAGCCAAAAAGCAGGCGTGGAGGCGGTAATATAGGCGTAGGTGCTAATGATGTTATCCAGCGTGGAGCCCTCTTTTGCACCTGCCACAACGCCTAGGCTAAACCCTAACAACGCTGCGAGTAGCCAGGCGCAGCCCAGAAGCATGATTGAGCGCTGAAATCGCTGACCAATAACCTCGCTGATCGGCTGGTTATAAACATGGCTCCAGCCTAAATCACCGCTTACCAGCTGGCGCAACCAGTGGCCAAATTGAACGGCGGGTGGCGCATCGAATCCCCAGCGTTCGGCAATCAGGGCACGCTGCTCAGGGCTGACTTGAGCCATCTGCGGCCCAAGGTAGGCATCCACGGGGTCGACGGGCGAGACCATCATCAGACCAAATGACACCAGGGCGACGCACAGCAGCACCAGCGTCAGGCGGCCAAGACGCCTTGCGATACGCGGGATTAATCGCATGTCCAGCGCCATTCAAGCAGGTTAGCAGTGATGGGCCAGCCGTGGCCATGGGGAGCAACGCCAAGCTCGCCAACGTCTAAACAGGTGTTGGCGAAGTAAACGTGTTCAAGGTTAACCAGCCACGCCCAGCTGCTATCGCCGCGTACGCCATAGCCAGTGCTGCCATCCCACTGGGCAGCGCGCCAGTACTGGTTAGCTGTTTCGACACTCTCCGAGGCCTGGGCGGCATCTAAATGTGTATCCACTTCAGCGTTGGCGTAGAAGCCGCTGTTATAAAAACCGTTACCGGCATGCTGACTGTGGAAAAGGTAGTAGACCTCCTGGGGGCTGTGACTGCCAAAGCCGAACATGATGGCGTCCTGATGAAGCGCTTCACGCTGGATTTCATCCCAGTGGCGGCCTGTTGGCTGCATCTCGATGCCCAATGGGCGAACCATCTCGGCACTCACTTCCGCAAGCAGTTGTCGGGTGGTATCGCTTGAGGGGTAGGTAAGCCGAAAACGAGCGGGTAGACCATCTTTATAGCGCAGGCCATCGTCGCCTCGCTGCCAGCCTGCTGCGTCGAGAAGCTCCTCAGCGCGGGTCATATCTGGTGCTTCAATGCGCTCTTCTTCACTGCTCCAAGAGAGCCCATCGGCAGGACCGTAGGCGGGGCGGCCGTAGCCATGCAGCGCTACCTCTACTAATGTCTGCCTGTCCACGGCGAGGTTAATCGCCTGACGAATCGCAAGATCCGCGGTCACGTCATTGCCAATCGGTGCGCCGGAAGCGGCGTGTTCGCCATTTGCAGGCTGCATGGGGAAAAGAATGCCGCGATTATCGACGCTCTCCATGGTGACCCGTTGCATATGCCCAGGCACATTGGCTGCCAACACCGGTGGAATGGATGCGATATCGACCTGGCCTGCATGGGCCGCACTGAGCGTGGCGTCTTCATTGGTAAACAGAAATATCAGGCGATCAAAGGCGGGGGCGGGGCCGTAAAAATAGGGATTGCGTTCAACTATCAGCTGTTCGCCTTCCTGCCACTCCACCAGTTGATAGGGTCCAGAGCCCAAGGGATGTCGGCCGTATTGCTCGCTATAGCCATTATCCCGCTTGGCGTGGGGCACAATGCCCAGCGTCATCAGTTGGTCTATAAAGGTAATTCGCGGGGTGTGAAGGCGAAGGGTAACGGTCTGATCATCGACGGCATTGGCCTCTTCGAGCGCGCTTAAGTCTGCCCGCCCACCTGCCTCTGCCGCGGTATTAAAGGTGTAGGCCACGTCTTCGGCGGTCAACGAGGTACCGTCGGCAAAGCGGGCGTCTTCACGTAGCGTTAGCGTCCAGGTGAGGCGATCTTCAGAGAGCGACCACTCGGTGGCTAATTCTGGCTGGGGTGAAAGGTCTCTGCCTCGTGAAAACAGCGTCGACTGAAACAGTGGATTGCCGTACTGCCCCCAACCCAAAAGTGGATCGAAGCCCTGTTCGGGTTCGCCACCAATGGCCAGAATTAACTGCTCTTTTGCCTCGGCGGTGCTGATGGCAGCTAAACAACTTAGCGCAATACCCAGTAAGATAGGCCGAGTTGGTGGAGCCATCGCTTTATCCTTTACGCTATTTAGTATGATGTTTTTACAATAACATCATACTAACGGTGGCGGCAGCACATGGAAAGCAGGTCTTATAAGAGGAGGCGTGAATGCAGCGTGTAACGGTAACGCTTGATGAGGAACTGGTGGCAGAGGTAGATGCGTTGATGCAAGAGCGCGGCTACCAAAATCGCTCAGAAGCGATTCGTGATTTAACCCGCAGTGGCTTAAAGCAGGTGAGAGAAGAGGCTGCACCGGATTCGCCCTGCATGGGCGCGCTGGTGTATGTCTACGATCATGCCGCTCGTGAGCTGTCCAAGCGCTTGACTCGCCATTCCCATGATCATCATGACCTCACGCTTTCGACCCTTCACGTGCATATCAATCATGACAGTTGCCTGGAGGTGGCGTTGCTCAAAGGGCAGGGGCGTGCGCTCAAACAGTTTGCCGCCGAAGTTACCTCGTCGCGAAGCGTGCGATACGGGCAGCTAGTACTGATACCCGATGAATAAGCAAATTTTTCGTTAGCCACAAAAAAGGTGACCCGCAGGTCACCTTTCTGGTCGGTAGCGCGAGCGTCTTAGTGCTCAACGCCGCCTTCGCCGTGCACGTGGCCGTGCTCAACTTCTTCACTACTCGCTTCACGTACTTCAGCGATCTCAACGTCAAAGTTGAGTTGCTGGCCTGCCAGCGGGTGGTTGCCATCAACAACGACCGTATCGCCTTCAACTTTCTTAACAGTAACCATCAGCGGGCCACCTTGAGTCTGGGCTTGGAATTGCATGCCCGGCTCAATGCTTTCTACGCCCTGGAACGCATCACGCGGTACTTCTTGCATTAGCTGCTCTTGCAGCTCGCCATAACCTTCTTCAGGAGAAACGCTAACGTTCAGCTTTTCGCCAGCAGCACGGCCTTCCAGCTCTTTCTCAAGGCCCGGAATAATGTTACCGGCGCCATGGAGGTAGGTAAGCGGCTCACGGCCTTCAGAACTGTCTAGCACTTCACCTGCATCGTTAGTCAGAGTGTAGTGAAACGCGACAACCGAGTTTTGCGCAATTTGCATGGAATAACCTTTCGGTGAGTGCATGTTCCAATATGGTAACGCGTGTAGGCTGACTTGTCAGGGGGTCGGAGCGCTTTTTCCTACCCACCACTTTCGACGGTATTGCGCGTCAGGGTGACCAGGGATACCCTACGGCCATCACTTTTTTCTTTGCCCTATCATTTTGGAGCATGCAATGACGATCTTGATTATTTGGCTTGTCGCCTTTTGCCTGATTGCTTATTTTGTCAATGAACGCTGGAACAAGGGCGTTAGCCAAGGGTTAGATAAGATGTTGCCCAGTGTGCTGAAGAGCCATGGCAACAATCGCTACTTATGGGTGATTTCGCTGGCAGTACTGGGTGCCACTACTCTGATCCAGCCCGTAGAGATGCTGTTGGTGGTCATTCTGCTAGCTCTTATTGGCTGGGCCATCATGGCACTGGCTAATTGGGCAAGTAACAAGACCCATCATTAAGTTAGCCGCCATAAAAGTCAGTTGCTATAAAAAAGCCCGGCCACCTTATTAGGTGGCCGGGCTTTTTTGATAACAAAATACTATTGACCAACAGCAATCAATTAATAAGGTGCAACACTCATGCTAGCGCCGCTACCAATTAAGCGTACCCGCTGACCCGCTTGGAACTGGCGATCTGCACGTTGTACAACGATAACGTCGGTACCGTCGTCACGACGAATTTCCATTTCCAGTGCGTCAACGCGGTTAGTCGCGTCTTCAGCCGCCGTACCCGCGACGGCACCACCGAGTGCGCCTGCTACGGTTGCCAACTGACGGCCTGAACCACCACCCACTTGGTTACCCAGAAGGCCGCCGATAATAGCGCCACCGCCGCTGCCTAAAAGGCCTCCAGCGCGGCTATCGGCTTGGATCTGTACCGGACGAATCGCCACGATAGTGCCGTAAGTAACACTTTGGCCGGTTTTTGCTTGGTTGCCGCTATAGACATCACCTGAGTATCCCGAGGTGTTGGCACATCCAGCCAACGTGAGAATACTTAAAGCTACAGCCGGTAGAAGAAGACGTTTCATTAAAACCTCCAAAGTATCTATTGAATTAACTGTCGCCCACACAGCCGTCGTTAAAAGGCAAAGTGAGGAACGATTTTAGTTATAGAACGGTGTTCGCTAAAGATAGCTGATGTGAACCGTTTTGACCAGCAATCGATGGAAAAGGTCAAAGCTGACAAAAAAGTAGTCAAGGGACATCATAACGGAGAGTGTAACAGCGTATTAAGAAAACAGTGTGCAAATACCCAGCGCGAACCAAAACAGGAGGCCGTTAGGCCTCCTGTGCAAGGATCAGAAAGTAACGTGGGTGATTACTACCCAAATTGATTCATGGTGTTGTCTTTGCCACCTGCCTTGAGCGCGGCATCACCGTGGAAGAACTCTTTATGATCATCACCGATATTGGAGCCTGCCATATCCTGGTGGCGAACCGTAGCGATACCCTGACGAATTTCCTGGCGCTGGACGCCTTTCACGTAAGCCAACATGCCTTCATCGCCGAAGTAGCCTTTCGCCAAGTTGTCAGTGGAGAGAGCGGCCGTGTGGTAAGTCGGCAGCGTAATCAGGTGATGGAAGATGCCTGCTTCGCGAGACGAGTCGCGCTGGAAGTTGCGTGTCCACTCATCGGCCAACTGACCAAGTTCGGTCTCGTCGTACTCAGCGCTCATCAGCTTGTCACGCTGGTAAGCTGACACATCTTTGCCCTCTTCCTGCCACGCATCGAACACCTGCTGACGGAAGTTCAGTGTCCAGTTGAACGACGGCGAGTTGTTGTAGACCAGTTTGGCATCCGGCACCACATCGCGAATCCGGTTAACCATGCTGGCGATCTGGCCCACGTGGGGTTTTTCGGTTTCGATCCACAGCAGGTCGGCGCCGTTTTGCAGGCTGGTGATGCAGTCAAGAATAACGCGGTCTTCGCCAGTGCCTGCCTTGAACTGGTAAAGGCCAGAGGCGAGGCGCTTGGGCTTAACCAGCTTACCGTTCTGCTTGATGACAACGTCGCCGTTATTAATGTCGGCGGCGTTTTCGATCACATCACCGTCGAGGAAGCTGTTGTACTGATCGCCCAGGTCGCCTGGCTCATTGGTGACAGCAATTTTTTGCGTCAAGCCTGCGCCGAGTGAGTCGGTACGTGCCACGATCACGCCGTCTTCAATACCGAGTTCGAGGAAGGCGTAACGCACGGCGTTAATTTTAGCCAGGAAGTCTTCGTGGGGCACGGTGACTTTACCGTCCTGGTGACCGCACTGCTTCTCATCGGAGACCTGATTTTCCAGCTGGATGCAGCAGGCGCCCGCTTGAATAAACTTTTTGGCGAGCAGGTAGGTGGCTTCTGCGTTACCAAAGCCAGCGTCGATATCGGCGATGATCGGGACGATATGGGTTTCATAGTTGTCGATTTTACCGACCAGTTCCTGCTCTTTTGATTTGTCGCCAGCCTCTTTGGCTTCATCCAGGGCACGGAACAGGTGGTTAAGCTCCCACGCATCAGCTTGTTTCAGGAAGGTATAGAGTTCTTCGATGAGATTCGCGACAGAGGTTTTTTCGTGCATTGACTGGTCGGGCAGCGGGCCGAACTCGGAGCGCAGCGCGGCCACCATCCAGCCGGAAAGGTAGAGGTAGCTACGCTTGGTGGTGCCAAAGTGCTTTTTGATCGAGATCAACTTCTGCTGACCAATAAAGCCGTGCCAGCAGCCCAGCGACTGGGTGTACTGTGAGGTATCAGCATCATAGGCGGCCATATCCTCGCGCATGATTTTGGCGTTGTAGCGCGCAATATCCAGGCCGGTGTGAAAGCGGTTTTGAGCACGCATACGGGCGGCGTACTCCGGTTTGATGGCTTCCCATTTGCCGCCTTGCGCTTCGCGTAACTGGGCCATTGCTTTGATATCGTCGAGCAGTCCTGTCATGAGCTTATCCTCTTCGGGCTGGATAGTGTTTCGCAAATCAGCTTTTGCTTATGCTGCACCTGCGAAATTGTATTTAGCATTATTGAATTTCTTGATTGTGTCTCTAGGCCAATCGTCTCTCATGCAAACGTCTTGAAAGCTGGAAGCAGTAACGCTAGAGACCTCAGCTACAGCGTTGAGCGGGGTGATGGATTGACCAAATCGGCTTAACGCTGCAATGCAATAACTATCCACGAGGATGGCGCCTTCAACAATTGACACTTGGGGGCAGAGGTCGTTGTAACCCGACGACAGGGAGGTAGAGGAAGGGAGGGTTTGTGTAGTGGTTTTTCGTCAAACAGGCATAAAAAAGCACTGCCGAGGCAGTGCTAGAGATTAATCAAGAGGGCTTATTAATCGAGCGAAAGTGTCATTTCTCGATGTGGAATGCCCGCATCCAAGAATTCATCGCCATGAGCGACGAAGCCCAGCCGCTCATAAAACGCCAGCGCATGCACCTGAGCGCTCAGGGCCACCTGGGGGTGGCCCGCATGACGTGCCGCCTCAATCGCAGCCTGCATCAGCAGTACGCCAATACCGGTGCCGCGGGCATTAGCGACTACCGCGACACGGCCAATGTGCGCATCGGGAAGCAGGCGTGCGGTGCCCACTGGCTGGCCGTCAAGCATAGCGAGAAAGTGCTGGCACGCGGGATCCAGTCCATCCCACTCCTCTTCCTGTGGCACGTTCTGCTCATCGATAAACACCTTGCGGCGGATCTCGCTAGCCGCCGAGCCAAGTGTCTCCCAGTCACCAGTGCTAATGTGAGTAATGGCCATTAATACTCCTCGTCGTCCTCACTCTCATCGCTCATAAAGCCCAAGCTGCCGGTGTTGACCAACTGGGTAATAAGCGCGGCGGCACCGTCAAGCTCAAGGTCTTCAGCGTAAAGGGGCGTGGTGTCGGCTAGGCGTTTGGCTAATTCAGTTGAACAGGCGTGGCCGTCACCATCCACAAATAGCGTGGTACCGCTGGTATCGCGGCGCCAGGCAAAGCGTGAGCCAGGCATATGGTAGAGCGGTTCACCCTCTTGTAGTTGAGCAACAAGCGCTGCTTCGGTTAGCGGTGTTTCAAGCGGCACTACTTGATCAACATATTTTGGCTGGGTCATCACTCGACCAAACCACTGGGCAACTTGGGTCGGGTTATCCAACGTCGACATAATTAGTTGACGCATGCGCTCAACGGCGGCGTCGTCCAGCTCACCGGCCTGCTCGGCAGGCGCCATGCCCGCATCACTATAACGCTGTGATGCAGGAAGCTGTTCGCCCAAATAATCGGCATAGGAGGTAATCGCCTCATCGGCGGAGGGCGCGCGAAAGCCAATCGAGATCGTCATACAATCATCGCTTTGGCTCACACCGTGATGTGCCCAGCCGGGGGGTAGATAGAGCATGTCGCCGGGATCAAGCACCCAGTCGGAATCCGGCTCTACGGTGAATTCTTTCAGGATGCGGAGATCGATACCTTGGATGATCGGCGCATCTTCCGTGAGCTTGCCGCCCAACTGCCAGCGACGATGGCCGCTGGCTTGGAGTAAAAAGACATCGTATTGATCGATATGCGCGCCCACGTTGCCGCCAGGAGGCGCGTAGCTGATCATGACGTCATCGAGCCGCCAGCGTGGCAGGAAGTCAAACTCGTCCATTAGCGCGGCGACCGCAGGCACGTAATGGTCAACGGCCTGCACGAGAAGACTCCAGTTGTTCTCTGGCAGTCGTTCAAAGGTGGCTTCATCAAAGGGGCCGTGGGAGACCTGCCAAGGCCCATCGGGGCCTTCTTCTTCGACCAGGCGCGCCTCTACGCCAGGCTCGCAGGCGAGTCCCGCCAGCTCATCAGCTTCAATCGGGCTAATGAAGTCGGGCATTGCGCCACGAATCAGCAGCGGCTTTTGCTGCCAATAATTGGCCAGAAAGTCTGCGGCGGTAAGATCGCCCAGCAGTGTTAGCGGCTTATCGTGATGGTTCATGGCGTGTCCTGGTGTAGTGGTCGCAGTAACGTTGGTCACAGCAAGTTGGTCACAACAAATGGGTTACAGCAAATGGGTTATAGCGAGTCTAGCTGATGTGTCAGCGCTTCGGCCTGTGCCTTAGCATTACCAATATAGTTGGCCGGTGAGAGTGCCTTCAATTCGGTTTTGACGTCGCTGGGCAGTTCAAGCGTATCAATAAACGCTGCAAAGCCCGCTTGGTCAATACGTTTGCCCCGGGTCAACTGCTTGAGTTTTTCATAGGGCTTCTCGATGCCGTAGCGGCGCATCACCGTTTGAATCGGTTCGGCGAGCACTTCCCAGCTGTTATCCAGGTCAGCGTCTAAACGTTCAGGGTTGGCTTCAAGCTTGCTGATGCCTTTGAGGCTGGCGTGATAAGCAATCAAGCCATAGGCCAGGCCGACGCCAAGGTTACGCAGCACGGTGGAGTCAGTCAGGTCGCGCTGCCAGCGGGAGATCGGCAGCTTTTGCGCAAGGTGGCTAAGCACCGCGTTGGCCAGGCCCAGGTTGCCCTCGGAGTTCTCAAAGTCGATTGGGTTAACTTTATGCGGCATGGTGGATGAGCCAATTTCGCCCTCGACCGTGCGCTGCTTAAAGTAGCCCAGTGAGATGTAACCCCATACGTCTCGATCAAAGTCGATCAGGATCGTATTGAAGCGGCAAATGGCATCAAACAGTTCGGCGATATAGTCATGAGGTTCGATCTGAGTCGTGTAAGGGTTGAACGTTAGTCCCAGGCCTTCCACAAAAGTACGCGCATTGGCTTCCCAGTCGATCTCAGGGTAGGTGGTCAGGTGGGCGTTGTAGTTACCCACGGCGCCATTGATTTTGCCAAGCACTTCCACCGCTTCAATCTGCTTAAGCTGGCGCTTAAGGCGGTAGGCAACGTTGGCCATCTCTTTGCCTAATGTGGTCGGGGTGGCGGTTTGACCATGAGTACGCGACAGCATGGGCTGGGCGGCATGGGCAATTGCCAGCTTGGCGATTTCGTCAGCCACTTCGTGCATGGTGGGCAGCATGGCTTTTAAGCCGTCGCTGAGCATCACACCGTAAGAGAGGTTGTTGATATCTTCGCTGGTGCAGGCAAAGTGAATGAACTCGGTGACTGCGTGGAGCTCGGCCTGACCGGCGATCTTCTCTTTCAGGAAGTACTCAACCGCTTTGACGTCGTGATTGGTGGTGCGCTCAATCTCTTTGATCCGCTCGGCATCGGCAATCGAAAACTCACGAATCAACTGCTCAAGAAACGCCGTCGCTTCAGCGGAGAGGGGCGGCACTTCAACGATTTTCGTGTGCTCGGCCAAGCGCTGCAACCAGCGAACTTCCACAATCACACGGGCGCGGATCAGGCCGAATTCGCTGAAGTGTTCGCGCAGGGCGGCGGCTTTAGAGGCGTAGCGGCCGTCAACGGGGGAGAGGGCGGTCAAAGCAGAGAGTTGCATGGCATGGTTTCCAGGAAGTTCGAAAGAAAATTAGTCGAGAGCAGATTAATCGAGAACAAGTCGGTCAAATAGATCGGCGGACTAGTTGAGGCTGTCCAGTGCACGGCGTAGCGCTTTGCGCTGAAACACGAGCTTCCAGCGCCGACCGCCTTGCTGGTGCCACAGTAGTCCAAAGCGAATGCCAGCCATTAAGCAGGCGCGAACGCGTTCAGGCATCATGCGACTTTGCAGCAGGGATGGGTCGCCTTGCACCACAATGCGGGTTTTAAAGGTGGAGATCGTCTCTTGGTACGCCTCCCCTAGGCTGGCGACCACGTTTTCATGGGTGGGGCCGAAGTGCTCGGCCTGACCCTGGATACGGGTAAGCTTTTGGCCCAGGGAATCCATCATGCCGGTATTGGTGCGCAGCTTATTCATCAGCATGAGCAGTGAAAAACCGTAACGCAGTACCACCGGGTTCGCCTGCTTGCGACCTACCAGAGCTTCCAGCGTGTCCAGGCCGCGGCGCAAGTTGTTGGGGTGGCCGCCATAGATGGCTTCGAAGCTTGCCGGATTGGTATCCACGGTGGCTTCAATCAACGTTTCCCAGGCGCGCGGGTCTACCTGACCGGTGCGGGCGAGTTCGTCCACCAGACTGGCGGCTTGAAACACACCGGCCAGCGCCAGCGCTTGGCGAGCTGCCGGGGAATCAGGCGCGCGATGAATCGGCGTAGTGGGGTTCATGCAGCAGCCTCCGCGGCTTTCTTCCAGGTGGCACGAATAACGCCGCCGCCCAAGCAAATGTCGCCATCGTAAAGCACCAGCGACTGGCCAGGCGTGACTGCCCACTGCGGATCATCGAAGGTGACCTCTACGCCGCCGTCGGGCAGTACGCGTATTTCACAGCCGCAGTCACTTTGCCGGTAGCGCGTTTTGGCGGTAAAGCGACCCTGCTGAACCGGCGGCTCGCCTGCCACCCAGTCCATCGCCTCGGTGGCCAAGGTGTCGGAGTAAAGCAGTTGATCGTGCTTACCCTGCACCGCGATCAGTACGTTGCGATCCAAGTCTTTCGCCGCCACGTACCAGGGCTCTTCTGAGTAGTTGGCAAGCCCACCAATGCCTAGCCCCTGGCGCTGGCCAAGGGTGTAGTACATCAGCCCCATATGTTTGCCGATGACATCGCCATCCGGCGTTTCAATGGTGCCAGGCTGGGCGGGTAGATACTGCTGAAGGAAGTCGCGAAAGCGCCGCTCGCCGATAAAGCAGATACCGGTAGAATCTTTTTTCTTGGCGGTAATCAGTCCATGCTCTTCTGCCAGCGCACGCACGGCGGGCTTTTCCAGTTCGCCCACGGGGAACAGGGTGCGGGCAATGGCGGCTTCCGGCACCGCATGCAGGAAATAGCTTTGGTCTTTATTACCGTCGAGCCCTTTCAATAGGCGCGGTCGGCCTTCACGAACGCCTTGGCGAACATAGTGGCCGGTAGCGATTTTGTCGGCCCCGAGCATTTCGGCGTACTCAAGAAACACCTTAAACTTGATTTCCCGGTTACACAGAATATCCGGGTTGGGCGTGCGGCCCGCTTTGTATTCGGCTAAAAAGTGCTCAAATACGTTATCCCAGTACTCGGCGGCAAAATTAGCAGTATGCAGCTTAATACCCAGCTTTTCGCAGACAGCCTCGGCGTCGGCGAGATCCTCTTTGGCCGTGCAGTATTCAGTGCCGTCGTCTTCATCCCAGTTTTTCATAAACAGGCCTTCCACCTCATAGCCTTGCTGCATGAGAAGAAGGGCAGAAACGGACGAGTCAACGCCGCCGGACATACCGACAATCACTTTTCCATTAACGGCTGTGGCGGATGACACAGTAGTGGATGAGCTTGGTGTAGTTGGGTCAGTGGATGACATGGGCATCCTCAGTTGAAGTAGGGTGCAAATATGCAATGCGCAATTGGGCGAGGATTATACACGATGGGGAGTGACTGCTTCGAGTGCTTCACTCGCGAATCACCGCCAGCGGGTAACACGGCCCGCTGAGTGCATCCTCAATACGTTTGAGTACCAGTGGGCTGCGAAGGCGTGACTGCTGTTCCAAGGCGCGTATTTGTTCCAGCGTTAGCCAATGGGTGGCGGTAATGTCAGGGTCCAGGGCGAGGTCGAGCTGTTCCAGCGGCGTGCCGATAAAGCCGTGGCTGTGAAACGTTTGCCCTTCGTCGGTATGAAAAACGTATAGGCCCAGGTAGCCGGTAAGCGACACTTGCCAGGCAGTCTCTTCCACTACTTCACGCAGAATGGCTGTAATGGGCCCCTCGCCAGATTCGATATGCCCGGCGGGCTGATTAAATACGTTATGCGGTCCGCCGCGCTGCTCTTCCACCATTAAGAAGTGCTCGCCTCGCTGTATGACACAGGCAGCAGTGCTGTGAATAAGGCTCATGATGGCTTCCTGCGTTTCGCGGCGGGTCGTGCTCGCTGAGCCGTTCGCTTATTTGGGGTTGTATTCGCCGGTCGGGGCGCGTGTAGGGTCTCTTTACGCCACTCGCCAGGCGCTAACCCTTCCAATGTCCAGGGGCCAATGGAGACGCGAATCAAGCGCAGCGTAGGAAAGCCTACGTGAGCGGTCATACGGCGAACCTGGCGATTGCGCCCTTCGCTAATGGTTAGCTCCAGCCAGCTAGTCGACGGGTGGCGCTTGGGGTCGATAGGAGATTGGCGCAAGGCGGTGGTGGGAGGCTCCATTCGGCGAGCCTTCGCTGGCTGGGTCGGGCCATCTTTGAGGGTAATGCCCTGACGCAGCGCCTTGAGGGCCGTGTCATCTATTTGCCCTTCGACCTGCGCCCAGTAGGTTTTGGGCTGTTTGTGGCGTGGATGAGAGATGCGATGAATCAACTCGCCGTCGTCGCTGAGCAGCAGCAGGCCTTCAGAGTCGTAGTCAAGCCGCCCAGCAGGGTAAATGTCTTTGACATCAATATATTGAGCCAGTGTTTGGCGTCCTTCGCGGTCGCTGAACTGGCTTAATACTTGAAACGGCTTATGCAATAGATAGAGGTTGCTCATGACATCTCGTTACTCTTTTTACTTTCTATGCGCTCTTTGGACGGGACATGTCGACAATGCGCATGGCGGACAGCGCTGGTATACTCCGGCCTAGCTGCTGGGGCGTGCTGGGGGCGTCATCGTTATAAACAGGCTAGAGACCCGGCCATTAGTGAACTCGCGCTCCGCTCAAGATTTCTTGCAATCGTAGTGACAAGAGAGGTTAACGCAAAAATGACCAAAACGCCGAAGATCATCTATACGCTCACCGACGAAGCCCCCGCGCTTGCGACGTACTCCCTGTTGCCGATTATCGATGCCTTCACCGATTCAGCGGGTATCCAGGTAGAGACGCGCGATATTTCACTGGCCGCTCGGATTATCTCTCAGTTTCCTGATTACCTGAGCGAAGAGCAACAGATCGGCGATCACCTGGCCGAGCTTGGCGAACTGACCAAGACCCCAGAAGCTAACATCATCAAATTACCTAACATCAGTGCTTCACTGCCTCAGTTAAAAGCGGTGATTAAAGAGCTGCAGCAGCAGGGCTACAAGCTTCCTGACTACCCGGAAGCGCCCCAGACTGACGAAGAGAAAGACATTCAGGCGCGTTACGACAAAACCAAAGGCAGTGCCGTTAACCCGGTGTTGCGTGAAGGTAACTCAGACCGCCGCGCACCGCTGTCGGTTAAAAATTATGCGCGTAAATACCCGCACCGCATGGGCGAGTGGAGCAGCGACTCCAAGTCCCACGTGGCGCATATGAGTGAAGGCGATTTTTACGGCAGTGAGAAGTCGGCGCTGATTGAAAAAGCTACCGATCTTAAGATTGAGCTGGTCGCTAAAGATGGCAGCACAACAGTGCTCAAGCAGAAAACGCCAGTACTCGAAGGCGAAGTCGTTGACGGTGCGGTGATGAGCCGTAACGCGCTGCGTCGTTTCGTGGCGGAAGAAGTGGCCGACGCCAAAGCTAAAGATGTGCTGTTCTCGCTGCACCTCAAAGCGACCATGATGAAAGTCTCTGATCCGATCATGTTCGGTATGGTGGTTAGTGAGTTCTATCAGGACGTGCTTAGCAAGCACGCGGATGAGCTGAAGCAGGCAGGCTTTGATCCCAATAACGGTATTGGCGATCTCTACTCGGCAATTAAGTCGCTGCCTGCAGAGCGTCAGAAGCAAATTGAGGACGAGATCCAGGCGCTGTATGCCGAGCGTCCACGCCTTGCAATGGTGAATTCTCATAAAGGCATCACCAACCTGCACGTGCCCAGCGACGTGATTATCGATGCGTCCATGCCTGCGATGATTCGTGACTCCGGTAAGATGTGGGGTGCCGACGACCAACTGCACGATGTTAAAGCGGTAATTCCTGATCGCTGCTACGCCGGTATCTACCAAACCGTGATCGAAGACTGCAAACAGCACGGTGCGTTTGATCCGACCACCATGGGCAGCGTGCCTAACGTCGGCCTTATGGCGCAGAAAGCTGAAGAGTACGGTTCTCACGACAAGACCTTCCAGATTCCCACCGACGGCACCGTGCGGGTCACGGATGCCGACGGCAACGTCGTGCTTGAGCACAGCGTAGAGCAGGGCGACATCTGGCGTATGTGCCAGACCAAAGATGCCCCGGTTCGTGACTGGGTGAAACTGGCGGTGAACCGCGCTCGTGAAAGCGGCACCCCGGCTATTTTCTGGCTGGACGCGCAGCGCACCCACGATGCTCAGCTGATCAAGAAAGTAGAAAGCTACTTGAAAGAGCATGATACCGCTGGCCTGGATATTCGCATCATGACGCCGGAAGACGCGATGCGCTTCTCGCTGGAGCGTATCCGCAAGGGCGAAGATACCATCTCCGTGACCGGTAACGTTCTGCGTGACTATCTGACCGATCTGTTCCCGATCATGGAGCTCGGTACCAGCGCCAAGATGCTTTCGATCGTACCGTTGATGAATGGCGGTGGCCTGTTTGAAACTGGCGCTGGTGGCTCTGCCCCTAAGCACGTTCAACAGCTGTTGGAAGAGAACCACCTGCGTTGGGACTCACTGGGTGAATTTTTAGCCTTAGCCGCTTCGCTTGAGCATCTGGGCAGCACGTTCGATAACGCCCGAGCGAAAATGTTAGCCAAGGCGCTCGATCAGGCCAACGGTAAGTTCCTGGATAGTAACAAGTCACCTTCACGCAAAGTGGGTGAACTCGACAATCGCGGTAGCCATTTCTATTTAGCGCTATACTGGGCAGAAGCCTTGGCTGAGCAGAGTGGTGATGCCGAAATGCAGGAACTGTTCGGTCGCTTAACCGAAGCGCTAAAAGCCAAAGAGGCGACGATTGTCGATGAGCTTAATAGGGTGCAGGGCCAGCCTACCGATATTGGTGGCTACTACCATCCTGACCATGAGTTGACGGACAAAGTGATGCGTCCCAGCAAGACCCTCAACGAGACGTTATCCATCGTCGCTAAAGGCTAATCGCTCCCGTCTTCGATTTAAGCCTGAACCCCCGCCCGCTTGGCTTGGTGGGCGGGGTTTTACACTGCCTTCGCTACTACATCCTGTGATATTTTACTTTTTCCATGAACCCTTGCTGATCGGCAGCGTCTTACGTTCTAGTAAATTCGTTATAGCTGTAAATTCGCCATCGCTGTGAATTAGCTATAGTGAAACGTAGCGATGCTTGCATCGGTCAGTCTTGAGACAACCAACCGTGCTGCTTATGTCCAACCTAGAGAGTTCATACTTGGTCGATTTTCCCGTCTACGCGGGAATGACACGTCCAGATATGCCCGATGAAGATGGCGATATAGCGGTGCAGCCGGCAGAACCAGCGCTGGCGCAACCGCCGCTTTATAAGGTGGTGCTTCATAATGACGACTACACGCCGATGGAATTCGTTATTGAAGTACTACAAGGTTTTTTCAACATGGATAGCGAGACGGCCGTTCAGGTCATGCTCGCGGTACATACCCAAGGAAAGGCCACTTGCGGCGTGTTTACGCGCGATATAGCGGAAACCAAAAGCTATCAGGTAAACGAGTACGCCCGTGAGTGTGAGCATCCGTTGATAAGTGATATTGAGGCCGCCAATTAAAAAGCGTTGAGAAATAATTGGTGGTGAGGCTTGCAACCGTGCCATTTGTACCCGATGTTGAGAGTGCCGGTCGATTAAACTGATCCGACGCAAGCCCTAGGTGGCGATACGCCCTAGGTAGTAGCGAAAAGGGGACTGCCATGCTGAGCAAAGAACTTGAAATGACCCTGAACACGGCCTTTACCGTGGCCCGCTCCAAGCGCCACGAGTTTATGACCGTTGAGCACCTGCTGCTAGCGTTGCTGGATAATGCCTCAGCGGTAGACGTACTGAAGGCGTGCGGGGCTAACCTCGACAAACTGCGGTCCGATCTGCAGGATTTTATCAACTCGACCACCCCGCTGATCCCAGAGGGTCAGGGTGATCGTGAAACACAACCCACGCTCGGATTTCAACGCGTTTTACAGCGTGCGGTTTTCCATGTTCAGTCATCTGGTAAGAGCGAAGTATCCGGCGCGAATGTGCTGGTGGCTATCTTCTCTGAACAAGAGAGCCAGGCGGTTTACTTCCTTAAACAGCAAAGCGTAGCCCGCGTTGACGCGGTGAATTACATTGCCCACGGTATCTCTAAAGTGGCTGGTCACGGGCCATCTCCTTCGCCCTCGTCAGCAGAAAATGAAGATGCAGAAGAGGGAAGCAACGAAGGTGCTGCACACCCGCTTACTGGTTATGCCACTAATTTGAACGAGCAGGCGCGGCTGGGCAAAATCGATCCGTTGATTGGCCGCGACCATGAGCTTGAGCGCGTCGTTCAGATCCTGGCGCGTCGTCGCAAGAATAACCCGCTTCTGGTGGGTGAGGCTGGCGTAGGTAAAACCGCGATTGCTGAAGGTTTGGCCAAACGTATTGTTGAAAAAGACGTGCCCGATGTCATTGCCGACGCAGTGGTTTACTCGCTCGATATGGGCGCGTTGCTGGCGGGCACCAAATACCGCGGTGATTTTGAGAAACGTCTTAAGAGCCTGCTTGGCGAGCTTCGTAAACAGCCTAACGCAGTGCTTTTCATTGATGAAATCCACACCGTCATCGGTGCGGGTGCCGCCTCCGGCGGTGTGATGGATGCGTCGAACCTGCTTAAGCCGATGCTCTCTTCGGGCGAGCTACGCTGCATTGGTTCAACCACGTTCCAGGAATTCCGCGGTATCTTTGAAAAAGACCGTGCGTTAGCGCGCCGCTTCCAAAAAGTGGACGTAATGGCGCCGTCGGTTGACGATACCATCAAGATCCTCAAAGGTCTGCGTTCACGCTTTGAAGAGCACCATGAGCTTAAGTACACCGACGGTGCATTAGAAAGCGCAGCGCGGTTGGCGGATCGCTATATCAATGATCGCTTCCTGCCTGACAAAGCGATTGACGTGATTGACGAGGCGGGCGCTCACCAGCGGCTATTACCGCCGGAAGTGCGCGCTAAAACGATTGACGTTGAGCAAGTAGAAGCCGTCGTGGCCTCTATTGCGCGTATTCCGCCGAAGAGTGTTTCAAGCTCTGATCGTAAGCTGCTTGAAAAGCTCGACCGTGACCTGAAAATGCTGGTCTTTGGTCAGGATGAAGCAATCGATAGCCTCTCAGCGGCTATTAAGCTGTCCCGTGCGGGGCTCAAAGCGCCCGACAAACCGGTGGGTAGCTTCTTGTTTGCTGGTCCCACCGGGGTGGGTAAAACCGAAGTGGCCAAGCAGCTTGCGCATATTATGGGCATTGAGCTGGTTCGCTTTGATATGTCGGAGTACATGGAGCGTCATACCGTTTCGCGTCTGATTGGTGCGCCTCCAGGTTATGTTGGTTATGACCAAGGTGGCCTGTTGACCGAAGCAGTCACTAAACAGCCGCACTGTGTACTGTTGTTGGATGAGATTGAAAAAGCGCACCCGGAAGTCTTCAACCTGCTACTGCAAGTGATGGATCACGGTCGCTTAACGGATAATAACGGACGCGAAGCGGATTTCCGCCACGTTATCCTGATCATGACCTCTAACGCCGGTGCCGAGCAGGCGTCACGCCGTTCGATTGGTTTCCAGCATCAAGACCACTCGACCGATGCCATGGAAGTGATCCGTCGCACGTTCTCGCCAGAGTTCCGCAATCGCCTGGATAGCATTATCCAGTTCCACTCACTGCCGGTTTCTGTTGTACGCAACGTGGTCGACAAGTTCTTGATAGAACTGCAGGCGCAGCTGGATGAGAAGCGTGTTCAACTGGATGTGGACGACATGGCGCGGGATTGGCTGGCCGACAAAGGCTATGATCCTGATATGGGTGCACGCCCAATGGCGCGCCTCATTCAAGAGAAGCTGAAGAAGCCATTAGCCGAGATGATTCTGTTTGGTGAGTTGGCTGATCAGGGTGGCATTGTTCATGTCAGCCTGGAAGAGGGCGAACTTCACCTTGCCACAGAAACGGAAATGGCCGATGCGCCCTGAAAAGGGCGCTAAGGCGCTTAAAAGCTAATCGCGCTTGTTTACTACAAGCAGCCAAAACGCAGCGCCCTGTCATTGACGGGGCGTTGTCGTTTTTAGTGAACAGCCATTGACGCTGATCGGCGCTGTCGTTAAACACAGTCTAGCGGGAACAGTTGAGATCAGCCGAACGCGTTAACGGTGCAACGACTTAGCGCGAACGGTATACGATACGGCCTTTAGAAAGATCGTAAGGTGTTAGCTCTACTTTTACCTTATCGCCGGTCAGAATGCGGATATAGTTTTTGCGCATTTTGCCAGAGATGTGAGCGGTAACAACGTGACCGTTTTCCAGCTCAACACGAAACATGGTGTTCGGAAGGGTATCGACGATAACGCCTTCCATTTCAATATGATCTTCGCGTGCCATATAGGCATGTCCTCACTTATGAGTTAGTAATGTAATAATCGGTCAGAATTTGAGTGCTGCTAGGTGGGCACTCAAGAAACAGCGATATATTGTGCCGTAAGCCTGCCGTCAAGGCAAAAAAGCTTACGTCTTTAGCGAATTAACTGCCGCCAATGGCGCCCATCAAGAATTTCTAGCGGCGCAAAAGCCTGTTTGTAGCGCATCTTACGGCACTCTTCGATCCAATACCCTAAATATAGGTGCGGAAGCTCTTTTTGTCGGCTGAGCTCTACCAGTTTGAGAATGGCAAAAGTGCCGAGTGAACGCTTATCCAGTTCCTCGCTAACGGCAAAGAAGGTGTAGATGGCGGATAGGCCATGTTCCAGTTGGTCAAAGGCAGCCACGCCGACCAGTTCGTCGTGAAGGTACATTTCCATGAGATGAGCATAGGGCTCATCAAGAGTGAGAAACGTGCGGTACTGTTCACGGCTGGGCGGATACATATCACCGTCAGCATGGCGCTGACGAATATAATCAGCGTAAAGCGAGTAGTGGGTGGATGCAAAGTAAGCGGGCATGATGCGGATGCTAATATCGGCATTGCGACGCCAGATTTTACGCTGTGTGCGATTAGACTCAAACTGCTCAACCGGAATACGCACCGAGCGGCAGGCGTTGCATCCTTCGCAGTGAGGACGGTATAGATGACGCCCGCTGCGACGAAACCCTAGCAGTGCCAGCGAGTCATAGACGCCAGGCACAGGTGACTCCTGAGGGTCGAGGAACAGCGTCGTCGCCTCTCTGCCGGGTAAATAGCTGCAAGAATGAGGCACGGTAAGGAAGAAGCGCAAATCCCGCACCGGGCGACGCGGAGTGTT